>NZ_JALQDH010000064.1:0-19514 GCF_023631365.1 Caballeronia sp. INML2 | reverse complement strand
TTGCCGCCTCGCATCAAGTGACATACAGACACTCTAGTACGCAATCGCCATCATTCAATGAATTTTCAACTCGGGACACTAGAGATCCGGTATCTGTCTTGTCCGAGGCGAACTCGGCAGCCACCTCGGCAAGTCCAGACCACCGAGTCAACACGGCATGCGAAAGGCATTACGCGGCGCGCCTGCCCCCAAAAACGGTCAGTCATGCATCCCGGATCCCACAGGCCAGGAGACCAGAAGGATCGTGGGCGCGAACGAGGGTGTTGTATCGAGCGAGGCCGCGCCGTTTGGCGGGGTCAAAGAGTCAGGCTACGGGCGGGAAGGCTCGCGTTATGACCTCGACGACTACGCGACGCTCAAGAACGGTTGCGAGGGTGGGCTAGCCGGTCCTCCCAGACAGGAAAGAAATGACTGTTGTACTCTGGAACCGGTCGTTTGGATGGCGCCCATTCCGACCGTCCGTAGTGGGTCGTCATGACTCGTTCGCCGTGCCGAGGAGCGGAAGTTCGACCGCAACCCATTGCAACGACAGCGAAGCCGTACGCTGGAGCCGCGCCGCCGATGGCCGATGAGCGTCGGCTAAGGCGCGAGATGCGTGCGCAAGACTGGGAGCAACTCCAGAAAGATTGATATGTAATTTAAGCTAGGACCACTACAGAACAATGGTTAGCTTAGGTTTATGTAAAATTATAGATCGACTGCTTTGTTTTTGCTTTTTCATCAACACGCGCAGCACAGTTACTTCGTCGGTGACCGGGCCTGCTCTGACGATCTGCGCGCTGCCATCGGACCGAAGACACGCAGGGTCATGCCGGCCTGCGTTGCGATGCACCCGTTGGCGCGTCATACGCCTTCGTGGACTGCTCGGGCGCGATAGGTGCTACTGCGCCTTCTAGCGATGTCATCGCTACCGATCTCGACTTCGCCGACTAATCTGCTGGAAGCGGCGCATGTCGGCGTGGTGCACGGCAGCGCGTTCGGCGTGGAGAACCATGTGCGGATCGCGTATGCTGGTCCGATGCCCACGCTGCGCGACGCGTGCCGGCGCATCGAGACCGCGTGTGCGGCGTTCACACCCGCTGTCGCCGCGGTCCGAAGCGCCGAAGCACCAGACGCCATGCCCGCGACACGTGTGCCGTGTCGCGGGTTTTTCTTTTTATCGGATGGCCTTCCATGCTCTATCTCATCGAAGACGCTACCCCCGAGCCGGCGCAATTCGGCGCCCTTCCCGCGCTGTTCGCCCGGACTTTGAATGCCGAACTCCGCTGCGAGGGCGTGCATTTCGACGAACAGCGGTTTCCCGATGCGCATCGGCACGTCACAGCAGATGGGCGGTTAGTCGCGAGCGGTCTGATCTGGCGCACGCGCACGGGCCTGCCCGACACTGCCGAACCATGCCATGAGATTTTTGCGTTGGCGCGCACGCGCGATATCGTGCTGCTCGTGCAATCGTTCGACGCGTTTCCTACGCAATGCACCGAAGACGTGGAGATGTTGCGCGTCGTTCATGAAGCCGATAGCGCACAGCTCGTCGAAGATGGTTCGGGCGTGGTATTGCAAGCGCATCGGGATCGCTATGGAAGATGGCGATCCACGGAAGACGCCGCATCGCGCGCGAGCGGGCCGTCCATGACGATTGCGCTGATAGGCCGGGAGTGCGACCAGCATCAGCAATACCCCGCGACGCTCGCCGCCCTCGGTGACGCCGCCGATGCGCTCGGCTTCGATCTCGACGTGCGCTTCATCGCGGCGCAGGACATCGACCGCGACAACACAGAAACTTTGCTAGCCGATGCACACGGCATTCTATTGCCGGGCGGCGCGGACATGGCGCGCGTGGCGGGACAGATCGAGGCCGCGCGTTTCGGCTGGCTGGCGTCGATTCCGGTTGTGGGTTTGTGTCTCGGCATGCAGTCAATGGCGACGGCCATCGCGCGGCTCGCGTTGAAGAGCGATGAGATCGGCATGAAGGAGGCGCAGGCCGATGCGCGCGTCGCCAGCTTCGAGCCGATTCCTGTCGGCGAGGATAGCGCGTTGTTGCATCGCTCAGGCTTGCGGCCAATAAGCCTCGTGCCGGGATCGCGTATCGCGGCCATGCTCGGCGCGCAGGCGAGCATTCTCTGCAACCATCGCTACAGGCTCAATCCGGTGCTCGAAGCGCCGCTCGCGTCGCTCGGCGTGACCGTCAGCGCGCACGACGAGAGCGGCTCGATCGCCGTTGCCATCGAGGCCGATAAGCATCCGTTCTTTGCGGGCATGCAAGGGTATCCCGAACTTTCGTCGCGTGATGGCGCGCCGCATCCGTTGCTGATCGGGTTTCTAAAAGCGGCGGCGCGCCGTTCAAAAGCGTATGCGCCCGCTTCGCAAGCGGGCGGTTACCCAAAAGCTCAAACTTAGCTGATCGCCGACGCGAACAACGCGGCATCGACATCCCCGCCCGATGCCACGCAGTAATTCGCTCTTGTGTGGCCCGTGACATACTTCGCCACTAGCCATCTTTTGTCACACGCATGCGCATCGATCCCTACAGTCTCGAGCTCTTCATCTCGGTCGTCGAAGAAGGATCGATCGCACGCGCCGCGAACCGCAGTCACATTGCGCCCTCGGCGTTGAGCAGGCGCATCGCGGATCTGGAAGCGGCCATCGGCGTCGCGCTCTTGATTCGCTCGCCTTCGGGCGTGCAACTGACCGAGGCGGGGCAGCATGCCTATGCGAGCGCGCGCTCCATTCACGGCCAGCTCGAAGGCATGGCGCGCGAAGTGCGGTCGATGAGCGGCCAGATCGCGGGCGTCGTGCGTCTCTATGCGAATGCCTCGGCGATCGTGGGCTTTTTACCCGAACGCCTGACGCTGTTCAAGACGCGCTATCCGCTCGTCGAGATCGCGTTGACGGAACAAATCAGCGATGAAGTGATTCGCGCCTGTCTCGACGATCGCGCGGACGTGGGCATATCGGCGAGCACAAAGGTGCATGCCGGCCTCGACTCGTGGCACTTCGCCGAGGACCCGCTGATGGTCGTCCTGCCGCCCGGTCACGAGCTCGCGCAGGCAGAGGCCTTGAGCTTCCTCGAAGTGACGCGCTTTCCGCTCGTCGCGTTGCAGGCGGGCGGATCGCTCGATCAGACGTTGAAGGAGCACGCCGATGCCGCACGCGTGCCGCTCAACGTGACCGTCACCGTCAACAGCTTCGACGCGCAATGCCGTATGGTCGAGGCGGGACTCGGCATCGGCATCGTGCCGACGAGCGCGGCCTCTGCGTTCGCGGGCTCGCGCAACTTTGTGCGTGTTCCGCTGCGCGAGAGCTGGGGACGCGGCCGCCGGCTACAGGTGCATGCGCCGCGAAAGTCCTCGCGCCTGAAAGCCGTGCAGGCGCTCATCGATACGCTCGTCGAATTCGAGGGTTAATACGGACGTCGCGTCTCGCGACGCCCCCTGTGCCGAACGAGCACTTGGTGCAGGCGCGCGCGTGCGGCTAGATTGGCATCGGAGGAGAATGCGATGGCCAATCTTGATCCAAGCGGGCGAATCTTGTTTCTTTGCGCAGACCCGGCGAGGGTCGAACGGCAACTCGCGGGCGAAGACCTGACGCTCGACGAAGCAGGCGCGCTGCGCGACGACGTATCCACCGACGAAATCACGCCGATCAATGTGCTCACGCGTTTCGACGAGCGTCTCGGCCAATGTCCGTATGTTGGCTTTCATGCGGGTGGACGCAACCCGATTGGCATCGATGACGTGCGTTCGGGTGGATTTCAGGTCACCGTGGCGGGCACGCGTTACGGCAAGGGTTCATCGCGCGAGCATAGCCCGCTCGCCGAATATCACGCAGGGATTCGCCTCGTGATTGCGCGCAGCTTCGAGCGAATCTATCGGCAGAACGCGGACAATCTCGGGCTTTTCACGTCTTCGGACTTCGGATTGATCGAGCGCATCCGGCGCGGCGAGGCGATCGATATCGACGAACTCGTCGCGGATCGCGATCCGTTGGCGGCGGCGATCCTGAAGAGCGGCGGCTTGCTGCGCTATGGAAAGCTGCGCATGCAACGAGTGAGCGTCGGCGAACCATCGAACGACGATACGCCGCGCACGCTCGTCGAAAAGATTCTCGCGCGCCATGCCTTGACGACCGATGTGACGAGCGCGTCGCTGGAACCGGGCAACGGCATTTTCGTGCGCGCCGACTGGCGTTTCATCCACGAGTACTACACCGGCATGGCCGCGCACATGCTGCACGCGACGTTCGGACGCCCGCTCACGCTGCACGACTCGCAAAGCATGCTCGCGTTCGAGGATCATCTTTCGTATTCGCATCGCAGCGACCTGCATGTGCGTAACGGCCTGCTGCCGAACGTGCGCGAATTGTCCGAGGCACATCGCGCTTTCGCGCTCGATTACGATGTGCGCAATCACGGCTATCTGAACGAAGCGAACAGCGCTATCGACGAAGGCTCGGAAGGCATCTCGCACGCCATGATGGCCGAGCGGTACGCGTTGCCTGGACAGGTCGTCGTCGGAACGGATTCGCATACGCCGCATAGCGGCGCGCTGGGCTGCGTCGCGTTCGGCGTCGGCACGACGGACATGGCGAACGCGTTCGTCACCGGCGCGGTGCGCATGACCGTGCCGCAATCGTTGCGTATCGAACTGCATGGCCCGATTCCCCCGGGCGTGACGGCGAAGGACATCGTGCTTCACCTGCTTGCCGATGCGCGCATCCGCGCGGGCGCGGGTGTCGGCAAGGTGTTCGAATTCGCGGGCATGGCCATCGCGAGCCTGTCCACGGACGAGCGCACGACGCTCACCAACATGACCGCCGAACTCGGCGGCTTCACCGGCATCGTCGCACCCGACGATGAAACCGTGCGCTTCCTGAAGGAACGTCGCGGCATCGATTTCACGGTCGAGCCGTGGATGAAGAGCGATGAACGCGCCCGCTACGCCGATGTCATCGCGATCGATTGCGCGCGTCTCTCGCCGATGCTCGCCGCACCGGGCGATCCGGGCAACGGCGTCGCGCTTGCCGCACTCGATGACCGGCCATGCGTCGATATCGCTTACGGCGGTTCATGCACGGCGGGCAAGCGCGAGGACTTCGATCACTATCACGACGTGCTCGCGTGGGCGGCAAAGCGCGGCCTGCGTGTGCCCGATAATGTGAAGCTCTATTTGCAGTTCGGCACGCAGGACGTGCGCGACTATTGCGTCGCGCAAGGCTACGTCGATGCGTTCGAGCGCGTCGGCGCGATTCTGCTTCAGCCCTCGTGCGGCGCGTGCGCGAACTGCGGGCCGGGTTCATCGACACAGGCAACGCAAGTCACCATCAGCGCGATCAATCGAAATTTTCCGGGCCGGTCCGGGCCGGGGAAGGTGTGGCTCGCAAGCCCGCCGACGGTCGCGGCGAGCGCGCTTCTGGGCCGCATCGCATCGTTCGCGGAGTTGCAGCAGCGCTTCACGAAGTGAGCACGATCGAGCCGCCAACGATGCGGCATCAAAATACATACAGGAGACGACAATGGCCATCATGCAGGGCACCTCGGGTCTGCACGACGCCGCCGGGCACGCGCTATCGGATGCGCCCGCAATCGCGGACACAGCGGGCATCTCGGCGCGCATCGACCGGCTTCCCGCGACGCGCGCGGTGTGGAAGCTCGTCTTTCTCTTGAGCCTCGGCTTCTTTTTCGAGCTCTACGATCTGCTCTTCACCGGCTATATCGCGCCGGGTCTCGTGAAGAGCGGCATCCTGAGCGCGACTACCGCGGGCCTCTTCGGCACGACGGGCGTTGCGAGCTTCATAGCGGCGTTGTTCTGCGGGCTTTTCATCGGCACGATCGCTTGCGGCTTTCTAGCGGACCGCTATGGACGTCGCGCGATCTTCACGTATTCGCTGCTCTGGTACGTCGCCGCGAACACCGTGATGGCGTTTCAGGACACGGCGCTCTGGCTCAATTTCTGGCGCTTCGTGTCGGGGCTGGGCATCGGCGTGGAACTCGTGACCATCGGGACTTACCTGTCCGAGCTTGCGCCGAAGCATCTGCGCGGCAGGGCGTTCGCGGTGTGCCAGGCGGTCGGCTTTTCAGCCGTGCCGGTCGTCGCGTTTCTTTCGTATCTGCTCGTGCCGCACGAGCCGTTCGGCCTCGACGGGTGGCGCTGGGTCGCATTGGCCGGAGGCGTGAGCGCGCTCTTCGTGTGGTATTTCCGGCGCAATCTTCCGGAAAGCCCCCGCTGGCTTGCAAGCAAGGGAAGAATCGACGAAGCCGATAAAGTCCTGCGCCGCCTCGAAGACAACGTCTCGCTCCAGTTCGGAAAGCCCTTGCCCGAGCCGGGCCCGTCCGACCCGATCGCGAGGAAGGCAGGCTTCGCGGACATGTGGAAGCCGCCATATCGCAAGCGCACGCTGATGCTGATCGTCTTTCATATCTTCCAGACGGTCGGCTTCTACGGATTCGCGAACTGGGTACCGACCTTGCTCGTCAGGCAGGGCGTGACGGTTACATCGAGCCTGCTCTATACGACTGTGATCGGGCTCGCCGCGCCTATCGGACCCTTGCTCGGATACTGGATCGCCGATCGCTTCGAGCGCAAGCATGTGATCGTGTTCATGGCGGGCGTGAACATCGTCGCGGGCCTGCTGTTCAGTCAGGCATCAGCGGCGGTGATGATCGTCACGCTCGGCGTGTTGCTCACCCTCGCGGGAAATATCATCTCCTTTACCTATCACACGTATCAGCAGGAGCTCTATCCGACGACAATCCGCGCCCGCGCCGTCGGCTTCGTGTATTCGTGGAGCAGGCTATCGGCGGTGTTCAGTTCGTTCGTGATCGCGTTCGTGCTCAAGGAAGCGGGCGTGACCGGCGTGTTCGGCTTCATCGCGGGCGCGATGCTGCTCGTGATGCTGTCCATCGGATTGATGGGGCCGCGCACGCTCGGAAGATCGCTCGAAAGCATCTCGCACTGAGTGCGTCTCGCGTGCGTCAGGCGCCGCAGGCGTGAATTGGCAACTGCAGCTCGCCGAAGGTCACACTGGATTCGACGTCCATATGGCATGCGTAAAGCTAGACCATGGATGCGCCCGGCATCCTTGGCGGGCGGCGCTCGCCCGTCGCACCGGTTGCCGGTCACTGCCCCTTGCGCTGATAACCGGCCTTCAACGCATCGACCACAAGCTCCACCGCTCGCTCGAAGTCGCTGGTCAATCCGGGAAAGCTCGTTTCGGGTCTGGATGCTCTCGCAAAGGCCCACGCGTTCAAGGCCACGATCGAACGCGTGGCTGACTGACGCCCGAATCATTAACCCAAATCTCCGTGCATTCGGGTTTGCCTATGCGCCGCAGCGTAGCCGGCCGCGACGCATCAGCAAGAACTTCGCGCTTGGCGAGGATCGACTCGGACCGCGCGGCTCACTCGACTTGAAACACCGCGACCGCCTGACGCAACGTTTCGGCCTGCTCGGCGAGCGATTGCGCGGCTGCTGACGCCTGTTCGACAAGCGCCGCGTTCTGCTGCGTGACCTCATCCATCTGCGCGACGGCTACGTTCACCTGATCGATGCCCATGCGCTGCTCGCCGGATGCCGCCGCCACCTCGCTCATGATGGCCGTCACACGACTCACGGACGCGACCAGCCCTTCGATCGTGCCGCCCGCATGCTCGACGAGCGCCGAGCCGTTCGACACGCGCGCGTTCGAATCGTCGATGAGCGTCTTGATCTCCTTGGCGGCCACGGCGCTGCGTTGCGCGAGTGCGCGCACTTCGCCGGCGACGACCGCGAAGCCGCGGCCCTGATCGCCCGCGCGCGCGGCCTCGACTGCCGCATTGAGCGCGAGGATATTGGTCTGAAACGCGATGCCTTCGATCACGCCGATGATGTCGGCCATGTGCGACGAAGCCTGCGCGATGCTCCGCATGGTCGCGACCACATTATTGACCGTGTCGCCGCCCTGAGTCGCGTCGCCGCAAGCTTTCGTCGCGGCGTGCGTGCCCTCGGCGGCGTTGTCGGCATTCTTCGCGACGGTGCTCGCGAGTTCTTCCATGCTCGCCGCCGTTTCCTCGAGCGATGCGGCCTGCGACTCCCTGCGCTTCGACAGATCGACGGTGCCTTGCGCGATCTCGCTGGCCGCTTCGGCGATCGCCACGCTCGATGACTGAATGCCGAGAACGATCGTGTTCAGACGCGCGCGCATCGTTTCGAGCGAGACCATCAGGCTGTCGGGGCTGCGGCCGTCGACGGCGATCCCATCGCGCAGATTGCCTTGCGCGATGCGCGCGGCGAGTGCCATCGCTTCGCCCGGTTCGCCGCCGAGCGCGCGCGTGAGACCGCGCGTGATGACGAGCGCGGCCACGATGCCGGTGAGCACGGCTGCCGCGCCGAGCGCGAGCATGATCGCCTTGGCGCGGGCGTAGGCGGCGTCGGCGTCGCGGTTGGCGACATCGTTCTGTTCATCCTGCAGCGCGATCATGTCCTTCGTGGTGCTCATCCAGTCGCGCTGCACGGGTCGCAACTCGTCGATCAGCACACGAATCGCGGCCTGTTGCTCGCGCGCTTCGGCAAGCGAGATCGCCTTTTCGACGATCGGCGCTGCGGCCGCTTCGTTCGCGCGCAGCTTGTCGAAAACGGCGCGCTCGCTTGCAGAGGTGTGGTCGCTTTCCCTGAAGCGCGTGCCGAGTGCGTCGTAGGCCTGCGCATAGCCTTGCGCCTGCGTGCGGATGCGTGCTTTCTCCGTCTCGACTGCGGCGGTATCTGTCAGGAGCGCGATGTTGCGCAGCGCGATCATCCGGTCGCTCACCGACAGGCTCAGCGCGTGTGCGAGCTTCGCTTCCGCATTGTTGACTTCGACGACTTCATCGAAGCGGGCCTGGATTTGCGACATGCTGACGAGACCGAAGGCGAGCACCGCGAACAACATCGACAGCACGATGCCGAAGCCCAGGCCCAGTTTGGTGACTACCTTCATGGTTGTGATTCTCCGTAGACAGATGCGAAAGGGTTTCCCCAATGGGAAAGCCGTTGCTTTCATGCTGTTTACGGACTGCCTTCGCTTTACTTTATGGTGCTTTCGCGGCTTTTCGGCATGCCTTCCGCGGACGCGTTGGCTCACAAGCGACCCTTCGCCCTTCTACCGATGCGACCTCTCCTTCACCGCGTGAAGTGTCAGGACACTGTTGCCGGCGATACCTGTGACGCCCAGCGCGATCAAGGCTCCCGTCGGTCCAAGTATTGTCGCAAAGAGGCCCGCTAGCAGCGTTCCGAGCGGCCAGCATCCGATACCGACAGTGACCAGACCGAACACACGACTGCGCATGACGCCGGGCACGGACTCGATCACGATAGTCGTCTGGTGTATGTTGTAGGCGGCGCTACCAAAGCCGCCGATGAAGAGAATGACGAGCAATGAAGCCAGCGAGCATCGGAAAGAACTTGCGAACCCAGCGATCGCAATAGCCAGGAAAAACACACTCGATCCGGCTATCAACCAGACAAAGGAACGCCCTCGCAGGCGAGTGCCTCCGATGATCGCGCCCGCGACAAAAGATCCCGCAGGCTCCGCCGACGAAAGCACGCCGATCATCGTGGCCGACAAGTCGAACGTGTCCCTTCCGAGCGGTGTCAGTAGAACGTTATAGCTATAGCCGCATAAGTTCGTGATTGTCGTCACGATCAAGAGCGCCATGATCGTTTTACTGTCGAGCGCGTATTGCCACGCTTCCCTGAGGTCCTCGCGGAACCGCGTCAGGGAGAGGCGCCCGGATGGCGCATGCACGGTCGAAAGTCGAAAGGTGCACGCCGCGGCGCAAAGCGACGCCGTCGCGGAGAGAAAATAGGATGTCGCGACGCCGAGTGCTCCGTATATCAGGCCTCCAAGCAGAGGCCCAATGCATCGCGTCGCGAAGTTGGTCATGCTGTCGATAGCGACCGCGCGAGAGGCCATCGCCGAACCTGCTGTCTCTGCGATCATGCGCCGACGCGCAGGCATCTCGGTGGCATAGACGACACCGCTCACGAGCGCGGCAGCGCAAAGGTGCCATGTCGACAGAACCCCGAGGAAAGACAAGATTCCTACTGTCGCCGACGAAGCGCTCGCCAGCAACAATCCGAGCAGCACTATTCTCTTGCGATCCATCGCATCGGCGACGACGCCCATGACCGCGCCGCTCAAAAGCAGCGGGAGACTTCGACACGCGGAGACCAGCGCGACTTCTACTGCCGAATTGGTCGCCTTGAAGGTGAACAGCGCCGCTGCAAGCATTTCCAGCCACATCATCGACGTTGAGACCGCTCCGGCCGTCCAGAGTGGTAAGAAACCTTTGGTGCGTATCACGCTTGTCGGGTGCATCGATTGCGTTACACCACGTTCCTTCGCTGATGGAGAATGTTCATCTCAAGCGTTTTGATTGGAAGCCGTCAGGCAGCGGCCGCGCCTGTCGCGTTGGTCCGAGAGGTTCTGTTACGCGTTGTCGTGATCGCCAAACGGCGAGCGCCGCTGGGTTACGCAGCAGTGCATCGTACGATGATGCCGCCGGCGGAATCGAAATAGACGATGCCGCGCTGGCTTCGTCATGTCGATGGATCGCTCCTAACAAGGAAGCAGCCGTTCGCGAGCCTTTTCAATGCCAACATGACGAAGCGATCGGTCATCGTCACTCTCTTTTGAGCGCGGCGTCTCTGCGGGGCGACTCGGTACTGTTGCCCGACTCAGGTGAGACTTCCTGTTTCGACCGGTGTTGTGCAGGAGACTGTTCGGCCTCGCCGGAAGTTGGTTGACGCACTCCTTGGGCGGGATCACCGCCTGTGGCGGCGCCCGGTCCTGGCTGGTTGCCCAGCGAGCCACCACCGCTGGCTCCGCTGCCGGCATCGCCGAGCGGCTTATCGGTGCTGCCCGGTCCTTCCAGACGATCGCTGCTCATGACCATTCTCCTTCCTTTTTGGCCTCATTAATGCGCAATGGGCGTGCCACGGGCGGCGGCTGGGCTTGCCATGTCGACTGTGTCGCGAGAGCTGGCCCTCTAGGCAACAGAATCGATTGGCGTGCCGGCGCGCTGCGCGAGCCGTCGTGTCACGCGCGGAAAGAGCGTCTTCATGCGCCCGTAAGCCGTCCGAACAGCACAACGCGTTGCGGCTCATCGGAATCCTCTCCGATGAATAGCTCGGCGCGATACCCACACCTCAGTTCGTCGTCGTAAATTGGGGCTATCAGGCACCGGCTGATAACACCACGGCGTCATCCGCGTAACGCACCATGACCAGCCCTGCCTGGCGCATTTCCACGTCAAGCTCGTGCAGATACGGATTTGCCAACAGGGGGCTGACAACCGCCCCTTGTGGAATGCCGGAAGTCGGCGTCCAACGCGTCATGTCTTCCATGATGTCTTGCTTGAGAAAGTACAGGGGTAAGTGTGGAAACGAGTCCTTCCGCTCGACCTTACTCCGCAATGCCGCGAGCGCATTCTGTCGCGACTCGGTTGCCTCATGCGATAAAAACAACGGTTGCCACTCTTTCTTATTATCAAACGCTTTGATGGCGGCTACCACGAGTACTATTCGACCCTCGAGGGTTTTCGAATAGGGCCTCAAGTTCATATTCCTCGTGCCGTTATAGATCGAAGCGACAGCATCTCACCGCAAAACACGATCGTTCGAAACAATTCGACGGTCTTTGCGGCGGGACTGTATTTTCTTCGCTATGCACAGAGAAACCGATAACAAGGCTCGGTATGCCAGCGTCATCGAAGACCAATCGACAGTTGTTGAAGACTACGTGGCCTTTTTTGGCAGTCGTTGCCTCGCTGCTGGCTCTTGTCGCTACGAGCCTCTCGATTATGTCGTCCGTTCGCGCGTATATCGGTGGTGAGAGCACGTGGTCGAAGGGCCAGAAGGACGCAGTTTTATATCTCATCCGCTATGCGCAGACCGGCGATGAAGCTTCCTTTCGTCAGTATGAAAGCGCGATCGCCTACCCGCTTAATCTGAAGCGTGCCCGACTCGCGCTCGAAGGTGCCTATCCCGATCTCGGCTCGGCTCGAATGGCACTGCTCGAAAGCGGCGTCGACGCGGCTGACGTTAGCTCAGTCATCTGGGTCTTTCGGACCTTCCGCCGCGTCAGCTACTTCGAACACGCGGTGACATATTGGACACGCGGCGATGCGCTCGTTGATCAGCTCGTCTCGACCGCCCAAAAACTGCGCCTCGCCAAGCTCACTGGCGCGTCCGGCCAGGTCGAAGTGGAGCTTTTGACGGGCGAAATCTGGAACATCAATTCGGCGATTGCACCCATTTCGCGGGCATTCGCCGACGTGCTCGGCTCCGCATTCCGAAAAACAGCATTGTTACTGTTCGCCATCAACGTCGTGGTCGCGGCGCTCCTGGTCTCACTGTCCGTGTGGTACGCACGCCGCTTCATTACCGCGCGACTCGCCTCGGAGCACGCGTTGAGGCGAAGCGAGGCGCGCGCGAAAGCCACGCTGGGCTCGATCGGCGAGGCCGTCGTCTCCGTCGGGCCATCGGGCCTCGTTGAGTTCATTAACCCCGCCGCAGAGCGCCTCTTCTGTCGTGAAGCAGGCAGTTGCGTGAAGCACGAGTTGACTGCGCTTGTCTCCATCGCACGGGAATGGGACCGGCGGCCCGTTGACCCGATCGAACAGGCACTGCGCGGCACCGAGCCATGGGACCCGAGTACCGATCTCGTGCTGACTAACCGAGAAGGCACAGAGACCGTTGTGCAAGCGATCACGTCCGTCGTGCACGATACGTCCGACACGATCACGGGTGCCGTGCTGCTGTTGCGGAACATGACCCGTGAGCGCGAATACGTCTCGAATCTGTCGTGGCAGGCGTCGCACGATGGCTTGACGGGCTTGCTCAATCGTACCGAGTTCGAGCGACGTCTGTCCGCCTCGCTCGATGCGCAATCGGACGTCAAAAGCACACAGCGTCCCTGCATGCTGATGGTGCTCGACCTCGACCAGTTCAAGGTGGTAAATGACACGTACGGCCATGCGGCCGGCGACACGATGCTGCGCGAGGTGGCGGCACTCTTCAGGCAGTGTCTTCGCGAGGAGGATTCGGTCGCGCGCCTGGGCGGCGATGAGTTCGCCGCGCTCATGGCCGATTGTGACGAGCAAACTGCGACGGGCATTGCCGAGCGCCTACGACAGGAGGTCGCCGCGTTCCAGTGGTCGTGCGAAACACACACGTTGTCGACGAGCGTGAGCATCGGCTTGGTCGATTTGCGGGGGCTCGACATGGAAACGGCGATGCGCTTCGGCGATATCGCCTGCTATCTCGCCAAGGAGCGCGGGCGCGATCGCGTGCATCTGGCCGTGCGCGGCGACAAGGAACTCACTCGTCATGCGAGCGCCATGTCATGGTGCGGTCGCATCAAGGACGCGTTGGCGAACAATCGCTTCTGCCTCTACGCACAGGAGATCCGCGCGGTTCAGCGGGCGGACGGCATCGACGAGTCCGCGCAGCATCCGCGTCACGTAGAGGTGCTGCTGCGCATGGTCGGTGACGGCGGTAAGATCGTATCGCCCTTCTCCTTTCTACCCGCTGCCGAGCGGTACGGACTAATGTCCGCGATCGACCGCTGGGTTGTGCGCGCCGTGTTCACGACGCTCGCCAGGATAGGCAATCCCGAGGGCGTGCAATACGCGATCAATCTGTCGGGTGCCTCGATCGGCGACGAGCGCTTTCTCCAATTCCTGACCGAACAGTTCGAACTCAGCCCCATCGCCCCTGAGTCCATCTGCTTCGAAGTGACCGAAACCACCGCGATCGCCAATCTCGCAGCCGCCGCGCGTTTTATCCGCACGTTGAAGAAGCGCGGCTGCAAGTTTTCGCTCGATGACTTCGGCGCGGGCATGTCTTCGTTTGGCTATCTGAAGCACCTGCCGGTCGATTACATCAAGATCGACGGCGGATTCATCAAGGACATGCTCAAAGATGCCGTTAGCAAGGACATGGTGGCAGCGATCAACGACATCGGCCATTCGATGGGGCGTCTGACCATCGCGGAATACGTCGAGAACGAAGCGATCCTGCGCGCATTAAGCACGATGGGCGTGGATTTCGTTCAGGGGTTCCATGTGGGCCGACCGGCTCTTTGGGCGCAGAACGTTGAATTTCTTGCAATGACGTAGGAGGAGATGTTGGATCCCACTTTTCAGCGGGTTGGCGACTTGAAGGACATCGCCAGCTACCCAGCCTGGTTGGGCGACGTGCTGACCGAAACAAATCAGACCAAGCAGACCATCATCGGCCATCCCATCTTTGCCGCGATGCGCGAAGCAAGGCTGACGTCGCGGCAGGCCGAAGCATTTCTCGTCAACGGCTGGCCGGTTGTCGAGCAATTTCCGCAGTACATGGCGATGAATCTTCAGAAGCTGCGCTACGGGCATTCTCGCGGCGAGGATCTGGCGCGGCGCTATTTGACCCGCAACATCCGCGTCGAGCAAAACCACGCGGACTACTGGGTCGACTGGGCAGCCGCGCACGACGTCAATAAGCGCGCATTGATGAAAGGCGGCGGCCCTTCCCTCGCCTACGCACTTTCGCACTGGTGCTGGAAGAGCAGCAGCGGGGACCCGCTTGCCGCGAGCATCGCCGCAACCAACTTCGCAATCGAGGGCGTCACGGGCGAATGGTCGACGCTTGTTTGCAGCAGTGACACCTACGCGAACAGCTTCCCCACCTCGATGCGCCGCAAGGCCATGCGCTGGCTCAGTCTGCACGCGCACTATGACGACGCACATCCGTGGGAAGCGCTCGAGATCGTCGCGACACTGCTCGGCAACGCGCCCGGCGTTGACGAGGTACACGCGGTGAAGCGCAGCATCGAAATGAGCTACGAGTATTTCAAGGTAAGCCTCGACTGCTGTCTGTAGGTTTAGAGACTACCGGTTCACTTGCTTTCTTTTGTGCGTACTTCGCCTCGGGCCTGGTGGCTGAGGCGATGTGAACGCGCTCGCCTGTTACCGATTGAAATCTGAAACGAGAAGAGAAGAAATGATGCTGAAACACATTACATGCGCGGCCCTCGCAACAATGAGCATGGCGGGCGTGACGTGCGCGAACGCGCAGTCGGCGGGCGATATCCAGGTCAGTGCCGGCTGGATGCACTTCGCACCGCAGGATTCGAGTGGCCCCTTCAACGTCACCGCGCTCGGTCAGACGGTGACGAAACAAGGAGCAAGCGCGTCAGTAAGCGATGCAGATACATTCGGACTGACCCTTCAGTATTTCGTCACCGACCACATCGCGGTCGAAGCGGTGACGGGCGTACCGCCGAAGTTTCATCTCAACGGCGAAGGCACGCTCGGGCCGCTGGGCGAACTGGGTACGGCCCGCGAGTGGAGCCCGACGCTACTGCTCAAATACTATTTCCTCAGCGCGCAGAGCAAGTTCCGCCCTTATGTCGGCGCGGGCGCCTCGTATGTGTGGTTCTCGGACGTAAAGCTGAGCCAGCAAATGGCCAACGGTGCGTTCCTCTATTCGCCACAGACAGGCACGGCATTGACGGGGCCCACGAGCGTGCATATCAGCAACTCGTTCGCACCTGTTGTGAACGCTGGACTTTCGTACAACTTCACCAAACACTGGTCGGCGGCATTCTCCGTGTCGTACATGTGGCTGTCCGCACGCGCAACACTCACGACGAATTCTGCCGTGGGGCAAGTCAAGAGCGAATCCAAGCTGAAATTGGATCCGATCGTGACGTTTTTATCGGTCGGCTACACGTTCTGAGTCTTCCAATGCAGGCCTATGGGCTATGTCAGCAATGTAGGGGCGAATACTCCGGTACAAAGTGGTGCGGGCGGGAGTGACTCGTAGAGGCCCCTCGGAAACTCAGCATCGGTTGGGCAACAGTCGGTAAATGAGCGGTGCAAACGTCCGGACGAGCCGGCGCGGCTAAAGATCGCCTGCACGAAACCGTTAACGCAATGGAGCCGTTTCAGGATATCGGATGCCGTTGCATTCAGCCTTGTCGAATCCAGCCGGGCTTGATGCTTTAGAACGACGCATCAGGTCACAGTTCGAAGGTCTACCAAATGAGCCTTGGTTCCTCACCGCCCAATCGGAGACGCATCCTGCTCTCTTGGGGATGCGAGATTGCGAAGCGCATATTTCGGCGCGTCAGTTTTTCTTCGCGCCCCCCCGTTGCCGCGCTCACTTTCTTCACGCTGACGTTGTGTGGCCTGCCGACCTTCGCCCAAGAAAACGTGCTGCGGGTGCTCGCGTGGCCGGGTTATGCCGACAACGACGTCGTGAAGAAGTTCGAAAGTCGCTTCAACGCGCGCGTCCAAGTGACCTTCGTAGACTCGGACGAAGCTTTGTCGGACAAGATGCACACAGGCGGCAAGCCGCCGTTCGACGTGCTGGCTGCCAACACCGCGGAGATACACCGCTATACGTTGGAGAATCTGCTCTCTCCGCTCAATCTGGGAGAGCTTCCCAACACGCAACGTCAATTGCCGCGGTTTCGCGCGGTCTCGTCGATCGACGGACTCACCGCGAACGGCAAGATCTACGCGATCCCGTTCACGTATTCGTCGATGGGACTGATCTACGATCGCAAGCAGATTCCCATTGCGCCTCGCTCCATGAAGGAGCTCTGGAACCCACGCTATCAGGGCAAGGTGCTCGACTTTAACAGCGCGCAACACAACTTTTCGTTCGCGGCGCTGGCACTCGGCTACCCGCATCCGTTCCAGCTCACCGACGGACAGATGCGAGAGATCGCGCGAAAACTGGTCGACTTGCGCCGTAACCTGCTCACCTATTACACCGTGCCCGAGGAAGCCACGGCGTACTTCATCCAGCACAAGGCCGCGCTCATGTTCGGCAATTACGGTACCCAGCAACTCGCCTTGCTGCGCAAGGCCGGTGCGGATGTGGGTTATGTCATTCCCGAAGAGGGTGCGCTCGCCTGGCTCGATTGCTGGGCCATGACCCAATCGGCCACGAACCGGCCGCTCGCGCTAGCCTGGATCAACTACATGCTCGAACCCGACGTGAGCGCCCTGCTCACCCAGCGACAGGGCCTGGCGAACACGTTGATCCTTCCACCTGAACACAGCAGCGACAGCGCTCATCTCATCTGGATCCAGCCCGTGGAAAACATCGAGGAGCGCGAGTCGCTCTGGAGCCGGATCGTGTCGGGCGACCGGCCGGAGCGCTTTCGATGATGCGGCCAGGACTGATGGTGAAGTTGTCGTTGCTGCTTGCTTTGATTGGCGTGCTGGCGTCGGGCTCGACCGGCTACTACGCGTATCGCGCCAATCGCACAATGCTGGCCGGCGAGGCGGGGCGCAATCTTCTCACTGCGACGGAGCTGCTTGGCCAGCGCTTCTCGGTTTCCATCGACGACATGGCTGCCGACGTGCTCGTGCTCGCCACCATGCCGTCCTCGGCGCTCATCGCACAATCGGCGAACGACCTGAAAACGAAGGAGGACCGGGCGCGGCTTGCACAGGTCTTCTCGAGCTTCATGCTCCATCATCCTGGGTATCTTCAGGCACGGCTCATTGCGCGCGATCGTTTCGGGCTGGAAAGAATACGATTCGATCGCGACGGACACGGCATCGTCGAGGTCCGGGAAGGCAACCTGCAGGAAAAAGGCCAGTTCGCGTACGTCTTCGACACCTTGGCATTGGCGCCCGGACGCGTCTATATCGGCCCGATCACCATCAATCGCGAACACGGCGCGCACTACGCCGAAGGCAGGCCCATCCTGCGCCTCGCCGCGCCCATCGCCACGCCCGCAGGCGTCGTCGTAGGCGTGGTGGTGCTCGACGTGGATCTCGCGGTCCTGCTCAAACTGCTGCGGACCGACTTGCCCGCCGACTATGAGGTGTATCTCGCCAACGAATGGGGCGACTTCCTCGTTCATCCCGATTCTTCGCAGTCGTTCGGCTTCGACAAAGGGCGCCGCGTGTTCATGCAGGACAGCTTCGCCGCGACAAAGCCGCTCTTCGAGCGCACGGCAAACAGCGTGCTGATCAACGGACTCGCCAACCCAGAGCAGGCGCACGACGAGGTGCTCGCATTCGTGAGGCGGCCGTTCGGCGCGTCGGCGGGCAATCGCTTCATCGTGCTCGGGCTCGGCAAGCCGCTCTCGGACGTGCTGTCCGGCGCCAATTTGCTCGGCGATCAGATCGTGCGAATGATCCTATTTTCGAGCTTGGCAGCGCTCCTGCTCGCCATCCTGTTTGCGCGCGCGCTGACGAGGCCGCTGCAGATACTCACCCATGCGGCCACGCATTTCTTTGCCGACAACGCGACCGAAGCATTGCCGCTCAAACGCACCGATGAGATCGGCATGCTCGCGCGCTGTTTCGACCACATGCGGCGCGAAATCAAATCCCAGGTGGATGCGCTTCACGACAAGCAGCATCAACTCGCGCATCTGGCCAATCACGACGTGCTCACGGGCCTGCCCAACCGCATGCTGTTCATGCAAAAGCTCGACACGGCAGTGCATGACGCGACCGCAAACGGCGAGAGGCTCGCCGTGCTGTTCGTCGATCTGGACCGCTTCAAGCAGATCAACGACCAGTTCGGTCATTCATTCGGCGACACCGTGCTCGTGGCCGTGGCGGGCCGTCTGCAACAAGTGCTTTCGAAGGGACATACGGTGGCGAGACTGGGCGGCGACGAATTCGTCGTTTTGGTGGAAGGCGCGTATTCCTCCGATTCGGCGGCGGATCTCGCTGCGGACATTGTGCGAGCACTCGATAGCGACCTTCCCGTGAGCGGGAGAAAGGTGGTCGTGGGCGCAAGTGTCGGTATCAGCGAGTTTCCACAAGACGGCATCTCCGCGCGCGATCTACTTCTCAATGCAGACACCGCGATGTATGTCGCGAAGTCGAAAGGGCGCGGATTCTGGCAACGCTATGGTGACTTGTCCGGGGAGCAGCATGTCAAGACCGCATATGTGAACACGCTTACCAACGAGACCTAGTTCTCGGCAGTTCGACGCTGTGGAAACGCCCGCGTGAACATCCGGGCGCGAATTGAAGACCGAAACGTGTACGCGATGACTTCCGGGGGGGGCCTAATGTGCGTGCTTGGGGGGCCCCCGCGGCTACTCACCGAAGAGCCTTGCGCAGGTCCGCAGCGGGACCCGCAACTGCGTTCGAACGTTCGCGCCTCGGCCCGACTTCGCGCCGGTAAAACGGTCTCATCGGCGTTCGTCCGGGATCGACCGTGGTCAGCGGGAGTTCAATTGGCGGTCACTGAACCTCCCTGTGTAAATAGATCACACCGCACGTGCTGCCCCTGCGGTGTAGGCAAGTCTCGAAGAAGTCACGCATTCCCCTTCCCTGATGGACGCGCAGACTCGCACGGAGTCGACAGCGCACGGTCATGGCGATAAAAGCGCCTGCGATCAGTGGCAACATAGCGAACGCCGCGCTACATCTAGACGATTTTGGCCGATCGCCCGATCCATTAGTCAGTATGACTCCGCGAGGCAGGGGCTGGCCTGGCGCGCGGAATCAGACGCGGGTTAGCATCGCTGCCAGA
>NZ_JALQDH010000063.1:0-56562 GCF_023631365.1 Caballeronia sp. INML2 | reverse complement strand
GTTGCGGCCGAGGAACTCGATGTTGCCATCGGCACGATAACGCGCGAGATCGCCCGTGCGGTACATGCGCTCGCCGGATTCGAAGGGATTGGCGACGAAGCGCTGAGCGGTGAGCGCCGCGCGTCGCAGATAGCCACTCGCCAGACCTGCGCCGCCGATATACAACTCACCCGTCACGCCGAGTGGCACAGGACGCAAGGATTCATCGAGCACGTAGGCTTGCGTGTTGGCAAGCGGTCTCCCGATGGGAATCGACATGCCGTATGCGATGGCGTCGTGATAGGCATGCGTCAACACGCCCACGGTGGTCTCGGTCGGCCCAAAGTGATTGAGAATGCGCATGCCGGGCTTCAGCGCCTGCACGCGACGGATCCAGTCGGCGCGCGTCGCTTCTCCGCCGAGCACGAGCAGTTGCGTCGGCAATGCCGGGGCGGTGTCGAGCGTGACGTCAACGAGCGCGCGCAGATGTCCGGGCACGATCTTGAGAACATCGATGCCGCGCTGACGCATGTATTGCCCGAACAAATAGCTATCGGTGGTGCGCTCGTTCGACAGCACATGCAGCTCGTGGCCCGCGACCAGCGCACCGAACAGAATCGTATTGCCCAGATCGGTCGCGATGGTCGAAGCAAGTGCCATCTTCGACTGCGCTCGAACGTTCATCCTCGCGAGCACGCCGCTCAAATAGTTCGAGAGATTCCGATGACTCAATACGACGCCCTTCGGCTTGCCGGTCGAGCCGGACGTGTAGATCACATAAGCCGGGCAGTGCGCATGCATGTCGATGGCGGGTTCGATATCGGGACATGCTTGGACACGCCTCGCGTCCTTGTCAGGACAGACGATCGGCACGTCCCGCGCGACATCTGAAAGACCGTCGAGAAGCGATGTCTGAGTCACGAGCAGCGATACATCGGCGTCGTCGAGCATGTACCTGAGACGCTCCGCTACCGTGGTGGGATCGAGCGGCACATACGCAGCGCCTGCCTTGAGTATCGCCATCAACGCGACGATCATGTCGATGCCGCGCTCCATGCACAACGCGACGCGATGCTCTGGTTCGACGCCAAGCGCGATGAGATGATGGGCAAGCCGGTTGGCGCGGGCATCGAGTTGCGCATACGTGAGCGACTCGTTTTCAAAGACGAGCCCGATTGCATCGGGCGAGCGTCGCACCTGTTGAGCGAAAAGCTGATGGATACACAGATGCTCGGGATACGCAGCGGCGGTATCGTTCCATCGCCTGAACATTGCGTGCTCTTCGGGTAGCACGATCTCGAACGCATGCAGGGGCGCATCGGGTTGATCGAGCGCCTGTTCGAGCAGGCGCTCGAAGCGTTCCCCGAGCCTTGCAATCGTGCGCTCGTCGAAGAGATCGGACGCGTAGCTCAGGCTGCCAGCAAAGCGCCCTTGCGTGTGCGCGAGCTTCAACGTGAGATCAAACTTCGCGCCGGCTTCGGACGGAGGCAGCAACTCGAGCGTGAGTCCGGGCAAGGCGAGGGGCTCCGCCGGTGCGTTCTGCAACACGAACATCACCTGGAAGAGCGCCGTACGGCTGGTATCGCGAGCCGGCGCGAGTGCTTCGACGAGCTTCTCGAACGGCAGGTCCTGATGCGCGTAAGCGGCGAGCGTCGTATCGCGCACTTGCGTGAGCAACGTACGCAACGAAGGCGAACCGGAAAGATCCGCGCGCATGACCAGCGTATTGACGAACAGGCCGATGAGCGGCTCGACTTGCGCGTGCGTGCGATTGGCGATCGGCGAGCCGACTGCGATATCCGTTTGACCGGATAGACGCGCGAGCAGCGTCTGGAAGACGGCGAGCAGCAGCATGAAGGGCGTCGTGCCTTCACCTTGCGCGAGCCCGATCAGCCGCTCGGAAAGCACCGGGCTCAGAGCGAAGGGCAAGCTTGCGCCGCGCCCGCTGATGTGCGACGGCCGAGGGCGATCGGTCGGCAGATCGAGCGGCGCGAGCCCCTCGAGCCGATCGCGCCAATAGCGTGTCTGTCGTTCGAGTTCGGCGCCGGCGAGCCAGTCGCGCTGCCACAAGGTGAAGTCGGCATACTGCACGTCGAGCGGCGGCAACGCAGCAGGCGCGTTCGACAACGCCGCCGTGTAGCACGCGCCGAGTTCACGCACGAGCACGCCAGTCGACCAGCCATCGTAGATGATGTGATGGATCGTGAACAGCAGGACATGCTCTCGCGCAGACAGGCGCAGCAATCCAGCACGAAGCAGCGGACCGCGTGCAAGATCGAATGCGTGTGTTGCTTCGTCTTGTGCCAGGCGGCGGACTTCGGTGGCTTGCGCATCGGCATCGAGCGTATCGAGCGCGATCAGCGGCAAGGTGATCCGTGCTTGCGTCGCGATGCGTTGAACCGGCAAACCATCGTGTTGGGCGAAGCATGTGCGCAGGATTTCATGTCGATCGATGAGCGCATCCATCGCGCTCTGCAACGCGCGAACATCGACCGATCCGCTGAGACGCACGGCCACTGGAATGTGATACGTAGACTGCCCCGGGTTGAGCTGCTCTAGGAACCACAAACGTTCCTGCGCGAAAGACAACGGCAGATGCGTGGGGCGCTCACGGGTCCGCAAAGGCGGCAAGATGCTCGCGCGATCGGAAGGCGCATCGAGCGTAAGCGCTTCGGCAAGCGAGGCGACGCTAGGCGCATCGAACAGCGTACGCAAGGGCAGCTCGATCGCAAGCGTCTGACGCAAGCGCGAGACGAGTTGCGTAGCAAGCAGCGAATGACCGCCGAGCGAGAAGAAGTTGTCGAGGACGCTCACGCGCTCGAGGCCGAGCACATCGGCGAAGCACTGCGCGAGCGTGTGTTCGAGCAAGGTGCGCGGCGCGACATACGCGGCGAGGTCTTGCCATTGCGGATCGGGCAGTGCGCGACGATCGAGCTTGCCGTTGGGCGTCAGCGGCAACGCGTCGAGCAGCACGAAAGCCGACGGCACCATATAGTCGGGCAGACGCGAACTCGCATGTTCCCGAAGTTCGTCAATGTCGATATCGCCAGTTGCCGTGACATATGCGACGAGTTGCTGATCCAGCGTCTTTTCATGCCGCATGCGGGCGATGACGACGGCCTCGCGCACCAACGGATGACTGGCGACGTGCGTCTCGATCTCGCCGAGCTCGATACGAAAACCGCGTATTTTGACCTGGTGATCGTTGCGTCCGAGAAACTCTATATTGCCATCGGCGTGATAACGCGCGATATCGCCCGTTCGATACATGCGCGCGCCGGCGATGAACGGATCATCGATGAAACGTTCGGCCGTGAGATCGGGCTGGTTCAGATAACCACGCGATACGCCCGCGCCGCCGATATACAACTCACCAATCGCGCCCGGCGGAACCCACTGAAGGTGCGCGTCGAGCAGATAGATGCGCGCGTTGGCAATCGGCTTGCCGATAACCGGTTGCATCTGATCGGCCGTGATTTCCGTGAGCGCGGCATCGACGGTGCATTCGGTCGGACCATAGACGTTGAACGCGCGAATCCGGTCAGCTAGCGCGAGCCTGTTCCACGTCTGTTGCGTGATCGCTTCGCCGCCGATAAGCAAGGTCAGCTCCGAGTGTCGACGCTCGAGCAAGCCGCTGGCGAGCATGACATCGAGTTGAGTCGGCGTGCAGTCGATGACGTCGATATCGGCGTTGTTCAGATACTCGATGAGCGCCGCGCTATCGGTGCGCACGTCGGCGGGAATCAAGATCAGCCGATGACCTGCAAGCAGCGCGGTGAGGCTCTTCAGCGAAGAATCGAACGCGATGCTTGCGTTCAGGCCGATGCCGGAGCGGGCGGCGCAACGTGCGAACACCGTTGATTGCAGCGCGTAATGCAGATTCACGACATGGTGATGCTCGACCATCACGCCCTTGGGCTTGCCGGTGGAGCCGGAGGTATAGATGACGTAGGCGAGATGATGCGCCGCGACGTTCGTTTGCGGGTTCTCTTGTGACAGCGCGTCATCGAGCGATGCATCGATATCGAGTACGACGAGCGCGCCCGTGTCGCCCAATGCTTCACGGCCCGCAGCATCGGCGAGCAGGAGACGCGGCGCTGCATCGGTGAGGATGTGGCTCAGTCGTTCGCCCGGATAAGCCGGATCGAGCGGCACGTAAGCGCCGCCTGCCTTCAGTATCGCCATCAACGCGACGATCATGCCGATGCTTCGCTCCATGCACAGCGCGACCCGATCTTCCGGCCGGACCCCGAGCGCGACCAGCCGATGCGCAAGCCGATTCGCGCGCGCATTGAGTTCGGCGTATGTGAGCGATTCGTCTTCGAATACAAGCGCGATTGCTTCAGGCAAGCGTCGAACCTGTTGTTCGAACAGACGATGGATGCACACATCTTCGGGATACGCCGCGGTCGTGTCGTTCCATCGTTCGAGCAACGCATGCTCTTCGGGCAGCACCAGTTCGAGCGCATGCAAGGGCGCATCGGGTCGATCGAGCGCCTGTTCGAGCAGACGCGTGAAGCGTTCGCCCAAGCGCACGATCGTTTGCTCATCGAACAGGTCGGCCGCGTATGCGAGCGTGCCGCGCAAATGATCTTGTGTTTGCGTCAGGTTCAGCGTGAGATCGAACTTCGCGCCAGCATCGGCGGGGCGCATTACTTCCAGCGTGAGGCCGGGCAGCGCGAGCGGCTCCATCGGCGCATTTTGAAGGACGAACATCACCTGGAACAACGCCGTGCGGCTGGTATCGCGAACCGGCGCGAGCGCTTCGACGAGCTTCTCGAACGGCAAGTCCTGATGCGCGTAAGCGGCGAGCGTCGTTCCACGCACTTGCGCGAGCAATTCACGCAGCGACGGCGATCCCGAAAGATCGGCGCGCAAGACGAGCGTGTTGACGAACAGGCCGATGAGCGGCTCGACCTGCGCATGCGAGCGGTTCGCGATAGGCGACCCTATGGCGACGTCGTTTTGACCGGATAGCCGCGCAAGCAGCGTCTGGAACACGGCGAGCAGCAGCATGAAAGGCGTGACGCCTTCCCGATTCGCAAGCGCGTCGATCCGATTGCACAACGCGGCACTCACCGCGAATGGCACGCTCGCGCCGCGTCCGCTCATTTGCGATGGACGTGGGCGATCGGCGGGCAGGTTCAGCGGTGCGAGTTCGGCAAGCTGATTGCGCCAGTATTGCGTCTGACGTTCGAGTTCGGCACCCGCCAGCCAATCGCGCTGCCACAAGGTGAAGTCGGCGTATTGCACGGCCAGTGGCGGCAGTGAGAGAGGTTCATTGCGCAATGCAGCCGCATAGCCCGCGCCGAGTTCACGCACGAGCACGCCCGTCGACCAGCCATCGGAGACGATGTGATGCATCGTGAACAGCAAGACATGTTCGTGTTGCGCAAGACGCAGCAAGAGCGCACGAAGTAAAGGACCGCGCTGAAGATCGAATGCGCGCGTGGCTTCATCCTGCGCGAGTCGACGCAGTTCGGCGGCTTGTGCATCGGAAGCGAGCGCATCGAGCGCGATGACCGGCAGCGCGATGTGCAAGTGCGGCGCGATGCATTGCACGGCCTGTCCGTCGTGTTGCGCGAACGTCGTTCGCAAGCTTTCGTGACGCTCCACGAGGGCGTTCAGCGCGGTTTCGAATGACGGCACATCGAGTGCTCCGTTCAGACGCACCGCGACCGGAATGTTGTAGGCGGATTGTCCCGGATTGAGTTGTTCGAGGAACCACACACGTTCCTGCGCGAAGGACAGCGGCAGACGAGCGGGCCGCTCGCGTGCTTGCAAAGGCGGCAAGGCGCTCGCGACGCGGGAAGGTTCGTCGAGCGCAAGCACTTCGGCAAGCGCGGCAACGCTCGGCGCATCGAACAAGGCACGCAGCGGCAACTCGATGGAAAGCGCCTGACGTACGCGCGACACGAGTTGCGTGGCCAGCAGCGAATGGCCGCCCAGCGAGAAGAAGTTATCGAACACGCTGACACGTTCGAGGCCGAGCACGCTGGCAAAGCATTGCGCGAGCGCATCTTCTAGCGATGTGCGCGGCCCGACATAGGTGGCCTGGTCCTGCCACTGCGGGGCGGGCAATGCGCGACGATCGAGCTTGCCGTTGGGCGTCAGCGGCAAGGCATCGAGCACGACGAAGGCCGAGGGCACCATGTAATCGGGTAAGCCCGATGCAAGATGTTCGCGCAACACGCTTGCATCGATCTCGTCCGTGCCGGTGACGTACGCGATGAGCTGTTGATCCTGCGTGGCTTCATGCCGCGCACGCGCGATGACGACGGCCTCGCGTACCGACGGATGACTGGCGATCTGCGCTTCGATCTCGCCGAGCTCGATGCGGAAGCCGCGAATCTTGACTTGATGATCGTTGCGTCCGAGAAATTCGATGTTGCCATCGGCGCGATAGCGTGCGATGTCGCCGGTGCGATACATGCGCCCGCCCGGTACGAAGGGATCGTCGAGAAAGCGCCCGGCGCTGAGTTCGGGACGATTCAGATAGCCGCGCCCAACACCCGCGCCGCCGACATAGAGTTCGCCCACGGCGCCGACAGGCATCAAGCGGCGCTCGGCATCGAGCAGATAAATGCGCGTGTTCGCAATGGGACGGCCGATGGGCACCGGGTTCGACTCTTCCGGCAGGCACCGATACGCGGTCGCCCAAACCGTCGCTTCCGTGGGACCGTATTCGTTGTAGAGCGCGACCGGTCGGCGCAGCGTCGAGCTTTGCTTCGCGAGTCCCGGCGGGCACGCTTCGCCCGCGACGATGATCTCGCGGAGCTTATGAGCATCGCTCGACGACATGCTGTCGAGAATGGCCTGGCCGAGCGACGGCACGCACAACACACGCGTGATGTCGCGATGCCGCACCAGTTGGATGATCGCGTCCGGGTCTCGCGCGGTATCGAGATCTACGAGCGCAAGACAGCCTCCGTTCGTGAGCGTGCCGAAGAGGCCCGCGACGGAGCTGTCGAAAGCGAGCGACGACAGCAGCAGGAAGCGTTCGTTCGATGCGCGCTCATAGAACCGGTGCCGCGCGAAGGTGGACGCGACGAGCGTTCCGTGCTCGATCGCAACGCCTTTGGGCTTGCCGGTCGAACCCGATGTGTAGATCACGTAAGCGAGGTTGTTCGGCCCGACGTTCGGGCGCGGATCGTGCTGCGGGAACGCGTCGTTGAGCGCTGCATCGGGATCGATGACCGTGAGCGAACCCGTGTCGCCCAATGCTTCGCGACCGGCGGCATCGGCAATGAGCAGACGAGGCATCGCATCGGTGAGGATATGCGTCAGCCGTTCGCCTGGATAGGCAGGATCGAGCGGCACATACGCGCCGCCTGCCTTCAGTATCGCCATCAACGCGACGATTCCGCCGATGCCGCGCGCCATGCAGAACGCGACGCGATCTTCCGCTTGCACGCCCAGCGCGATCAGCCGATGCGCAAGCCGGTTCGCACGCGCATCGAGCTGCGCGTACGTGAGCGACTGATCCGCGAAGATGAGCGCGAGCGCATCGGGCGTGCGCCGGACTTGCTCTTCGAAGAGCTGTTGAATACAGACATCGTCGCGATAGGCCGTTGCCGTGTCGTTCCATCGTTCGAGGAGCGCGTGTTCCTCGGGCAGCACGAGCTCGAGCCCAAAGAGCGGTGCATCGGGCTGATCGAGCGCCTGTTCGAGCAAGCGCGCGAAGCGCTCGCCGAAGCGCGCGATGGTGCGTTCGTCGAACAGGTCGGTAGCGTAGTTCAGGCTGCCGGTCAGATGGTCTTGCGTATGAGTCAGGTCCAATGTGAGATCGAACTTGGCGCCGGCTTCGGCCGGCGGCAGCAACTCGAGCGTGAGTCCGGGCAAGGCGAGCGGCTCCGCGGGTGCGTTCTGCAACACGAACATTGCCTGAAACAACGCGGTGCGGCTGGTGTCGCGAACCGGCGCGAGCGCTTCGACGAGCTTCTCGAACGGCAAGTCCTGATGCGCGTAAGCAGCGAGCGTCGTATCGCGGACTTGCGCAAGCAACGTACGCAACGAGGGCGACCCCGAAAGATCGGTGCGCAACACGAGCGTGTTGACGAACAGGCCGATGAGCGGCTCGATCTGCGCATGCGTGCGATTGGCGATGGGCGAGCCTACGGCGACATCGTTCTGTCCGGACAGTCGCGCAAGCAGCGTCTGGAACACGGCAAGCAGCAGCATGAAAGGCGTGACGCCTTCGCGGTGCGCGAACGCATATAGCCGTTCGCATGACGCGGGGCTAAGCGCGAAAGGCAACGTTGCGCCGCGTCCGCTGATCTGTGCGGGGCGCGGACGGTCGAGAGGCAAATCCAGCGGCGCGAGATCGGCAAGACGATCGCGCCAGTATTGCGTCTGACGCTCCAGTTCCGCATCGGCGAGCCAGGCACGCTGCCATATCGTAAAGTCGGCGTATTGGACAGGCAAGGGCGGGAGCGCAACCGGCTCCTTGCGCACTGCAGCCGTATAGCATGCGCCGAGTTCACGAACGAGCACGCCGATAGACCAGCCATCGGAGACGATGTGATGCATCGTGAACAACAGGACGTGTTCAGCGGATGACAAACGCAGCAATTGCGCGCGAAGCAGCGGTCCATGCTGGAGATCGAAGGCGCGTGAGGCTTCGATTTGCGCAAGGCGGAGGACCTCGGCGCTTTGCTCATCGGCGACGCGTTCATCGAGTTCGATGAGCGGCAGCGCGATCTTCAGGCTGGAAGCAATGCATTGCACTGCCTGGCCGTCGTGCTCCACGAACGATGTGCGCAGGCTCTCGTGACGCGCCACGAGTGCGTTCAACGCTGTTTCGAATGCGTGAACATCGAGCGAGCCCGAGAGGCGCACGGCGACCGGTATGTTGTACGTCGATTGTCCCGGATCGAGCTGATCGAGGAACCACAAGCGTTCCTGCGCGAACGACAGCGGCAGTTGCACGGGACGCGGCAACGCTTGCAAGGGCGGTCGCGCACCGGGTTGACGAGCCGTGTCCTCCAGCGCGTCGGCGAGCGCCGCGACGCTTGGCGCATCGAAGAGCGTGCGCAAGGACAGTTCGACCGACAGGGCTTCGCGCAGTCGCGAGACGAGTTGCGTCGCGAGCAACGAGTGACCGCCGAGCGCAAAGAAGTCATCGAAGATGCTCACGCGTTCGAGGCCGAGCACGCTGGCAAAGCACTCCGCAAGCGATGTTTCAAGCGATGTCCGCGGCGCGACATACACGGCGAGGTTCTGCCATTGCGGATCGGGCAGCGCGCGGCGATCCAGCTTGCCGTTTGTCGTAAGGGGCAAGGCATCGAGCGTCACGAACGCGGATGGCACCATGTAATCCGGCAAACGCGAACTGAGATGCTCGCGAAGATCGCTCGTATCGGTGTCTGAAACGCCGGTGATATAGGCGATGAGTTGCTGATCCTGCGTCGCTTCATCGCGCGCACGCGCAATGACGACGGCTTCGCGCACCGCCGGATGACTGGCAATCTGCGCTTCGATCTCACCCAGCTCGATACGAAAGCCTCGAATCTTGACCTGATGATCGTTGCGCCCGAAAAACTCCAGACTGCCATCGGGCCGATACCGTCCGAGATCGCCCGTACGATAGAGCCTCGCGCCCGGAACGAACGGATCGTCGATGAAACGCTGGGCGGTCAGCTCGGGCCGATTGAGGTAGCCGCGCGCCACGCCCGCGCCTCCGACATACAACTCGCCCACCGCACCGACAGGCGCGAGCCGCTGTTGCGCATCGAGCAGATAGATCGTCAGGTCGGGAATGCGCACGCCGATCGGGCTGTGGCTGTCCGCGCAGTCTTCGCGATCGAGCGGTCGATAAGTCACATGCACGGTCGTCTCGGTGATGCCGTACATGTTGACGAGGCGCGGCTGCCGATCCGAATGACGTGCGTACCACGTCTCCAGCATCGAAGGATTCAACGCCTCGCCGCCGAACACGACATAACGCAACGCGGTGGGCGCATCGTTCGTTTCCTGCGCCTGTATCAGTGCACGAAATGCGCTGGGCGTCTGATTCAGCACGGTCACGCGTTCCTGCTGAAGGAGTCGAATAAAGTCGGGCGTGAAACGCGCAACCTGTTGCGGCACGATCACGAGCTTGCCGCCATAACGCAGCGCGCCCCACATTTCCCAGACCGAGAAATCGAAGGCGAACGAGTGGAACAGACACCAAACATCGCGTTCATCGAAACCGAACCAGTCGTGCGTCGCATCGAAGAGACGAACGATCTGCGCATGCTCGATCATCACGCCCTTGGGCTTGCCGGTCGAACCGGACGTGTAGATCACGTAAGCGAGATGCGACGGAGCGACGGCTGTAAGTGGATCGTCTTGCCCGATTTCGTCGTCGAGCGATGCATCGGGATCGATCACGGTGAGCGTGCCCGTATCGCCGAGCGCCGCGCGGCCGGCGGCATCGGCGAGCAACAGGCGCGGTGTCGAGTCGATGAGAATGTGGCTCAAGCGCTCGCCCGAATAAGCGGGATCGAGCGGCACATAAGCGCCACCCGACTTGAGGATCGCGAGCAATGCGACCATCATGCCGATGCCACGCTCAACGCATAACGCGACGCGATCTTCCGGCCCCACGCCCAACGCGATCAGACGATGCGCGAGCCGGTTCGCCCGCGCGTTGAGTTGCGCATAGGTCATGGATTGATCTTCGAAGACGAGCGCGACCGCGTCGGGCACGCGCCTCGCCTGCTGCTCGAAGAGCTGATGAATGCACATGTCCGATGGATACGAAGCCGTATCGTTCCATGTCTTCACCAGCAAGTCGTGCGTCTCGGGCGGCACGACATCGAGCTGGTTCACCGGCGTTTGCGGCGCCTCTTCGAGTGCCTGCGCAAGGCTCGACAACGCCTGTGCCATATATCCGCAGAGCTGTTCGGGCGACAGCGGCGCGACGGTCTGCGCGATGAGGCCGAGACTATCGCCGTTGTCGTCGACGCACAGCGTCAGCGGATAATTCGTGCGCTCTTCGGCGCCGAGCAGTTCGATTCCATCGAAGGCGGTGTGCCGTTCGTCGGATGCGCGATTATGACGATAGTTGAGCAGCGCATTGAAGAGCGGCGCGGGCGCGGCAACGCCGCTGCACCGTTGAGCGAGCGCGAGCGGGGCATGCTGATACTGCAGCAGCGCGGCAAGACGGTCATGCGCAAGACGCGCGCTGTCCGCGACGGAAGCGTCGTCGATGTCGAGGCGAACCGGCAAGGTGTTGATCACGAGCCCGAGCGCCTGATCGACGCCCGCCTGCATGCGTCCGAGCAACACGGTGCCAAATACGACGCGCCCATCGGAATCGAGCGCGCTCCCCGCGCTCAACACGCGCGCCCACGCGAGATGACAGAGACTCGCGAGACTCACGCCGATATGCCGGGCCTGCGCGCGCAGACGTGCATCTAGCTCTGCGGGCAGCGTGATGTGCGCTTCGGCGACGGCCGAGCCGTCGTGATGCACATCGGTCAAGCCGAACGGCAACGTGGGCTCGCTGACATCGGCGAGCGTGTCGCGGAAAAAGGCTTCCTGCGCTTCACGGTTCGCACCGAGCCGGGCCTGCGCGACGAGGTCGCGGAATGGTTGCGCCGCGCCCAACGCGTGCGCGCGGCCATCGAGAATCGCGCCGATTTCCGCATGCATGACTTCGAGCGTCGCATGATCGCCGATCAGATGATGCCAGTTCAATTGCATCAGCCAGCGATCACCGCACGCCTCGCGTGCGATCGCGATCTGCATCAAGGGCGCACGAGCGAGATCGAGGCGCTGCGTGCGCGCATCGAAACGATGCGTCAGATCGTCGACCTCAACGATCGTCACGGGCGCGTGACGCAGGACGACCTGCGCTGCCGTCGTCACGCCTTCGTGAACGAACGCGGTGCGCAGAATGTCATGCCGCGCGACGACCTGTTGCAACGCATCGACCCATGCATCGAGACGGGCGCGGCTGTCGAACGCGAGGCGAGCCGTTTGCAGATACGGATCACCTTCGGTCGTGAGCATGTGATGAAACAGGATGCCTTCCTGCAGCGGCGCGAGCGCATAGATATCCTGAATGTTGGAGATCCCGCCAGGCACCTGATCGACGATGCGATCGATATCCGCCTGCGTCAGCGCGATGAGCGGCAGCATGTCCGGCGTGATGGCGCTGTTCGCGGCCGTGATGGCATTGGGCGGCACGACGATGTCGGACTTCGGCGCGGCGTAATCGATGGCATCGGCGAATGCGCTGAGCACGGGCGTCGCGAAGAGATCGCGCACGCTCGCTTGCAGCCCGATGCGCCGCAAGCGCTCGATGAGCGTCACCGCGAGCAGCGAGTGGCCGCCGAGCGCGAAAAAATTGTCATGCCGGCCGACACGTTCGATGCCCAGCAGCTCAGCCCACAGATCGGCGAGCGCGCTTTCGGTGCGACCTTGCGGTGCTTCGAAGGGACGCAGCGCGAAGGCGTCGGCTTGCGGATCGGGCAACGCGCGGCGATCGAGCTTGCCGCTCGGCGTAAGCGGCAGCGCATCGAGCGTGACGAACGCGGCGGGCGTCATGTAGTCGGGAAGACGCGAACTCAGATGCTCGCGCAAGCCGCTTGCATCGATGCCGAATTCATCGCGCGCGGTGACGTAGGCGATGAGTTGCTGATCCTGCGAGCCGGGCGTGCGCGAACGCGCAATCACCACGGCATCGCGCACCGCCGGATGACTCGCGATCTGCGTCTCGATCTCACCGGGCTCGATGCGAAAGCCGCGAATCTTGATCTGCAGATCGTTGCGTCCGAGGAATTCTATGTTGCCGTCGAGATGAAATCGGGCGAGATCGCCGGTGCGGTACATGCGCGCGCCCGGCACGAAGGGATCGTCGAGAAAGCGCTCGGCCGTGAGCTCAGGACGATTCAGATAGCCGCGCGCAACACCCGCGCCGCCGATATACAGTTCGCCCACGGCGCCGGGCGGCACCACGCGACGCCGCGCGTCGAGCACATAGGTGCGCGTGTTGGCGAGCGGCTTGCCGATGACCGGTTGCGCCTGTTCGTGCGTGATCTCCGCGAAGGTCGCATCCACCGTGCACTCGGTCGGACCATAGACGTTGAACGCGCGTATGCCTTGTGCACGCGCGAGACGGCTCCACGTCTGCGGGGTGAGTGGTTCGCCGCCGACGAGCACGGTCAGTGGCGTTTGCCGTCGTTCGAGCAGACCAGCGGAGAACAGCGATTCGAGTTGCGTCGGCGTGCAGTCGAAAACGTCGATATCAGATGTATCGAGAAAATCGACGAGCGCCATCGCGTCGGTGCGCACATCGGCGGGAACGACGACGAGTCGATGTCCGGACAGCAACGCGGTAAGGTTCTGCACGGACGCATCGAAGGCGATGCTCGCGTTCAGCGTAACGCCAGCATGCGGCGTGCAATGCGCGAACACTGTCGATTGCAACGCATGATGCAGATTCATCACATGCCGATGCTCGACCATGACGCCCTTGGGCTTGCCGGTCGACCCGGACGTGTAGATCGCATACGCGAGATGATGCGAGGCGAGGCCGGGCACATGCGGATCGGTTTGCGGCAGCGCATCGTCGAGCGATGCATCGGGATCGAGCACCGCAAGCGCACCGATATCACCGAGCGCGTGACGGCCCGCCGCATCGGCGACCAGCAACAGGGGCGAGGCATCGCCGAGTATGTAACTCAGGCGCTCCCCCGGATAAGCCGGATCGAGCGGAATGTACGCGCCGCCCGACTTGAGTATGCCGAACAACGCGACAATTGCGCCGATGCCGCGCTCCATACACAACGCGACGCGATCTTCGGGACGCACGCCGAGCGCGATCAGCCGATGCGCGAGCCGGTTCGCACGCGCATTGAGCTGCGCAAACGTGAGCGATGCGCCATCGCAGACGAGTGCGACGGCGTCGGGCGTGAACCGGGCCTGCTGCTCCAGAAGCCGATGAATACACTCATGCTCGGGATACGGCGCGGCTGTGTCGTTCCAGCGTTCGAGCAGCGCCTGTCTTTCTGGCAGCACAAGCTGAAGCGTATGCAGCGGCGCATCGGGCTGATCGAGCACTTGTTCGAGGAGACGCGTGAAGCGGCGCGCGTGCGCATCCACGGACTCGGGCGTATAGAGCAACGGATTGCCATCGAACATCAATTCGATGCCGAGTTCATCGCCCTGGTCATGCACGATCAGCGCGAGATCATCGGGCGTGCCATAGAACGAGCGATTCGAGCCGATGAGGCAGCCCGCGAAGTTCAGCGCGCGGCTGTACTCCGGCATGATGTTCACGGTGGGACCGAAAAGCGGCCTGTCGGCTTCGATGCGGCCCACATCGCGCCGGATATCTTTCACGCGATAGCGTTGATGACGCAGCACCCGGCGGCTCTGCCGTGACACGGCATCGAGAAGATCGACGATGGTCGTGCGTTCGTCGACGATCGCGCGCAACGGCAGCGCATTCGACAACATGCCCGGCACGCTTCTCGCCAGACGCCCGACGCGTGCGGTGACGGGCAAGCCAAGCACCACTTCGGGCTGGCCGCTCAGACGTGCGACGTAGGCGGCCATCACCGCCGTCATGATTTGCGGCCAGGTGGTGCCGTTGCGTGCGGCCATCTCGCGCATGCGCGCGGTCGTGTCGGGCGATAGACGGATTTGCGCGCTCGCCTGCGAATACGCGTGGGCAGGCATCGGCTCGGGCGCCATGCACGCCGAGAGGATCACAGGCTCGGGGCAATCCTCCATGTATTCCTGCCAGAACTGCCGATCGCTTTCGAAGGCGCCGGATGCGCGATACGCTGCGTCGTTGTCGAGCAGATTGGCAAGGGGCGCCCAGCCGGACGGCGCGGGATCGTGTCCTTCGATCAGTGCCGAATAGACGGCTGCGAGCCGCTGCGTGAAAAGCAGGAACGAAAATCCATCGAACGCGACATGGTGAATCCGCTGAAAGAAGAAAAAGCGCGTGGGGCTCGCCTGAAAAAGCTGCGCATCGAATAGCGGCCAATGACCGAGATCGAATGCCGTGGCGAGCGCGGTCTGCACATCGCGATCGATCGCTTCCAGCGGATCGGGTGCGTCGCTTACATCGACGACGCGCAGCGTGAAGTGCAACGGCTCATCGGGCACGATCTGACGCGGCAAGCCGTCGGTGACGAGCAGGCGCACGCGCATGCCTTCGGCTTCGTCGACGGTTTGCCGCAGCGCAGCCTGAAGCACATCGACATCGAGCGGCCCGATGATCTCCGTGAGTTGCGCCAGATTGAAGCGCGGATCGTGCAAATCGAATTGCTGCCGAAAGAAGATGCCCGATTGAGCAGGCGTGATGGGAAAACCGTGCATGGCGTCGATCCGTAGTTGAGAGCACGCGCGTGCTCTGGAAAGCGATGGTCAAGGACAGGGTCACCAGAACGCGGTGGAAGAAGCGCACGCGCGTTCGCGCGCGGGTCCACCTGGCACAGATCCCTGCGTGTTCGTCAGACTGATCCGGCGGCGAGGAGGGACGAAAATGCGCCTCGATCGTCCGCGGGTGCGGATATGAAACTCACGAAGTCACGAGTCGGGATAGCGAACCGAGGGCGACGAACGCTCTCATGCGGAACGCGAGCATCGCGCTTTGCTGCGCGTGGATGACGTCTTTCACGGCGGGATCGCTCAATGAACCGATGCGATTGAGCGGCGTTCTGAAACAATGAGCGAGTGTGATGCCGAAATCGCTATCGGCGGGATCGACGCCATGCCACCAGAACGGCGGAATATAGAGAACGTCGCCGGACGCAAGCGTCGCTTCGAACTTCGTCAGTGCACCATCCGCGGGAAAAAAGCGCGCGCTGTCATCCATGTGATGAAGATTGGACTTGATCGGCACGGCATACGCCTGCCAGTCTTCGCTGGACAGCTTGAACATGGAAATGCGCTTGGTCCCGATGAGTTGCGTGGTCAGCGTCTCGTCGGTCGTATGGTAATGCCATTCGGTTGAAGCATTCCGATAGATGAAGAGCCGGTCTTGCGCGTAGGCGCGCGGCGGTCGATCGCGCTCTGCTTCGAGAAAATCGTAATGGCCGAGATCGGGCTTCCATTCCGCCGGAATAGGCAACGCGCGAATCGCATGTGTCTCGTCCGGCCCTGCATTGCGCAGACGCGTGATGGCCTGACCGAGTTTCAGCTTCGGGAGATTTGCATACCAGAGGCCGGTGGGCGAGGCGTTGAACGCATCGGAGACGCCGACTTCGCTATCCGTCAATGCTTCCAGATAACCCGGTGCATTCCATTTCTGAAGAGCGGGCCAGTTGCGCACAGCCCGCCTGATGACAACGGGTTTCTGAGCACAGACATAGTCGCTCCAGAATTGCCCGCGGCCGAGCGTTTCATTATCGATGGACGGAAGCTGTACGCTGCGTCCCGGAACAAGGTCGATCACTTTCACAATGTGCTTGGCCATTTCCCACTCCCAGATCGAGAATCATCAGGACCGTGCAGTCCAGTTCTGTTCGATGTAGTCCAGGCATTGCCTGCGCGAACTGTCTGGATACTCCACTGTCCAGCCGTCCGGAACGTCGAGATGAGCGGGCCAGAGCGAGCGCTGCTGCGATTCGTTGATCAGGACACGGAACGTGCCCTGATCGTCGTCGAATGGGTTGTCCACGCTGTTGCTCCCTTCGTTCGTGCTTCGGATGCAACGAAATATAGGCGCCGGGAGTTAGCATTGAATGAGGTGTCGCTAGAGCAATAGCGTGCGTCGAGCGTGGCGCGCACCCGATGCGACGAGCACCTTGAAAAAGACGTGAGGAATCCATCGCTATTAAATATCGGCTTCGGATTGGTAGCAAGGGAAATTGCGCGAGCCATATCGCGGTCGATATGTCTCGTGTGTGACAAGCCATCGGGCGATTCGCACTTCGCGGTCAGCACAGGGCGCCTCGAGTCTTGCTCAAAGTTGCGTGAATGCTTCCGACGCGTGTGCTGCCGCGGCACGGGCCGGGGGCAGCTTTGATCCTGAATTGATCAATGGATCGGTGACGACAAACCCGGCCGCAGCGGCGGATGAGAAGCGCTGCTATGGAAACGCTTCGCGATGGCTTGGAGCGCCATAAAAGATGCGTCGGATTGGTTTGTTAATACGACGCGCCAGGCATTTGCATAGTGGCGGGCACAGACTGAGTGCGAAGAGATCTTCTCGGCTCGCGGACAGGCACGTGGCCAATGCGAAGGCAGTAAATGTCCGCTCCCGTGCGCACATGAAACGCCTTCGCCGTGACTTCGTTGATGACTTCGATGTGGCATAGCTGTCCGCGCGAACACTGCGCCATACGTCGTCTCGCTGGAGGCGACGATCACCTTGCGGATGCCGTACTTCGATGCCGCATCGAATATGTTGTACGTGCCCATCACGGCAATGCGGAACACCTCGTTGTCCGTCGTGACGAGAAGGCGCGCAATGGCCGCGAAATGCACGATGGCGTCGATCCGCTTCGGCTCGATGTCTTCGTCGAACTCCTTCGGCATCCTGTCCGTCCTCGGTCGAACGGTAAAGCCTGACGCTGCCGCTCTTGAGCAGATAGACATGCTCGCTCGATTCGTCAGGCCGATAAACGATGCTGTTCTTGCGCAGCGTGCGATGGTCGCTGGAGGCGGGCATTACCTCGTCGGGGCAATGTCGCTTAATGAGAGAGAGAGCAGTTCGCTCTTGCCGCCAAACCACGTTGCCGTCTCCTTAAGGTTTCCTTTCGATTTGACTCTCTTTGCAGGCGCCTGGCCCGGCCCGTGAGGAACCTTGCCCAAATCGCGCCCGTTCTAACCACCGAATATATCTTCGCGCATGGACGGATCGCCGCCCGATCGGCCTGGGAAGCCCTACCGATCCGCGACGCAGGGCGCCAGCGGCAACTAAGGGTAATCCCTCGGTTGCCGTTTTTTTTTGGCGTTTGCATCGTAAACGGATGTTGTTGACGAAATACATTTTGGTCGAGGAGCTTCGATTGCCGACTCAGCCTGCCCAAACAGCGTCCGCCGTAACGCTCGCCGCCGCGTATGCGGACGGAAGCGCAAATGTCGAAGAGGTCGTGCGCCAATCGCTCGCCGCCGCGCGCGACGCAAACAGCGCCTTCGTCTCCATCGACGAAGCCCGCGCACTCGATGAAGCCCGCGCCGCAGCCGCGCGCTGGCGCGACGGATGCCCCGCGAGCGCGCTCGACGGCGTGCCGATCGCCTGGAAGGACCTGTTCGATATCGCGGGCAGCGTCACGACGGCGGGGTCGGCGCTGTTCCGCGCCCGCGCTCCGGCAACCGTAGATGCGCCACTGGTCGCGGCGAGCGTGCGCGCGGGACTGGTCGGCATCGGCAAGACGAACCTCAGTGAATTCGCGTACTCGGGCCTTGGGCTGAACCCGCACTTCGGCACGCCTTTCAATCCCGCCTTCGACGCAACCGTCGAGGGTGGCGGGCATCGCGCGCCGGGCGGCTCGTCGTCGGGCTCGGCGATCGCGGTAGCGATGGGCGTCGTGCCGATCGCCGTCGGCACCGATACCGCCGGCTCCATCCGCGTGCCCGCCGCGCTGAACGGCGTCGTCGGCTACCGCGCGAGCCGGGCGCGCTATGCGCAGCAGGGCATGACCGGCCTGTCACGGTCCGCCGACACCATCGGCCCGCTCGCCCGTACAGCCGCCGACTGCGCCGCCTTCGACGCCGTCGTACGTGGCCGCGAAGCCGTTGGCGCGTTGCGCGACCTGCGTGGCCAGCGCTTCGTCGTGCCGACCGGATGGCAGGCGCGTTTCGCGGTGACCGACGCAGTCGCGGGCAACTTCATGCGCTTCCTGGCTCGACTGGCTAAAGCCGGCGCGCGCATGGACGAGGCGCCGGTCGTCGCCTTCGACGCCGCCTGCGATCTCATTGGCGAGCGCGGCTGGTTCGGATCGCTCGAAGCCTTCGAGACGTACCGCGGCGTGCTGGATTCCGCCGATGCCGAGCGCATCGACCAGCGCGTGCGCACGCGACTGGAACTAAGCCGCGGTGTGCCTTCATCGCGTCTCGGCGAGTTGCTCGCGGACCGGGAGCGTCTCATCGCCCGGTTCGGCGACGAACTCGCGGGCGCGACGCTGCTCCTTCCGACGCTGCCGCACGTTGCGCCGGAATGCGCGTCCCTTGAAGCCGATCCGGAACGCTTCGCCCGCGTGAACCTCGAGACGCTGTCGATGACGATGCCCGGCAGCTTCCTCGATACACCCGCCTTCGCGATGCCCACGGGCGTCGACGCGACGGGCCTTCCCACCAGCGTGCAACTCATGCGCGCACAAAACGACGACGATGCGCTCATCGCGCTCGCGCTGGCCGTCGAGCAGACGGTCGGCCTGAACTGAATCGCTCAATCGCTCAAAGGAGAACATCAAGATGGCTAAGGAAATTCTGGTCGCATTCGGCATCGACGTGGATGCGGTGGCGGGCTGGCTCGGCTCATACGGCGGCGAGGATTCGCCCGACGACATCTCGCGCGGCCTGTTCGCGGGCGAAGTCGGTTCGCTGCGTCTCTTGAAGCTCTTCGAACGCGAAAAGATCAGGACGACGTGGTTCATTCCCGGACATTCGATCGAAACTTTTCCCGAGCAGATGAAGGCGGTTGCCGACGCGGGACATGAAATCGGCATCCACGGCTACAGCCACGAAAACCCGATTGCGATGACGCCCGAGCAGGAAGAAGCGGTGCTCGACCGCAGCATCGAACTGGTGACGAAGCTGAGCGGGAAGCGGCCCACCGGCTATGTCGCGCCCTGGTGGGAGTTCAGCAACGTGACCAACGAATTGCTGGTGAAGAAAGGCATCAAGTACGACCACAGTTTGATGCACAACGACTTTCACCCGTACTACGTGCGCGTCGGCGATTCGTGGACGAAGATCGACTACAGCAAGCATCCCGACACATGGATGAAGCCGCTGCAACGCGGCCGCGAAACCGATCTCGTCGAAATTCCCGCCAATTGGTATCTCGACGACCTGCCGCCGATGATGTTCATCAAGAAAGCGCCCAATAGCCACGGCTTCGTCAATCCGCGTCATATCGAGGAAATGTGGCGCGACCAGTTCGACTGGGTATACCGCGAACACGATTACGCGGTGTTCCCTATCACGATCCATCCCGACGTCTCCGGCCGGCCGCAGGTGCTGCTGATGCTCGAACGCCTGATCGCGCACTTGCGCAAGCACGCGGGCGTGCGCTTTTGCACCTGCGACGAAATCGCCGATGACTTCCTGCGGCGTCATCCCCGCCAGTCCTGACCTCGCCCCCAAACCGACCGACACGAGTCCCGACCATGTCCACTCCCGAGCTCCAGAGGAGCAACACGATGAAAGAGAATCCGTTATCTGCTTCGGGCTTCAGGCTCGAACAGATCCTGCCGTCCGATGTGAAGCGGGCGACGGTCGTCGCGTTCTTCGCCTGGGTTTTTGCGGTCTACGACTTCATTCTGTTCGGCACGCTGTTGCCGGAAATCGGCAAGCACTACAACTGGGACGCGGCGGCGCAGGCGGAGATCGCCACGCTGGTCGCCATCGGCACGGCGGTGATCGCGTTCGCCATCGGGCCGTTACTCGACAGGCTGGGCCGCAAGGCGGGACTCCTGTGGACGGTCGCGGGGGCGGCGGTATGTTCGGGCCTGACCGTCGTCGGCGGCGCGATGGGACAGGTGCCGCTGGTGCTGATCCGCTCGCTGTCGGGTCTCGGTTACGCCGAGGAAACCGTCAACGCGACATATCTCAACGAACTGTATTCGGCCGCGAACGATCCGAAGCTCAATCGCAACAAGGGCTTCATATATAGCCTCGTGCAAGGCGGCTGGCCGATCGGCGCGCTGATCGCCTCGGGCCTGACGGCGCTGCTGTTGCCACGCATCGGCTGGCAGGGCTGCTTCATCTTCGCGACGTTTCCGGCCATCGTCATTTTCTTCATGACACGGCGGCTCAAGGAAAGCCCGCAATTCCTGCTGCACAAGCGCATCAAGCAGTTGCGCGAAGCAGGGCAGGACGGCGAAGCGCGCTCGCTCGCGAGCACCCATTCCGTCGATTACGAAGAGCACGCCCGCGCCGGTCTCGCCGAAGCGTTCCGAGGCAGCGCGCTGCGTGCGACGCTCGTGCTCGGCGGCGGCATTCTGCTGAACTGGTCGGCCATTCAGGTGTTCAGCGTGCTCGGCACCACGGTGCTCACGCAGGTACATAACGTGTCGTTCGAAAACTCGCTCCTGATTCTCGTGCTGTCGAACGTGATCGGCTATTGCGGCTATCTGAGCCACGGTTTCATCGGCGACAAGATCGGGCGGCGCAACACGCTCGCCATCGGCTGGATGTGCGGGGGGCTCGCTTTCGCGGGCATGCTGTTCGGGCCGAGCAGCGCGGGCGTCGTGGTCGCCCTATACAGCCTCGGGCTGTTCTTCCTGATCGGACCGTATTCGGCGGCGCTGTTTTTCATCGGCGAGAGCTATCACACGGCCATTCGCGGCACCGGCAGTTCGATCGTCCACGCGATGGGCCCCATCGGCGCGATCCTCGCGGGCGTCGGCGTCACCTACATGCTCAGCCACGGCGGCGACTGGCTGCACGCGGCGCTCTGGTTCGGCGCGGTGCCGTGTTTCCTGTCCGGCGTGCTGATCCTGTTCGCGCGGCACGTCGATCCCGCCGAAAACAAATAATCCGACTGGAGGAATGCTGTGAGAGTAGCTTTGATTACGGGTGCGGCGAGCGGTATCGGGCAGGCGCTGGCGGTGGCGTACGCGCAGATCGGCGTGGCGGTCGCGGGCGGTTATTTCCCCGGCGATCCGCACGATCCGCAGGCCACCGCGCATGCCGTCGAGCAAGCGCGAGGCGAGTGCCTGATGCATGCGGTCGACGTCACGCAGGCCGGGCAGGTCGAAGCCTTCGCGAACGCGGCGATGGAGCGCTTCGGGCGCATCGATTACGCGGTGGCGAATGCGGGGCTGCTGCGCGCGTCGCCGCTGACGGAGATGAGTGACGCGCAATGGCATCAGATGCTCGATGTCGATCTGTCCGGCGTGATGCGCACTTTCCGCGCGGCGGCGCGTCACATGCCGGACGGCGGCGCGATGGTGGCGGTGTCGTCGATCGCGGGCGGCGTGTACGGATGGGAGAACCACACGCACTATTCGGCGGCGAAGGCCGGCGTGCCCGGCCTGTGCCGCGCGATCGCGATGGAACTTGCGCCCCGCAACATCCGTTGCAACGCGGTGATCCCGGGGCTCATCGAAACGCCGCAATCGCTCGATGCCGTGAACTCGCTCGGACCCGACGGATTGCGCGAAGCCGCGAAGGGCATTCCGCTCGGGCGCGTGGGCAGGCCGCAGGAAATCGCTTCGCTGATTCGCTATCTCACGAGCGAGGAGGCGTCGTACATCACGGGCCAGTCGATCATCGCGGACGGCGGGCTGACCGTGCGCTGGCCAGGCTGATTCATCGCATACAGGACGCTCAACGATATGGCATCGGCATTTTCACTCGATCGCCGCCGCGCCGTCGTCACCGGCGCGGCAAGCGGCATCGGCGCGGCGATTGCGCTGGCGTACGCGCAGTCGGGCGCGCGCCTCGTGCTCGCGGACCTCAACGAAGCGCGTCTCGCCGCGCACGCCGACCTGTGCCGCGCGAGCGGCGCGCAGGTAGACACCGTCATCGCCGATGTGGGCGATGAAGCGGGCGCGCACGGCATCGTCGATCGTTGCATTGCGGCGTATGGCGGCATCGACATTCTCGTCAACAACGCGGGCATGCTGACGCAGGCGCGCTGCACCGACCTCACCACGCGGATGTGGGACGACATGCTGCGCGTCGATCTGCGCAGCGTGTTCCTGTGCTCGCGGCGCGCGTTGCCGTCGATGACGGCGCAACGCTGGGGGCGCATCATCAACGTGGCGTCGCAGCTCGGCATCAAGGGCGGCGCGGAACTCACGCATTATTCGGCGGCGAAGGCGGGCGTGATCGGCTTCACCAAGTCGCTCGCGCTCGAAGCCGCGCCCGACAATGTGCTCGTGAACGCGATTGCGCCGGGTCCTATCGAGACGCCGCTCGTGGATGGCATCAGCGCAGCGTGGAAGGAAGCGAAATCGAAGGAATTGCCGTTGCGGCGCTTCGGCCGCGCGGAGGAAGTCGCGCCGACGGCCGTGCTGCTCGCGTCCGATCCCGGCGGCAACCTGTTCGTCGGCCAGACACTCGGCCCCAATTCCGGCGATGTCATGCCCTGAAGAAAGGAGTCAGCGAAATGTGCGGTATGTGCGGTTTGCTCGGCGGCGGGCGCCACTGGTCGAACACGGTGGCGGCGGGCGAAGGCGCGAGCGCGCGGCAGCAGCGGTACGTGCAGGTCGCGCATGCGAACCGTGTGCTGGAAGGCTTCCGGCTGAAGCTCGTGGATTTTCACGGACAGTCGTTCGTGCTGTCGTCGCCGACGGGCGCGCAGGTCATCGTCGAGGACTTCATGCAGGTGTGGAAGGCGGCGGAAGGCATGCTCGGGCGTCCGCTCGATCCTTTGACCCTGTTCGATGACGACGATGACGACGATGACGACGCTGAGGACGCTGAGGAGGCGCACGCATGAGCCTCGCCTACGACGTGATTCCGGTGACCATCGTGACGGGCTTTCTGGGCAGCGGTAAATCAACCTTGCTCGCCGATGTCCTGAAGGGCGAGGCCGCGCGCGACACCGCCGTGCTCGTCAACGAATTCGGCGAGGTCGGGCTGGACCATCTGCTGATCGGCGAAGTGGATGCGCAGACCGTATTACTGGACAACGGCTGCGTCTGTTGCGCCATTCGCGGCGAACTGAAGGATGCGCTCGCCGCGCTGTTCTCGCGCCGCGCGCGTGGTGAAGTGCCGCCGTTCTCGCGCGTCGTACTGGAAACGACGGGATTGGCGACGCCCGCGCCGATCGTCGCGACGCTTCTGGGCGACCGTATCGTGTCGAGCCATTATTCGATTGCCGCGATCGTCACGGTCGTCGATGCCGTGAACGCGGGGCAGCAACGCATGCGGCATCCGGAATGGCTCGCACAGGTCACGGCGGCGGATCGTATCGTCATCAGCAAGGCGGATCTCGCGGGCGATGCTTGCGTGCTCGAAAAGACTCTTGCGCAACTGAATCCGGCAGCGCGGATCGCATGGCGAACGAACGACGCCGATGCATCGATCGTCCTGGACGAAGCGGCGAACGCGCACGACTTCGCCGATTTCGTGCGGCGCGCCGGCATGCGCGAGCACGACGCGCGCGGCGAGGTCGAAAACCCGCTCGCGCGACTGAACGCAATGCCCGGGCACCGCGAAGGCCTGGAGGCGCTCAACGCTTTCTGCATCGAGTTCGATGCACCGCTCGACTGGCCCGTGTTCACGCTCTGGCTCACGCTGCTGCTCAACCGCCACGGTGATAACATTCTGCGCGTCAAGGGCATACTCGCCTTGACCGGTGTGGCACAACCGGTCGTCGTGCATGCCGTGCATCATCTCGTGCACCCCGTTTTGCATCTCGATGCGTGGCCCGATGAAGGCGCGCGTCGTTCGCGGCTCGTTTTCATCGCGCAGGGTCTCACGCGCGAGACCGTGGCCGATTCCTACCGGCGTCTGTGCCGGCATCTCCGAACAGCCGAAACCGTCGATTGAAACCCGTCCGTCCAAGTCCGTCCGCGCCTGCCGTGCATCCGTCCAAAGTCGAGTTGCGGGTGCTCGGCACGACCGTGACGCTGCAGGAGCACATCCGCAAACGCGCGGAGCAGGATCTCGGCATCCGGCTGCGTTTTATCGTGCAGGATGGCGGCGCGGTACAGCGCGACGGCGCGATGCATCCCGACCGCTACGAGCTTTACGACCAGTGGTTCCACAGCCTCGACTGCGTGTGGCCGACGCACGCGCTGCAACCCATCGAACTGGCGCGCATCCGGCGCTGGAATGAAGTCAACGCCCTGCCGCGCACGGGGCAGATGGATCCCGCACATCAAGCCACGAACGCCGGCTGCGCGCCCGCCGACCGGCTGTACGTGCAGCCGGACGGATCGCTCGGACGCGAGGCGAGCGAGCGCATCAGCATGCTGCCCCTCACGCACAACGCGGACAGCTTCGTTTATCTCGAAGACGCCATGCCTGCCTCCCTCACCGAAACGGACGAGAGCTGGGCGTGGTTACTCGCGCCAGAGTTGTCAGGACGCGTCGCATTGCAGGCGGATGCCGCCATCGGCGCGATCGATGCGGCGCTGGCTGTCGAAGCGAGCGGGCTCATGCGCTTCGACGACATCGGCAATCTGGATATCGAGGAAATCGACGGGCTGATCGCCATTCTCAAAGACTACAAGCGGCGAGGGCACTTCGCGGGCTTCTGGTCGAGTTTCGCCGAAGCCGCGCAACTGATGATCGCGAACAAGGTGGCGATCCAAAGCATCTGGTCGCCGGCGACCATCGAACTGGAGCGCGCGGGCTTGAAGTTCCGGCTGGCTCGGCCGCGCGAGGGTTATCGCGCGTGGTTTGGGGGTATCGGCATATCGCGGCTCGCGCATGGCCGTGTGCTGGATGCCGCGTACGATTATCTGAACTGGTGGCAGGAAGGTTGGGCAGGCGCGACGGTGGCGCGGCAGGGCTTCTACATCTCCAATCCGGAACGCTCGCGCGCGCACATGGACGCCGCCGAATGGTCCTACTGGTACGATGGTGCCCGCGCGAGCGCCGACCTTCCCGGCCCCACCAGCAAGCATCTGGTGCCCGTGGGTCAGATGCGGGACGGCGGCAGCTACCTCGCGCGCATGAGCCGAATCGCGGTCTGGGATTCGGTGATGGATGAGCACAACTACCTCGTGCGCCGCTGGACCGAATTCATGCGGTCCTGAAGGCGAAGTTCGTTCGACGATGACAAGACGCGCAGGCGCCACCCGATCTTCACGACCCGACGCGGCAACGCGCCGGCTGCCCGACATCGGCTCGACCGATGTCTCGCCCGAAGCCGACAGCCGTCTTCGTTACCGCGTGATTCACGATCAACTGAAATCGGCGATTGCACTTGGCAATATCGCGCCGGGACTCGTGCTGCTGGAAGGGCCGGTCGCACGAATTTTCGGCACGAGCCGCGTGCCGGTGCGAAAGGCGTTCGAGATGCTGCACGCGGGCGGCTTGCTCATCACCTTCGAAGGGCGCGGCTATCTCGTCGCGCGTGCGGACGGCAGCGCGCCGGAACCGCTGCGTGCGCCCATCTCCGAAGAAACGCTGGGCTTCGACCGTCCGCCCGAGCCGCTCGATATTCCGACCAACGCCGAGCGCATCTACGACTCGCTCGAAGCCGCCATCTCGTTGGGCATCGTGTTCGGGCATTTCCGCATCGACGAGAGCCATGCGGCCGAAGCGTTCGGCGTGAGCCGCGGCACTGTGCGCGAAGTGCTCAACCGTCTGCGCGATCGGGGACTCGTCGAAAAGTCAGCGTATTCGCACTGGCTGTGCGGACCGCTCACCGCGCGCGCCGTGCGGCAGGATTACGAACTGCGTGTGCTGCTCGAACCGGCCGCGTTGCGCGCCAGCGGTCCGACGCTGCCGCGCGAGAAGCTCGAAGCGGCGTTGCGCGATATCGAACGCGCCATCGACGATCCGGACTCTGTTCATGCCGCGGCGCTGCATCACCTCGAAACCACGCTGCACGACACGTTTCTCGCGGGCGCATCGAACCGCAAACTGCTCGCGACGATCAGCCATGCGCACATGCCGTTGATCGTCAATCACGCCTTCTATGACGCGTTCCGCTTGCATCCCGAAATGGGCACGCTAACCGAGCACCGGACGGTCATTGAACTGTTGTTGCAAGGAAAGTTCGACGCAGCGTCCGAAGCGCTTGCGGCGCACCTCAGGAACGGCGAAACACGCACGCGGCAGCGATTGAAAGTGCTTGCTGTGCTGCCCGATCCAGACCTGCCGGCTTATATGCATAGAATCGCCTAGTGACGAAAAGTAAAAACAATCCCTGACGCTCGGCTGGTCTTGCGCAGATATTCGAGCGGGCGAGCAGTATCGCGAGCTGCAAGGTTGAGCTTGCAACCTTCTCTCCGATGCGTACGTCGCCGATGGCGCGATGCGTGTCGGCGTGCTCATTCCCGGCTCGAAGACGGACAAGGGCTGGATGGATTCGGACTCGACGGCGTGCTCGCCGCGCAGAAGGCGTTCGGGCCGAAGCGCGTTTGTGGCGGGAGAGCGGGTGCTCGAACTGACGTAGGCCCTTCAGTTGACGAGCTTTCGGCGCTTTGCAATCGATCTCACGATCAACAGGCCGCCGACCATCACCGCAAGCGACATCAGCGTCGTCACCGTGCCGAGCGCGTAGATGACGGGCGTCGTCACGGATGTCGTCAAGCCCTGCAATTCGAGCGGCAGCGTGTTCTGGTCGCCTATCGCCTGCGAGGTTCGCGCTATTTCATCCCACGACAGCGTGAAGCCGAACATGCCGACACCGATCACGGAAGGCCCGATGATCGGCAGCACCACGTGTTTGAACGACTGCCACGGCGAAGCGCCGAGATCGCGCGCCGCTTCCTCGTATGCGGGATTGAAACGGTTGAACACGGCGAACATCACGAGCAGGCCGAACGGCAGCGTCCACGTGAGATGCGCACCGAGCGCCGAGGTGAAGAGACCCATCGACGTGGCCCAGCCATCCGCGAACGACTGGAAGCCCCATTCGTTCGCCAGATATTTGATGAGCGTATCGAGCAGGCGAAAGGTGAGGCCGATGCCGAGCGATACGATGATCGACGGCATGATGAGGCTCGCCACGGAGACATAGAACACCGCGGTATCGCCGCGAAAGCGCCGCCTGAACGCAAGGCCCGCGCTCAGTGAGAACAGCACGGTCAGCACCGTTACTGCGAGCGCGAGCTTCACGGAGCGTCCGAACGCGGCCCAGATGTCGATATCTCCGACGCCGTCGCGCAACGCCGCGAACCAGTGCAGCGACACGCCGCGCATCGGGAAGGTGAGACCGCCTTCAGGACCCTGGAAGGACAGAATGAAGATCGTGATGACCGGCCCGTACAGGAACAGCACGAATAGCCCGAAGAGGAGCGAGAGCCAGTAGAAGCTCGCGGGCCGATGTTCCCGATGCGCGATTGCACCCGCCATGTCACAGCTCCTTTCTGATATCGACGACGCGCGTGAGCGCCCACACGATCATCAGCACGACGGCAAGCAGGATGATCGCGTTGGCCGCCGCGGCGGGGAACTGCAGGTAGCCGGTCTGCACCTGGATGATCTTGCCGACCGAGGCGATCTGCTGTCCGCCCATCACGCCCACGGTGAGGAAGTCGCCCATCACGATCGTGACGACGAAGATCGAGCCGATCACGATGCCCGTCTTCGATAGCGGCAGCACCACCTCGCGGATGACCTGCCAGCCGCTCGCGCCGGCGTCGCGCGCCGCTTCGAGCAGAGCACGGTCGATGCGTATCATCGCGTTGAAGATCGGCACAATCATGAAGAACGTGTAGAGATGCACGAACGCGAGCACGACCGAGAAGTTCGAGTACAGCAGCCATTCGATCGGCCGGTCGACGAGATGCGCCGACATCAGTGCCTGATTTACGAGTCCGTTGCGCCCGAGAAGCGGAATCCACGAGATCATGCGGATCACGTTCGAGGTCCAGAACGGAATGGTGCAGACGAGGAACAGCACGGTCTGCATCGCGGTCGTGCGCACGTGAAAGGCGAGGAAGTACGCGAGCGCGAAGCCGAGCACGAGCGTCACCGCCCACACGATCGCGCAGAACCTGAGTGTCGACCAGTACGTCTTGAAGGTCACGCACACGTCCGTGGACGAACCGCAGCCGTCGAATATCGCCGCGTAGTTCTTCAGGGTGAAGGCCGGGATGATCTGATATTCGTTGAAGTCCCAGAAGCTCACGATCAGCGTGATCACAAGCGGCACGATGAAGAACAGCAGGAAGGTCAGCGTGAGGGGCGTCGCCTGCAGCCACGCGCTCACGCGCCGGTGACGCACCGGCGTCTGTTTCGCCTGCTCGAGATATTCGACTGAAGCCATCGTGAGCGGCGCTCCCTTATGCGGCGATGAACTCGTTCCATTTCTGGACCATGTAGATGTTCTCGTCCATCACCGCGTTCCAGCAGGCGATCGCGCCCATGCGCTGGCTGTACGAGCCGCCGTCGCGCACGGTGCCGGCCTTCTCCAGCAACTGGCCGTCGGGTGCCTTGATGTCTTGCGCCGCGGGCTTGCCTTCCATCCAGTAGTCCCACTCGTAGGCCTGCATGTGCGACTTGGCCGTTTCGGTCACGCCGGGGTAGTAACCCTGGCGCATCAGATACGCGCCCGCCCAGCCGTCCTGGAACCAGTTGACGAATTCATACGCGGCATCGAGTTTCTTGCCCTGCAGCGAACGGGGAAAGCCGAAGCCCGAGGCCCACGAGCGATAGCCTTCCTTGAGCGGCTGGAACTTGCACGCGATGCCCATCGTGCGGACCTTGGTGACGGCGGGCGACCACATCGACTGGATCACCACTTCGCCCGACGCCATCAGATTCACGCTCTCGTTGAAGTCGCGCCAGAACGCGCGGAACTGTCCCGCGCGCTTTGCTTCGATCAGCACCTTGATGGTCTGGTCGATCTCCGCCTTCGTCATGTTGCCCTTGTCGCCGTACTTGACGTGACCCGTCGCCTCGATCGCCATGGCCGCATCCATGATGCCGATGGCCGGAATGTTGAGCAGCGCGGCCTTCCCCTTGAACTGCGGGTCGAGCAGGTCGGCCCATGTCGTCACGGGCCGCGAGATCAGATCCGGGCGGATGCCGAGCGTGTCCGCGTTGTACGTCGTGGGGATGAGCGTCATCCATTCGGTGGGCGTCGCGCTGAACTCGGTCGAGCGCGCGCCCTTGAGGAACATCACCTTCTTCGGCGCGGTGCCCTGATCGCCGATCTTCTTGCCGTTCACCTCGCCCTTGGTCAATACGGGCGTGATCTTGTCGGCGAGCTTGATGCGCTTCGCATCCATGCCCGCGAGCGTACCGGCGGGAATCAGCTTCTTGAGCGAGAAGTATTCGGTGTCGACGATATCGAACGAATTGGGTTGCGTGATGATGCGCTTGGTCACGTCGTCGGTCGTGACGGGAATGTATTGAATCTCTATGCCCGTATCTTCCTTGAACTTCTTCGCGATCTCCGCGCTCTGGTTCACCGCGGTGCCGAGATAGCGCAATGTGATCTTCTCCTGCGCGTGCACATACGGAAACCCGGCGATGCCCGCCGCCGCCACCGCGCCCTTGATGAACGTGCGGCGTGAAATGCCTGCGTTCTTGGTGTCTGCTTCGCGTGCGCTGGCTTGTTCGTCGTTCATGGACGTTCCTCGAATTTAAAGTTGTGAATGCCTGAGTTCACGCGGCGAGCGGATGCGCGTTCTGCTCGTCCCACCACACCGTCACGCGCGCGCCGGGGCCGGCGCGTTGCGCGTCGTAGTCGGCGTCGCTGATCATCGAGACGAGCTCGGGAGAGCCGTCGAGCGGATCGAGCGTCATGCGCAGATGCGTGCCCTGATACTCCGCTTCGCGCACCGTGCACGCGAGCCCGCCGATGCGCAGAAGACCGCTGTTGCCCGCGCTCGTGCCGGGCGCGACGCCCTGCGGCGCGATGCGCAGATGATCCGCGCGCACCGTGAAGAGCCGCCCGCTCGAGGCGAGCACGTTATGACCGCCCAGAAAGCGCGCGACGAATTCCGTGCGCGGCCGGTTGAATACGTCGAAAGGCGTGCCGCTCTGCTCGATATGACCGTGACTCATCACGACGACGAGATCCGCGAGCGCCATCGCTTCCTCCTGCGAATGCGTGACGTGCACGAAGGTGATGCCGAGTTCCTTCTGCCAGCGCTTGAGTTCGGCGCGCATCTGCACGCGCAGGAAGGGATCGAGCGCGGACAGCGGCTCGTCGAGCAGCAGGCAGCGCGGCTCGTTGAGGAGCGCTCGCGCAAGCGCAACGCGCTGCTGCTGTCCGCCCGAGAGTTGCGCAGGCTTGCGGCTCGCGTAGGCCGACATCGCGACGAGTTCCAGCAGTTCGCCCGCGCGCTTCCTGCGGGCTTCCTTCGCGACGCCGCGCACCTTGAGGCTGAAAGCGACGTTGTCGAGCGCCGAGAGATGCGGGAAGAGCGCATAGCTCTGAAACACCATGGCCGTGCCGCGCGCGACCGGCTGCTCGCGCGTGACATTGCGCCCGCCGATCAGCACATCGCCTTCGGAGACCCATTCGTGGCCCGCGATCATGCGCAGCGTCGACGTCTTGCCGCAGCCGGACGGCCCGAGCAGACAGCAATACGCTCCGCCGGGAATGCGCAGGTCGATGGCGTCGACGGCGAGCGCATCGCCATAGCGCTTCGAAACATGCACGAGCTCGATATCGGCCGGGCTCGCGCGAACCACCGTGGATGCCGGTTGAACCATGAAGGCTTGTCCTGTTGAAGACGCTGATGGAATACAGCGGGCAAGCCATTGCAAGACATATGCCATTCGTGCGCGGGCGCACGGTCGAGCCGCACGACCAGAACGCTGCCACATACGCTGACAGCAGGTGTCGACGAATTGGCGCGCATATTGCACACGATCACGGACCCCGATCGTCAGCATCTGCAGACGCCTGGCGTGTGCGATCGAGGTGCGGATCAGGTCCGCTATGGGGCACGACATAACCAAACCGGTTCATCACACTCGACAATGAACGACTTCGCTCCGTTGAAGACGCATGGACGCTTCGACTATCGGCCGATCCACGAAAGCGATGGATATCGCTGGCCGAACGGCGCGGGCCTCGCGGTCTATCTCGGCTTCAACCTCGAACACTTCGCGTTCGGCGAGGGGCTGGGCGCTGCGCTCGGGCCGTTGTCGCCGCAGCCCGATGTGCTCAATTACAGCTGGCGCGAGTATGGCAATCGTGTGGGCGCGTGGCGCTGCATCGAACTGTTCGATGCGCTCGACCTGCCCGCGGGCACGCTCATCAATACGTCGCTTTATGATCACTGTCCCGCGCTCGTCGAAGCATGCGCCGCGCGTGGCGACGAACTCATCGCGCACGGTCACACGAACGCGCAGCGCCAGAGCGATCTCGACGAAGACGGCGAACGCGCGCTGCTCTCGCACTGCCGCGCACGCATGCTCGAATGCTCCGGCGCAGCGCCTTCGGGATGGCTCTCGCCGTGGATCTCCGAATCGCATCGCACGCCGGACCTGCTCGCCGAGACGGGTTTCCGTTACACGCTCAACTGGTGTCACGACGACCGGCCCGTACGCATGAACACGCGCGGCGGCCCGCTGTGGTCGATTCCGTATCCGCAGGAGCTGAACGACCTGCCGATGATCATGGCGCGTCACATGGACATGCGCGACTTCGCGGATATGATCATCGACCAGTTCGACGAGATGCTCGAGCAGACGCTGCGCGCGCGCACGCCGCAGGCGCTCGTGATGGGCATCGCGCTGCATCCGTATATCGTCGGGCAGCCGTACCGGTTGCGGCATTTGCGGCGTGCGCTGGCGCATATCGCAGCGGCGCGCGAGGACATCTGGCTCGCGACGCCCGGGGCGGTCGCGCGTCATGTCGAAGAAGCCGTGCCCATGCCGGCGCAGGCCGCATGAAGAGCGGGAAGGAGAGCGCGGACGCGCGCGTCTATCGGTCGATTTTCGAAGGCGTGCTCAATCGCAGGCTCGCGCCTGGCACGAAACTGCCCGAGCCCGAGTTATGCGCGCTGTTCGGCGTGGGCCGCGCGGCGGTGCGGCGCGCGCTGGAAAAGCTCGCATACGACGGCATCGTCGTGCTGCGTCCGAACAGGGGCGCGGTGATCGCGCAGCCGACCCGCGAGGAGACGCGCGCGATTTTCGAGGCGCGGCGTTCGGTCGAGCGTGCGCTCGTCGAACTCGCGGCGGAGCGCGCGAGCGCCGCCGATATCGCCGCGTTGCGCGGACAACTCGACGAGGAACACGAGGCGATGCATCGCTTCGATCAGCCATCGTGGGCGCGGCTTGCGAGCGCTTTTCATCTGCGTATTGCGACGCTTGCGGGCAATGCGATCCTCGAACACTATCTCAGCGAACTGATCTCACGCTGCTCGTTGATCGTCGGCGCTTACGAGCCGGCCGGCAACGCGCCGTGCGAGCACGACGAGCACACCGCCATCCTCGATCACCTCGAAGCGCGCGATGCCGCGGGCGCGATCGCGCACATGATGGCGCATCTGCGCAGCCTGGAGGCGCGCATCGAGACATCGCGCATGCCGGGCGCAAACGGACTCGCGCATCTGCTCGGCATCGATCCCGCGCAACGAACCGCAGTGGAGTGACATGGAAATCGATTTCGAAGCAATTACCGAGTACCAGCGTTACCAGCTAATGGCGAGTCTGATCGTGCCGAGGCCCATATCGCTCGTCACGACGCTCGGCGCGGACGGCACCGTGAATGCCGCGCCGTTCTCCATGTTTAATATGCTGGGCGAAGAGCCGCCCATCGTCATGATCAGCATCAACCGGCTGGCGGACGGGACGTTGAAGGACACCGCGGTGAATGTCCCGCGCGAAAAGGAGTTCGTCGTGCATCTCGCCGATGAAGCCATCGCGCAGCAGATGCATCGCTGCGGCGAACGCTTCGCCCCGGATGTCTCCGAGCTCGAACAGGTGGGCTTGAGCACGCTTGCCTCGACGCGCGTGAGGCCGCCGCGCATCGCCGAGGCGCCCGTCGCGTTCGAGTGCGCGTTATGGGAGACGCTCGAAACGGCGAGCCGCCACATCTTCATCGGACGCGTGCTGATGCTTCATGCGCGTGACGAACTCATCGATATCGATACATGGCGCGTCCGCCTGGAGCATTACTTTCCGGTGGGACGCTTCGGCGCGAGCGACTACGTGACGACGCGTGACCGCTTTCGGATGTGATGGCGCATGGCCGTGCGCTGCGGGCCAGGCCTTTCACCAACCGATGCAACGCTTTTCATCGGTTTCACGATCAGGTTGGTCATCGTCGAAATCGACCGAATGACTCGTCGTCGTCAACGACGCGCGAATTCGATGATCTTCCGGTAGCAGGCGACCGGCCGCTTTTCCACCGTAGCAGACGATCGAGCTTGACCGGGTTGCGACGAACGGTGCTTCGTCCTGTGTCTGCTCGACCAAAACAGGTGCTTTTGTCGCCGGGTTCAGCGCCAGATGTGCGGATTGCTTCTGCTCGTGAGTCGCGAGATCGACGAATCGAATCGTGTAGAGCAAATCGGCTTCTTCCAGAACGATCACTGCGCGGATGCAGTTGCCGGACGGAGCACCGTGAAGCTCCAAGATATTCGTCATTTCAAGATCCCTTGCGCCCGTTGTTGAATTCGCGGCCGCGATCATCGAATGAGACTCACTCGACGACGATCGTCGGGCTACCAGGGACACAGTGCATCCGCTCGAAAGGTTTTGACGGAATGGTCGAGATGGCTGTGCGCTGGCCCAGCGTGAACGCCACCACTGCGGCGGCGTTCGAGGCTTTGCCGGGCGGCAGCGCTTCGTCCACGACAATGACACAACGCTCCGGCTCGGGCGGGGCTTCAATGGCGTCGTTCGCTGGTCACCTATGAAGCGCTTTTCGGCGTGCCTCGCATGTCGGGGAGTGCGCCCCGTGTGTCGCCCAGCGCGTGTGAGCGGTTCCTGTCATACCCTCGAGACGCGCTTCGCGCACCTGCGCGTGGGCCCGAGCGCGTCCGTCAGCATGCGCGAGCCTTCTACGTTCCCGTCGACACGCCGAGCGCCGCGAAGTGCAACACCCATTCCCTTTGCCCATCGACATCGATCAGGGCCGCCGCTTCGTCGTCGTAAAACCCGCCCACCGGGCAGGCGGCCAAGCCGCGCGCGACCGCGCCTAGCAGCCAGCGCTCGCCCAGCATCCCCGCCTCGATAAAGGCATGGCGATAACCACGCGCACCTTCCGCCAGCATGTGCGCGCGATCGGCGGAAAGCACCAGCACGACGGCGGCGTTGCCGATCACGTCCTGCGACAATGCGGCCGCCTGAGCCGCAGCGGCGGAATCGTTGTCGCGCACCCGTACCAGCGCGTGCTGAGGCAGGTAGCGATACACGCCCGGCCGAAGCCCTTCGACACGATTGACGACCAGATTGATACGGATGGCGCCCGATAGCTGGGGCGGCAGCGCCATGTCGGCCAGCATCGATGACATCGTCGCGAGCGGCACCGCATCGTCGAGGAAGCGCCGCTGGCTCCGCCGCTGGACTATCGTGTCGGTCACGCCTGCGGCGGCGGGCTCAGGCGCCGGTAGCGCGATATGCCCGGCGCCCGCCTCGTCGGGCAATAGCTGCAGCGACGTGGCCCGGTGCACCATGCCCGTCACCCCGATTGTCAGGCCGGAGGGAACCGGCGGCGCTGCGAAGCGCGCGCGCAAAGCTTCGCCGGTGGAGTCCACGGCGCTGGGTGCGGGCCGCAGATCCATGACGGCGAGCACGCCTTCCTCGAGGCCATCAACACCGATGGTTTTGGCGGCCAGCATCTCGTCAAAGCGCGCGACGAGCGTCGCGCGCATTCCTGCCTGATGCCCCGCGAGCCGCAGATTCTCGAGCAAGTGGCCAGCGTCCGCAACCGCATAGCGGTAGGCCCGGTCACGGTACTTGTAGCCGGTGCGGCGGAACACCGCAGTCAGCACCACGACCGCGTCGGCGCCGTCTGCCTGAGGCGCGCCGAGTGCGAGCGGAGCCGCGCCCAGCGCGTCGAGCCGATCGTGCTCCGGGTCGTAGTGATAAAGCCCGGCCGGCAAGCCCTCGACCTTGTGTGCCAGGACATAGAGCTCGCTGGGAAACAGCGCGCCGGAAGATGGAGAGGCGCGCAACGCCAGGCCGCCGCGCCGCGCCGTGATGCCGGCCGAGAGGTATAGCATCTCGCCCAACTCGGCAACGCTCAGGCTCCGTTCGCGCGACGAGGGCGCGCGCAGCGCGTCGCTCAGGCCGCGCTCGTGGGTCCTGTCGCGCGCGAGGGCGATGTGCGGCACGTCGGGGTAGCGCTTGAAAGCGGGCGGCGGTGCACCCCATTCGACCCCCGGCGCGCGCTGGAACACGCGGCTGCGCGACTCGGACGAGAATTCGTGATAACGGGCCACGGCGTCGACTGGTCCAGATCCGGCTTCGGAGGCGTTGGTCCAGCGGACGGCGACTTCGCTGGCGCCGTGACGCGTGCCGAGGAAGAACGCCATGCCGAGAGCGGCGAGGACGGTCAGCGCCTTGCCGACCGCGACCGGGCCGTGCCTGCCACCGCGGGTGGACTGCTGCGCTGGCTGGGACGGTGCGAGCCGCAGCCAGCGGAACACGGCCGGCAGATTGAAAACCAGGTGCACGGAGACAAGCAGCAGCGTGCAGTAGCCAAACAGGTAGTGCCAGTCGAACACCGGCAACTGCTGATTGGCCACCCAGAACACACCGAGACTTGCCGTCGTCAACAGGTAGGCGATCAACAGCAGGCTGGTTTGCACATTGAGCGCCTGACGCGACGGTGTCCGTCCGCGCCACGTCGACACGGTGACATACAGTGCATACATCGAAAGCGGCAATAGGACCCAAATGATCTTTGAAACCATGTCCTGACGCGCCTTGCTGAAATGTGGAGAATGCGACGGAGCCTAAACTCTATCCTTGTCCGCCTGGCGAGGCTACAGGCTGTCAAGATGCCGAAAGAGATTGATCGAGCCAAAATTGCGTTCGACGAGCGCGTGCTGAACTGTTCACGATTACGTGGGAATCGTTACGTGAGTTACTCGTACCGAAAAAGCGGCGCCGGGACATGCAAAGCAAAACGAAGTCCGGTAGACCGACGCTACCCGTGGGGTCCAGCCGCTCACTCGATTCGATACAGGAGCACGGCATTGTTGATGAGCCAATGTACAGAACCTACGCCGCCAACGGTCCGACCCGCTCTCTAAACTTCCGAGCAGAAGCTGTGCTAGCGTCGGCTCGATCGCGCCTGACGTGCCGCGAACAGACACAGCATCTCGTACATCATGGTTGCGGCGACAAGCGCGGTGTTGCCGCTCGGATCATACGGCGGCGACACTTCCACCACATCACCGCCGACCCAGTTCAGCCCGTCGAGCCCACGCAAAAGCGCGAGCGTTTCGCGCGTCGTCAGCCCACCAATTTCCGGCGTGCCGGTGCCGGGTGTGAAGACGGGATCGAGACCATCGACATCGAGCGAAAGATAGACGGGCGCATCGCCCACCACCCGTCGCGCTTCTTCTACAATCGCCGCCGGCCCGCGTTCCTCGAACTCTTCGATGAACACCACGCGCATGCCGTGCTCCAGAGAATAACGCCAGCCTTCGTCGGTATTCTGCGCGCCGCGTATGCCGATCTGAATAGTACGCGTGGGATCGAGCAAACCCGCTTCGACCGCACGTCTGAACGGTGCGCCGTGCGTAAACTTTGAGCCTTTGAACGCGTCCCAGGTGTCGGTGTGCGCATCGATATGCACGAGCGCGAGCGGTTGCTTCGGCGCGATGGCCTGGAAGACCGGATAGGTAATCGAGTGATCGCCGCCCGCGATCAGCGCCATTTTTCCAGCACGGAACACGGGTTCGAAAAAGCGGCGGATATCGGCGTGCGCGGCTTCGAGATCGTACAGATGCTCGAAGGGCACATCGCCGATATCGGCCACGCGGCACGCTTCGAACGGATTGAAGCGCGTGACGTGATGGATGGCGCGCATCATCGTCGACATATTGCGGATTTCCCGCGGGCCAAAGCGCGCGCCCGGACGCGCGGTGACGCCGCCATCGAAGGGCACGCCCGCCAGCGCGATATCGAGCGCCGCGAGATCGCGCTCGAACGGCACGCGCATGAAAGTGGGAATGCCCGCGAAGCGCGGCAACTGCATCTGCGAAAGATCGGTGCTGGCCATGATAGGAGTTCAGTGATCAGAACGTGGGTGGCGTGTTGACCCACAGAATGCGCGCGACCGTATCGCCCGGATTTCGATAGCTGTGCGGCTCGGTGCTCGGAAAATAGAACGAATCGCCCGCCTTGAGCGAATAGCTCTGATCGCCGAGCGTGAGTTCCAGTTCGCCTTCGAGCACATAACCCAACTCTTCGCCGACGTGATGAATCTGCTCGTCGCTGCGCGCGAGCGGTTCGAGAACGTGGATATCGCCCTGAAGCAACTGGCCCGGACTCGGCACGACGAGTCGTTCGAGCAGGATGGAGCCCTCGGCACGTCTGCGTTTGTCGGCCGCCGGAGCGGCTCGCGTGCCCGGAAAGCGCACCGAGGGCCGCTCGCTCGCGCGCTGAACGGGCGAAGCCGTGAGGGCCGGCGCGGACAGCAGCGCCGCGATGTTGGTGTCGAGCGCAATGGCGAGCTTGTGCAGCGTGGCGAGCGATGGCGTCGCGTGGCCGCCTTCGACCTTCGACAGAAGACTTTCCGAGCAACCCGCCGCTCCCGCGAGCACCTTGAGCGTCATCTGCCGCACCATGCGCGCATGACGCAGACGCGTGCCGAGGCCATCGGCGGCGGAGGCCGGCGCGGCGTCGGCTTTAGGAGAAGTACGCGCTGCAGGTGAGGAAGGTCGTTTGCTGGCCACGAATGAACACCATCGAAAGGAGAAGGGCGCGCTTACGGGAGCACCGTGAACTCGACTTCGAGCGGGTTGAGCGCGTTGATCGGAATGATATCCTGCGGGCACGCCGACATGACCACGACGCAGTCCATCGCGGCCTTGATATCCACGTAATCGCCGGACTTCGACACGGGCGGCAGCCAGTCGATCGAATAGTCCGGCTTGACTGGAATGTTCATCCACAGATTGAACGGCTGGGGCACTTCTTTCGTGCGCAGACCGATAGCCTTCAGCGCAAGCCGCAAATTGTCCGCGCAGTTGTCGTGATAATGCTCGACACCGAGATTGCGATAGCGATACAGATCGCACGCGGCGATCAGCGTATCGTGCACGCCGGGCGAAGTATCTGCGACCAGTTCTGCGATCGGGCGTCGCTGGTTGGTCACGAGCGGATCGCCCGGCTGCGGAATGATCTTGTCGATGAACGCGCGCGTATGTTCGAACGACAGGAATTCGTTCAGATGTTGCGCGTTGAAGATCCACGTATCGCACACTTGAGTGCCGTGCGGATTCGCGATGCGGATGGTCTGGCCCGCCTTCACGCGCACCGCGCGGCCGCAACGCGCGGGCACCGTGTACGTCCTGCCGATTTCAGGCGTCCCGTCCGGCGAAATCGGTTCGTTCAGCGTGGCGTTCACGCCGTTTTCCTGGCCGTTGTCTTCGGCGCTTGCGAGGGTGGTTGCGGGGGCGTTCATATGGGCTCCTTTAGTCGTTGCAGAGTGTGGTGAGGCAATGGGCGAGCACGCGTGCGCCGAGCGCGAGATGTCCGGCGTCCGTTGCTTCGGCGGGGTTGTGGCTGATGCCGTCGATGCTCGGCACAAAGATCATCCCGCTCGGGCAATGCGTCGCGAGATACATCGCGTCGTGGAACGCGCCCGAGGTCAGATGCAGCGCGCGGGCATCGAGTGCGCGGCACGCTCCGTCGATGCACGACAATACAGACGCATCGAAAGCGACGGGCGCATGCGTGAACAATGCTTCGATGCGCGCGCCATGACGTTGCACGATGGCGTGCGCGTGCTCGTCGAACGCGGCCAGCACGCTCGCTTCCGGATGACGGAAGTCGATGGTGAAGCTCACCGCCGACGGGATCGTGTTGATCGAGTTCGGCTCGATGCTCCAGCGGCCGAAAGTGACGCGCGTATCGGCGCGGCCGAGTTCGTGCGCGATGGCATCGAGCTCCTGACGCAGCGCAATGGCGAGCGTCATCGCGTCGCGGCGCAGCGGCATCGGCGTGGTGCCTGCATGGGCTGCGCTGCCTTGCACGTGAAGCGCGTACCAGCGCACGCCCTGAATGCCGCTGACGACGGCAAGCGGCACATCGGCGTCTTCGAGTTGCGGGCCCTGTTCGATGTGAAGTTCGACAAAAGCATGTGCGACTTCATGCTGGGCGCGTTGGGGCAATCCGGGAAACGCGCTTCGGTGATGGTCCAGCGCCGCGCTCAAGGTCATGCCTTCGGAATCCCGCACGTCCGCATAACGCGCCATACGCGACGGCTCAACGAACGCGCTCGATCCCATCGCGCCCGGAGAGAAGCGCGTGCCTTCCTCGTTGGTCCAGATCGCGACTTCGAGCGGGCGGCGCGTGCGCACGTTCGCATCGTTCATTGCGGCGAGCACTTCGAAGCCCGCGAGCACGCCGTAACAGCCGTCGAGCTTGCCGCCGGTCGGCTGCGTGTCGATGTGGCTGCCGGTCATCACCGGCGCAAGTGCTGCATCGCCTTCGCGCCGGAAGAACAGATTCGCGCAGGCGTCGACGTGCACGCCGCATCCGAGGGCGCGCGCACGCTCGATCAGAAAGCGCCGCGCTTCGATATCGCGTTCGCCGAGCGCGGGCCGGTCCACGCCGCCGTCGTCGCGTGCACCGAAAGTGGCGAGCGTATCGATCGATTCGAGGAGACGGTCTTGGTTCACGGCGTCCGCTATTTGTCTTGCGATCACGACGTCGCTCCTTCGCCTGCAATCGCAAGGCTGCGTTCGAGCCACGGTTTGAGGAATTGCTGCAAACGCGGCGTGCGCGTATTGCCGAACAGTTGCGCGGGCGGTCCGGCTTCAACGATTTTTCCCGCCTCCATGAACACAACCTTGTCGGAGATCTTGGCGGCGAAGCTCATCTCGTGCGTGACCATCACCATCGTCATGCCATCCTGCGCGAGCGAACGGATCACGTTGAGCACTTCCTCGACGAGTTCGGGATCGAGTGCGGACGTAGGCTCATCGAGCAGGATCACTTCGGGTTCGATGGCCAGCGCCCGCGCGATGCCCACGCGCTGTTGCTGTCCGCCGCTCAGTCGCGCGGGATAGGCATCGGCCTTGTGTTCGAGGCCCACGCGCGAGAGGGCGGCCTGCGCCCTCTCGCGCGCGTCACGCCTGCTCATCTTCTTGGCGAGCACGAGCGGCGTCGCGACGTTGTCCAGCGCGCTCATGTGCGGCCAGAGGTTGAATTGCTGAAAGACCATCGCAATGGGACGGCGCACGTCGGCAATGCTGGCTTCGCTGTCACGGTCCTTCGCCGTGCGTCCTTTCGATCGATAGCCCAGCAACTGGCCTTTGATCCACACTTCGCCTTCGTCGTAGGCCTCGAGAAAGTTCATGCAGCGCAGCGCAGTGGTCTTGCCCGAACCGGACGGCCCGATCAGCGTGACAATCTCGCCGCGCATGACATCGAGGTCGATGCCTTTGAGCACGCGGTTCTCCCCGTACGACTTGCCGACGGCTTGCAGCTTGAGAATGGGAAGGTCGCTCATGATGTCTTCTTCAGAAACGAAATGCGGGAAGTGGCCGCCTGCGCGATCAGCGACACGGCTTGCGTGAGCAGCCAGTAACATGCGATCAGCAGCGCATACGGACCGATATACGTGTAGCTCGATGCGACGATATCGCTTGCCGTCATCGTCAATTCGGGCACGGTGATGATCGACGCGACCGCGCTCTCCTTAATGACGAGAATGGTCTGGTTCGCGATCAGCGGCGCGGCGAACGCGAGCGCCTGCGGCAACTCGATGGAGCGAAAGGCGTCGCGCCGGCTCACGCCGAATGCGGCTGCGGCTTCGAGCTGGCCGCGCGGAACGCACGCCCAGGCAGCGCGAAACAGTTCTGCAAAGTAAGCGCTCGAGTAGAACGCGAGCGAAAGAATCGTGGCTTGCACGGCCGACAAGGTAATGCCGATGACTGGCAGCCCGAAATAGACGATCACGAGTTGAGACAGATAAGGCGTGCCGCGCACCAGCCACACGAACGCGCCATAAGCGAGCGCGAACGGACGGCCGAGCGCGAGACGCATCGCGTTGAGCGCGAAGCCCGCGACGATGCCGATGAGCGCCGCAAGCACGCTCACTTCGAGCGTGATGCCCATTGCTTCGATGAAGCGCGGAATGAGTGCGATGAAGTTGTGCATGCCGATGCCTCACGGACGCCGAGCTACACGCAGCGAGTACACATGACCCGCGCCCGCGAGCAGCGACGTGATCGCCAGATAAAACACCGCCGCCATTGCGTACACCTCGAGTGGCCGGTACGTCGATGACGAAAGTTGCTGTCCCACGCGCATCAGATCCGTCACGGAAATGACCGACACCACCGCCGACGCCTTGACGATATCGATCATCTCGGACACCAGCGCCGGCAGCGTCGCACGCACGACCTGCGGCACTTCGATATGCCACAAGGTCTGACGCCGCGTGAGATTGAAGGTCGTTGCCGCCTCGATCTGTCCGGGCGCAATAGAGCGGAAACCTGCGCCCAGAATCTGCGATTGATACGCGCCGGTGTTGAGCGACAGCCCGATCACCGCTGCCGCGAGCCCCGGCAATTCCAGCCCGAGCGCGGACGGCACGTAATAGAACACCAGCAGTTGCGCGAGCACTGGCGTACCGCGCAGCACGCTGACGTACACGCGCGCCGTTGCGCGCATCAGGCGGCTGTCGCTGACCGACATCGTGTAGACGAATACGCCGACGAAGAAGCCGCAGCACACGGCGACCGACGACAGCACGAGCGTTGTCAGCGCGCCGTCGAGCAACTGCGGCAAGTAGCCGATGCAGCGCGTGAGCAGATCGGGACCGTTCATGGCAAGGTCAGATGGAAGGCGCGGGGAGCGTGGCCGGAACGTCCATCGTCGAGCCGAACCATTTCTCCTGAAGCTTCTTCATGGTCCCGTCGCTGTTCGCTTTCGCGATGCCATCGCTGAAAAGCTTGAGCAGGGCGGCGCTGTCGGCATCCTTGCGCGCGACCCATGCGAAGTAGCTTTTCGGACCGATTGTCTGCGGCAGCACCGCGAACACGCCCGGACGCGACTTTATCAACGGCCCGAGATTGGCGACGGATTGCGCGACCGCATCGAGCCGGCCGACGGCGAGGTCCGCATAGGCTTCGTCGAACGCGACGTATTGCTTGACCTGCTTGAGGCCTGGACCGCCCGCTTCCTTCAGCTTCTTGTCGAGCGCCATCAACGCCTGCAACTGCGCGGAGCCGGTCTGCGAGCCGACCACCTTGCCGTTAAGATCGTTGGGAGTTTTGATGGACGCATCGGCCGAGCGGGTGAGTACGCCGGTGGTCGCATCGGCAACGGGCACGGTGAAGGCAAAATGATCCGCGCGGTCCTTGTTGACGGTCACCGCTGTCACGACGACATCGAAGCGCTTTGCATCGAGACCGGGCAGCAGACCCTGAAAGGGCAGGTCGAGTTGCTTGACTTTCACATCGGGCAGAGACTTGAGGACGTAGGCCATCAGATCGGCGTCATAGCCGACGATCTTGCCGTTATCGACGTATTCGAAGGGCGCGTAACGCGCTTCGGTCGCAATCGTGATTTCCTTGTTCGATTTGATGCGGGCGAGCAGATCGTCCGCGTGCGCAAACGACGGCGCGGCGGCGTTGAGCGCGAGCGCGCCCGTCAGCGCGGTCAGCAAATGGCGAAGACGTTTGTTCATGACACTCCCCTTGCATGTGAGCTATTGTGAAGACAACCAGAATCTCATTCAAGTGACTTGAATGAAATTCATTAGGCATGAAGCGTGCCAGCGTGAGGCACCCCGACGTACGGGACTGCGTCCTTCTGACATGCACTGAAAGAGGGGAGCAGGGCTGGACGAATGCACCGCCGCGCGCGGCGATGCACCGGATTGAAGTACGAAGAGGTAATGCGAGAGTCAGCGGAGTCCGCAAAGCACGGACGCAAGACGCTGCACGAGCGACAGCGCGTAGGGCTCCTGCCGCTTGACGAGCAGTGGCGACATGGAGATCGAATACTCGATCAATAACATTTCGAGCGTGGCGCACGCACGCCGTGTACGCGAATCTACGGCAGCGTGGGCAACAGATTGACCGCTCGTCTCTCTACGGTTCACTTGACGTGACGGAGAAGAGCGCAACCTCGTACTTCCTCGGTATGGCTATGGCGAAGCTCTTCGCTGCTCCATTGTTTGCCACGCCGTGGTTGTTCCACGTCTCCATGGCATCTGGCGTTTCGATTTTTTTGTTGGCCGGTACATCTCGTTCCCGACTTATTGCGGCAGTTTCAATGTTTGTGTTCCACAACATTCAACAAAGCGCCTCCGAACTTTCCCTATGTTACGATCCTAACAACGATGTTATAAACTGAGATCAATCTATCAAAAACTGTTGTGCGTCGCACAAGACGCCGGCATACCGATCTCATGCTGGAAACTGCATCGAAGTCCATCGTCGCATGGCCCGGAAAGGCTCAGGTTCACGCCAGCGCGCGCAATCCCGGCGTGCCGTTCGATTTGTCGTGGCTCGACGGGTTGCGCGTAAATCAGTCGGCGGTGGCACGCCGCGCATCGACGCTCGGCACGCGCCGCGCGGTGAAGAAAGATGCGCAGGCCGCGTGGCTGCTCAAGGCGATTACCTGCATCGACCTCACGACACTCAGCGGCGACGATACGCACGGTCGCGTCGAACGACTGTGCGCGAAAGCGCGCCGTCCGTTGCGCGACGATCTGCTCGACGCGCTCGGCATGGCGCCCGGTTCGATCACGACAGGCGCCGTGTGTGTCTATCACCGCTACGTTAAAACAGCGGTGAAAGCGCTCGAAGGCAGCGGCATTCCTGTTGCAGCCGTGTCGACGGGCTTTCCCGCCGGACTCAATCCGCACGAGCTCAAGCTGCGCGAGATCGAGGCCTCGGTGCGAGACGGCGCCTCGGAGATCGACATCGTCGTCACGCGCGAGCATGTGCTCACGGGCAACTGGCAGGCGCTTTACGACGAGATGCGCGATTTCCGCGCGGCATGCGGCGATGCGCACGTGAAGGCGATTCTCGCGACCGGCGATATCCGCACGCTGTCGAACGTCGCGAAGGCGTCGATGATCTGCATGATGGCCGGCGCCGACTTCATCAAGACATCGACGGGCAAGGAAAGCGTCAACGCGACGCTCGATGTGTCGCTCGTGATGCTGCGCATGATTCGCGAATACCTTGCCCGCACCGGCGTCGCGATCGGCTTCAAGCCCGCGGGCGGCGTGTCCACCGCGAAATCGGTGCTCGAATATCAGATCCTCATGAAGGAAGAGCTCGGGCGCGAATGGCTCGAAGCGGACATGTTCCGCATCGGCGCATCGAGCCTGCTCGCGGATATCGAACGCCAGCTCGAACATCATGTGAGCGGACGCTATTCGGCGTTCAACCGTCATCCCGTCGCCTGATTCACGGACTTCAATACATAGCCTCATGAGCGTTGCCGAATACTTCTCCTCGATGGAATACGGACCCGCACCGGAAGACGATCGCGCCGCGCGCGCATGGCTCGATCAGCATGCCGGGCGCTTCGGTCACTTCATCAACGGCGCATGGCGCGACAGCGCCGACGCCGACCGATTCGATTCGCGCGAACCGGCCACGGGCCGCGCGCTCGCGTCTATCGCGCAAGGCACTCAGACCGACGTCGATGCCGCCGTAGAAGCCGCGCATGCCGCCCTCGAAGGCTGGCAGGCGATCGGCGGAGCGGGGCGCGCGCGGCATCTGTATGCGCTCTCGCGCATGGTGCAGCGGCATAGCCGTCTTTTCGCCGTGCTCGAATCGCTCGACAACGGCAAGCCCATTCGCGAATCGCGCGATATCGATATACCTCTTGTGGCAAGGCACTTTCTGCATCACGCGGGATGGGCGCAGTTGCAGGACAAGGAGTTTGCAGACTGGGCGCCGCTCGGGGTGATCGGGCAGATCGTGCCATGGAATTTTCCGCTCCTGATGCTCGCGTGGAAGATTGCGCCGGCGCTCGCGCTCGGCAACACGGTCGTTCTGAAACCCGCCGAATTCACGTCGCTGACGGCGCTGTTGTTCGCGGAGCTGGCGCATCGCGCGGGCTTGCCCAAAGGCGTGCTCAACGTCGTCACCGGCGATGGACGCACGGGCGCGGCGCTCGTCGAGCATGATCGTGTCGCGAAGATCGCGTTTACGGGCTCGACCGAAGTGGGCCGCCAGATTCGCGCAACGACAGCCGGTTCGGGCAAATCGCTGACGCTCGAACTCGGCGGCAAGTCGCCCTTCATCGTATTCGACGATGCCGATCTCGACAGCGCCGTCGAAGGTGTCGTCGATGCGATCTGGTTCAATCAGGGACAAGTGTGCTGCGCGGGCTCGCGCCTGCTCGTGCAGGAAGGCATCGAAGCGCGTTTCATCGAGAAGCTCAAGCGCCGCATGGACACCCTGCGTGTCGGGACTTCGCTCGACAAGGGCGTCGACATGAGCGCGGTCGTCGATGACGTGCAGCTCGAACGCATTCGCGCGCTCGTCGACAAGGGCGAGAGCGAGGGCTGCGAAATCTATCAGTCCGCGCGTGCCACGTTCCCCGAGGGGGGCGCGTTCTTTCCGCCGACGCTCGTTACCAACGTCGCGCCCGCATCGACGCTCGCGCAGGAAGAAATCTTCGGGCCGGTGCTCGTGACGATGAGCTTCCGCACGCCGGAAGAAGCCGTCGCGCTCGCGAACAACACGCGCTACGGTCTCGCCGCGAGCGTGTGGAGCGAGAACATCAGCCGCGCGCTCGATGTCGCGCCGCGCCTGCAATGCGGCGTGGTGTGGATCAATGCGACCAATCTCTTCGATGCGGCTGTCGGCTTCGGCGGCTATCGCGAGTCGGGGTTCGGTCGCGAAGGCGGACGCGAGGGCATCTACGAATACCTGAAGCCGCGCGCCTGGGCCAGACTCCCGGTGCGCGGCGAAACGAAGCCATTGCAGGCGCAACCCGATTCGCTCGTCGATGCCGGCAACGTCAGCGCGCTCGATCGCACCGCGAAGCTCTTCATCGGCGGCAAGCAGGCGCGGCCCGACAGCGGTTATTCGCGGCTCGTGCATTCGCCCGCGGGCGAGATCGTCGGCGAAGTGGGCGAGGGCAGCCGCAAGGACATTCGCAATGCAGTGGCCGCCGCGCGCGGCATGACCAAGTGGTCGTCGGCGAGCGCGCACAACCGCGCACAGGTGCTGTACTACCTCGCGGAAAATCTGAGCGCGCGCGCCGATGAGTTCGCGAAGCAGCTCGTCGCGCGCGCGGGTTCGAGCGAGCGCGATGCGAAGCGTGAAGTGGAAGCGTCCATCGCGCGCTTCTTCACCTACGCCGCGTGGGCCGACAAGTACGACGGCGCGGTGCATGCGCCGCCGCTGCATGGCGTCGCGCTCGCGATGCACGAACCGCTCGGTGTGATCGGCATCGTGTGTCCGGACGAAGCACCGCTGCTCGGTTTCGTGTCGCTCGTTGCGCCCGCGCTTGCGCTGGGCAACCGCGTGGTCGTAGTGCCGAGCGAGACGTGCCCGTTGATGGCGACGGACTTCTATCAGGTCGTCGAGACGTCGGACGTGCCGGGCGGCGCGCTGAACATCGTCACCGGCGATGCGCGTTCTCTTGCGCAAACGCTCGCGCAACACGACGATGTCGATGCGCTCTGGTGCTTCCACGGCGCGTCGCTTTCGGCGATGGCCGAGCGTGAATCGACCGGCAACCTGAAGCGCACGTTCGTCGATCAGGGCCGCGTGTTCGACTGGCACGATGCCGCAAGCGAAGGACTGCCGTTCCTTCGCCAGGCCGTGCAGGTCAAGAACATCTGGGTGCCGTACGGAGACTGAATGAAGCATTGACGGGCGCAGATCTCGAGACGAGACACGCCCACGCATGGAGGAGACGCTGTGCTGAAGAACATCGATCCGCTCTTGAACGCCGATATCCTCTACGCGCTCGCCGCGATGGGCCACGGCGACGAAGTGGTGATCTGCGACGCTCACTTTCCCGCCGACTCCGTCGCGCGGCAAACGGTGCTGGGCAAACTGCTGCGCATCGACGGCGCGAGCGCGCCGCGTGCAGTGCGCGCGGTGTTGTCGGTGCTGCCGCTCGATACGTTCGTCGACGATCCCGCGGGCCGCATGGAAATAGTTGGCGATGCAACTACCTTGCCCGCCGTGCAGCGCGAGGCGCAACGCGAAGTGGACGACGCGGAAGGCCGTGAAACGCCGTTCGCGCCGATCGAGCGCTTCGCGTTCTACGAGCGCGCGAAGCAGGCCTACTGCGTGATCGCGACGGGCGAAGCGCGCGGCTACGGCTGCTTCATCTTCAAGAAGGGCGTGCAGCTCGCACCTGATGCACCGGATGCGCCGGAAGGAGGCACGCGATGAAAAGCGTCGTCATTCTCGGCATCTATGTGACGGACCTCGCGTTTCGCGCGGAACGCATGCCGCTGCTCGGCGAAACGGTTGCGGGCTCCGCGTTCAAGATGGGACCGGGCGGCAAGGGCTCGAATCAGGCCGTGGCCGCCGCACGCGCGGGCGCGGACGTGATCTTCTGCACGCGCATCGGTGCGGATGCGTTCGGCGAGATCGCACAAGCGACCTGGGCGGCCGAAGGCATCACCTCGCGCGCAACCGTGATGAACGATGTTGCGACAGGCGCGGCGCATATTTACGTCGATGAAAACACGGGCGGCAACGCGATCATCGTCGCGGCGGGTGCGGCGGGCACGCTCGCTCCCGAAGACGTCGATGCCATCGAGGACGATATCGCGCGCGCGGGCGTCTTCGTCACGCAACTCGAACAGCCGATTCCGGCTGCGCGCCGCGGTCTGGAACTCGCGCGCAAGCATGGCGTGACGACCGTCTTCAATCCGGCGCCCGCGTTGCCGCTCGCCGACGACATCTATCCGCTGTGCGACTACATCACGCCGAACGAAACGGAAGCGACGGCGCTGACGGGCGTGCCTATCGCCAATATCGATGACGCGCGCCGCGCCGCCGACGTGTTGCTGAAGAAGGGCGCACGCGCGGTGATCGTCACGCTCGGCGAAGCAGGCGCGCTACTGCATACGTCGGATGAATCGACGCTCGTGCCGGCGTTCGATTGCGGCCGCGTCGTCGAAACGGCCGGCGCGGGCGATGGTTTCACGGGCGGCTTCGCAGCCGCGCTCGCACGAGGCGAAAGCGCGGTCGATGCGGTGCGTTTCGGCTGCGCGCTCGCGAGCATCTCCGTGACGCGCCCCGGCACCGCGCCGTCGATGCCGCGTCTCGATGAGATCAACGCGCTGCTCGAACAAGGGAGCGTCACGCAATGAAAGCGTCGAAGTGGCTCGCTGATCGCCAGTTCAACTTCCTCATCGGCGTGAACGTGCTCGTCGTCATCGTCGCTACGTGGCTGTCACACGGCCAGTTCCTCGATATCGACAATCTTCAGTCGATGGGCGGCCAGTTGCCCGAACTCGGCCTGCTCGCGCTCGGCATCATGCTGTCGATGGTGTCGGGCAACGGCGGTATCGATCTCTCAGGCGTCGGGCTTGCGAATCTCTCCGGCATGGTCGCGGCGATGGTTCTGCCGCATATGCTCTCCGCTGACGATTCGCCCGCGCTCTATACGGCGGTGTTCATCTGCATCGTCGTGGCGATGGGCGCGATCGGCGGCTTGCTGAACGGCGTCGTGATCGCGAAGCTGAAGCTCACGCCGATTCTCTGCACGCTCGGCACGCAATTGCTGTTCACCGGCATCGCCGTCGTGTTGAGCAACGGCGCATCGGTGCGCGTGGAATATGTCGATCCGCTGTCGAACATCGGCAACGGCACCTTCCTGCAAGTGCCGATTTCATTGTGGATCTTCGTCGCCGCCGTGCTGGTGCTCGGCTGGGTGCTGAAGCGCACGCCTTTCGGCCTGCGTCTCTATCTGATGGGCACGAATCCGAAAGCCGCGTTCTATGCGGGCATTCCGCGCGCGCGCATGCTGATTCTCACCTACGGCATGTGCGGCGTGCTCGCGTCGCTCGCGGGCCTCATCAGCGCGACGCATACATCGAGTGCCAAGTGGGATTACGGCAACTCGTATCTGCTGATTGCGATCCTGATCGCGGTGATGGGCGGCGTGAATCCGGCGGGCGGCTATGGACGCATCGTCTGCGTGTTTCTCGCCGCGACCGTCCTGCAGTTTCTGTCGAGCCTCTTCAACCTGCTCGGCGTATCGCAGTTTTTCGGCGATTGCGCGTGGGGCTTTCTGCTGCTCGCATCGCTCGCATTCGCGGGCGGCGAACGCGTGCGCGCGATCTTCGGTATCGGCGGGGCCGCGCCCAAAAGCAATGTTCCACCGCCGCCCGCATCGACGGGACGTTAGTGTTGCGTGTGATTCATCAAAGAGACCAATCGGTACATAACGGAGACAAGGCAATGAAGCTCAGCAGACTCGGCACCGCGCTCACGGCGATCGCACTTGCAGCGGGCGCGATTGCGGCCGCGCAGGCCGCGACGAACGAAACCATCGTGACGGTCGTGAAGGTGACCGGCATCAACTGGTTCAATCGCATGGACGAGGGCGTGAAGGAGTTCGGCAAGGCGAACCCGAACATCAACGCGTATCAGACGGGACCGGGCCGCGCCGACGCCGCGCAGCAACTGAAGATCATCGAAGATCTGATCGCGAAGAAGGTCACGGCCATTGCCGTCGTGCCCTACGATCCGCCGACGCTCGAGCCCGCGCTCAAGAAGGCGATGGACCGCGGCATCAAGGTGGTCACGCATGAAGCGGACAATGCCAAGAACACGATGGTCGATATCGAAGCCTTCGACAACACCGCATACGGCGCGGGCCTGAACGAGCGCCTGTCGAAGTGCATGGGTCAGCAGGGCAAATGGGCGGTGCTGGTCGGCTCGCTCGGCTCGCGCTCGCAAGTGCAATGGGCAGATGGCGGCATCGGCAACGCGAAGGCCAAGTATCCGAAGATGGATCTCGTCGAGCCGAAACTCGAAACCAACAATGACGGCGAACGCGCGTATCAGGTCGCGAAGGAAGTGCTGCGCAAGCACCCGGATCTGACGGGCTTTCAGGGCTCGTCGTCGCTGGATGTGATCGGCATCGGCCGCGCGGTCGAGGAAGCGGGCAAGGTCGGCAAGATCTGCGTGTACGGCACGGGCCTGCCGACGGAAGCGGCCAAGTTCCTCGAAAGCGGCGCGATCAACGGCATCGCGTTCTGGGATCCGAAGCTCGCCGGTCTCGCGATGAACAAGGTTGCGCAGATGCTCGTGGACGGCAAGGAAGTGCAAAACGGCGCGGACCTCGGCATCACCGGCTACAACAAGGTCACCGTGACGAAAGGCCCGGGCAAGGGCGTGATCGTGCGAGGCACCGGCTGGGTCGATGTCGACAAGACGAACTACAAGCAATACAACTTCTGATGTGACGTGCGCGGCGCGCTTTCTTGAAGAGCGCGCCGCATGCCCAAGACAGACATGACCACAACGACACCGCTCCTCGAAGTCGTCGATATCCACAAGCGCTTCACCGGCGTCTACGCGCTGCGCGGCGTGAGCCTCGCGTTCGAGCGCGGCCAGATCTATCACTTGCTGGGCGAGAACGGCTGCGGCAAGAGCACGCTCATCAAGATCATTTCCGGCGCGCAGCCGCCCGATGAAGGCGAGCTCGTGATCGAAGGCGTGCGCCACAGCAAGCTCTCGCCGCTCGAATCGCTTTCGGCGGGCATCGAGACGGTCTATCAGGACTTGTCGCTGCTGCCGAACATGAGCGTCGCGGAGAATGTCGCGCTGACGTCCGAACTCGCGGAACATGCGGGCCGGCTCGCCCGCACCTTCGATCGTCGTGCGCTTGCGCAAACTGCCGCGCGCGCGCTCGAAGCAGTCGGCCTGCCGGGCGACGCGAACTTCCAGAAGACGCTCATCGAGCAGTTGCCGCTCGCGACGCGTCAGCTCGTCGCTATCGCGCGCGCCATTGCGAGCGAGGCGAAATTCGTCATCATGGACGAGCCGACGACATCGCTCACACAGAAGGAAGTCGACAACCTCATCGCCGTGCTCGCACGTTTGCGCGCGGACGGCGTCGCCGTGCTGTTCGTGAGCCACAAGCTCGACGAGTGCTACGCGATCGGCGGCGAAGTGATCGTGCTGCGCGACGGCCAGAAAATGGCGCAGGGCCCGATCGAAAACTACACGAAGGCGCAGATCAGCGAGCTCATGACGGGCAAGCATCTGTCGACGGAACGCTATCGCGCGCAAGGTGAAGCAGGCGCAACGCAAGTCGTGCTCGATGTACAAGGCCTCGGCCGCAAGGGCCAGTTCGCCGATGTCTCGTTCAAGCTGCACAAGGGCGAAATTCTCGGCGTGACCGGTCTGCTCGATTCGGGCCGCAACGAACTCGCGCGTGCACTTGCGGGTGTCGCGCCCGCCGACATGGGGACGGTGACGCTCGACGGCATGCGCGTGCGCCTGCATTCGCCCGCGGATGCGAAAGCGCAGCGCATCGGCTATGTGCCAGAAGACCGCCTGAACGAAGGCCTCTTTCTCGACAAGCCGATTCGCGACAATGTCGTCACCGCGATGATCGCGAGCCTGCGCGATCGCTTCGGACAGATCGACCGCAAGCGTGCGCAAGAGCTCGCGGAGCGCACCGTGAAAGACTTGCAGATCGCGACACCCGATGTCGACAAGCCCGTGCAATCGCTTTCGGGCGGCAACCAGCAGCGTGTGCTGATCGGCCGCTGGCTCGCGATCGATCCGCGCGTGCTGATTCTGCATGGCCCGACGGTCGGCGTCGACGTCGGATCGAAGGACATCATTTATCGCATCATGCAGCGGCTGTCGAAGGAAGGCATCGGCATCATCCTGATCAGCGACGACCTGCCCGAGCTGCTGCAGAACAGCGACCGCATTCTGATGATGAAGAAGGGCCGCGTCGCAAACGAATATCGCGCGGACCGGTTGAACGAAGCCGATCTTTATCACGCGCTACTTTCAGAGGCAGCATGAGCATGAGCGAATCCATCCGCCGCACGGGAAGCGAGACGATGCCGCAGCACGTGGCCGAAGTCGCGCCGCGTGTGCGCAAGGGCAATCTGTACGCGCAGCTGATGCGCAATCCCGAGTGGTTCACGGTCGGGCTGATCGTAGTGACGTGTCTGGTCGTGGGCAGCCTCAACCCGCGCTTTTTCCAGTTCGCCACGCTGTTCGACATGCTGCATTCCGCGACGACGGTCTCGCTCTTCGCGCTCGGCACGCTGGTCGTGCTGGCGTCCGGCGGCATCGATGTGTCGTTCACGGCCATCGCCGCTTTGACGATGTACTCGATCACCAAAGCCGTGTTCGCATGGTGGCCCGAGTGCCCGTTCGCGCTGATCCTGCTTGCGGGCGCGATCGGCGGCGTCGTGCTCGGTGTGATCAACGGGATGCTCGTGCATCGACTGAAGGCGCCTTCGCTGATCGTCACCATCGGCACGCAGTATCTGTATCGCGGCTTGTTGCTGACGTTCGTCGGCACGCAGTTCTTCATGAACATTCCGCATAGCATGGACACGTTCGGGCGCTTGCCGCTCTTCTTCTATCACACGCCGGATGGCTTGCGCGCCGTATTGCCGGTCTCCGTGCTCGCGCTCGTGATCGCGGCAGTGGTCACGTGGTGGCTGCTCAATCGCACGATGATGGGCCGCGGCGTCTATGCGATGGGCGGCTCGCTCGCCATCGCCGAACGGCTCGGCTACAACCTGCGCGCAATACATCTGTTCGTGTTCGGCTATACGGGCTTGCTGGCGGGCGTGGCGGGCATTCTGCATGTGTCGACCAACCGGCTTGCGAATCCGTTCGATCTCGTCGGCACCGAACTCGACGTGATCGCGGCCGTGATTCTCGGCGGCGCGCGCATCACGGGTGGCACGGGAACGGTGGTGGGCACGCTGCTGGGTGTCGTGCTGGTGACGCTCATCAATAGCGTGCTGATTCTCGTTGGCGTGCCGAGCACCTGGCAGAAGGTGATCATCGGCGCGTTCATCCTCGTCGCGGGAACGTTGTTCGCGTTGGGGCGCCGTCAGTAAGCGCTGCAAAAAGCGGAACAAAAAAGGCTCGTTCAAATCCTGAACGAGCCTTTCTGTTTTTTACCGGAACAAATCAGGTGCGTTTATGGAGCGCCGGTCCTTCTTCGGTGATCACCGAATCGAACTCCGAAATGTGCGAGAACCGCACCGCCTTCACCTTGCCGAACTTGCTTGCATCGACGACGAGATGCCGTTCCACCGCGCTCGCCATGGCGGCCTGCTTGATGGCGACTTCATGAAAATTCCAGCACGTGACGCCACGCGCTTCATCGACGCCGCCCGCGGACATGAACGCCTTGTTGATGCCCATGCGCCGCAACGTTTCGACGCTCTCGTCGCTGGCAAATGATTCCGACGACGGCACATACACGCCGCCGAGCAGGATCATGCGCACATTCGGCTTGCGCCGCAAAATCTCCGCTACGTTGAGCGAATAGCACACGACCGTCAGATGCATCTCCGTGGGAATCTGCCGCGCGAGCGTCGTCAGGGTCGTGCCGCAATCGATGAAGATGGTCTCGTTATCGACGAGCAAACGCGCCGCATGACTCGATGCGATCGCCTTGGCCTGCGCGAAATGATCCTTTTCTTCCTCGATGGTGTAACCCGCGTTCGGGACATCGGCCGCGCTGACGATGTAGCCGCCGAGATAAGTGAACTGGCCGGGATGCGCGGCGATATCGCGGCGCACTGTCATCTCCGATACGCCGAGCAACGCGGCTGCATCGCGCAGACGCATGACGTTCTGTTTTTCGAGCGCACCGGAAAGGGCGCGCAAGCGGTCGTTCTTGGCCATCGGGATGGCGCGACGGGGCACGCTCTTGGTGGCGGCGTGTCGCGCGAGGTGTGTTAGGTTTTGGTCGTTCGATGAGAGGATTATAACAATGCAAGCCGCATTTTTAGCGGCTTGCGGCGGGCTGCGCGGGTAAATCCCGAGGCTTCACGACTTGCGCGTATAGCGCAGCCAGACGACGTCGTGTTCCAGTTTTTCGATCGATTCGAGCTTGAGATATGTGGGCTTTTGCCACTTGTCCATCGCGACTTCGAACGATGACGTATGCGCTTCGCGTCCATCGACGAGCGGGATCAGGAGCACGCTCACTTCATCGGCAAGCTGTGCATTCACGAACGCGCCCGAGACATGGCCGCCGCCTTCGACGATCAGCTTGCCGATCTTCAACTCGCGCGCGAGCGTGTCGACGACGCGCTTCAGTTCGATGTCGTCCTTGCCGCCGAACACATACGACGCGCCGATCGATTGCAGATACGCGAGGTAATCGTCCTCGACGCTTTCGGCGAGCACTTCGACGATGTGCGATTCGAGCGCCGTATCGCTCTTCCACGCGACGCGTCCCTTCGGATCGATGGAAATCGCGTACTGGCTCGCATCGCGTCTGGCGAAATGATCGGTGCGCGGAACGGGGCCTTTCGCGAGTCCGCGAGGATAGTCGCGGTCCTTGCCATGCGAGATTTCCTGCATCGTGACGCGCCCGCATACCCACGCGTCGGCCTTGAAGCGCGCGGCGGTGTCTTCGTAGATCGGCGACGCGAAATCGAGATTCCAGTTATCGGTGAGGCTGCGGCCGTCGATCGACGACATCATGTGGCAGACGATATGCATGGTGCGCTCCGGGCGGCAAAGATTCGGTGCACGAGCGACGCAAGCGCCGTGCCGCCTGCGGCAATCGCGCGTTCGCGCGATGTGCGAAAATCGGCGACATGAAAAAGAACACTTTGCTCATCGTCCCGGCCTTGCTGATCGCGCTCAGCCCGCTCGCGCACGCGAGCCTCGAATCCGGCGCGCATCAGTTCAAGGAAGACGTCAAATCGGCGGGGCGGCAGACGGGCCACGCGGCGCGGGATGCCGCTCACGCGATCGGCGACGGCGCGAAATCGGCCGGTCACGCCATCGCGGATACGTCCAGACGCGGTTATCACGCGACGAAGCAGTGGGTGACCGGCGAAGTAAGCGGCAAGAAGTAAGCGGCAAGGAGTAAGCGGCACGCACCGCGCACTCGTTCCGAGAGGCGCAGCGTGTCCGTCGTCGATGGTCACGTCGAGCGACGTGGCCTCGCTTCATACGCGCGGCGTTTGTCACGCGATCGGGAAACCCCCATCGAGCGACAAGCGCCTGTCATTCACCGCATCGCGCCCGCGAGATTTTCCGCTTCCAGCCCGACGATCAGATCGACTTCGCCGTTGGAAAGCGCTTGCGTCGCGGGCACGCCGGCTGCCTTCAACGCGGCGCCGTCGAGCCGCGACGCATCGCCTAGCGCGACACGCAAACGCGTGGCTGCGAGCGGTTCGAGCTTCACGATGTTGGCCGCGCCGCCAAGCGCCGCGCGAATCTTCTCGGCCCGCGCTTCGTGCTGCGCCGTGTCCCGCGCGGCGACGGCAGCCGGTGCAGTCGCGGCGTCCGTCGAAGCGGCTGTCACGGCGGCGGCCGGCAGGTCGGCATCGCTGCCCGCCTTCTTCAGGTATTCCTGCATGTCGGTCTTCATGTTTTCCGATAGCGGCCCGAAGATCGCCTGCACGCCATTGCCCACACGCACGACGCCGGCGGCACCGAGCGCCTTCAGCCGCGCATCGTCGACGAGCGATGGATCGTTCACCGAGATCCGCAGCCGCGTGATGCACGCATCGAGGCTCTTGATGTTCGAGCGGCCGCCGAACGCGAGCACGAGATCACG
>NZ_JALQDH010000062.1:0-3498 GCF_023631365.1 Caballeronia sp. INML2 | reverse complement strand
GAGATCCGCAGCCGCGTGATGCACGCATCGAGGCTCTTGATGTTCGAGCGGCCGCCGAACGCGAGCACGAGATCACGCGAGCGTCCGCCCATCTCAGCCGTGCTCATTGCGGCGCCTTCGACCGTGTCATCCTCGCGGCCCGGCGTCTTGAGGTTGAATCGCATGATCACGAAACGGAACACGCAGTAGTAGATCGCCGCGTAGATCGGCCCGAGGATGAACACGTACCACGCGTGGGTCGCCTTGTTGCCGATCAGGTTGAACATCAGAAAGTCGATCGCGCCTTGCGAGAACGTAAAGCCCATGTGCATGTTCAGCGTATTGGCGACAAACTGCGCCGATGCCGCGAGGCACGCGTGAATGAAGTACAGCACGGGCGCGACGAACAGGAACGCAAACTCGATAGGCTCGGTGATGCCCGTGAGAAAGGACGTCAGCGCCGCCGACACCATCATGCCGCCGACCGCCACTTTCTTCTCCGGCTTCGCGCAATGCCAGATGGCGATGGCGGCCGCAGGCAGGCCGAACATCTTGAACAGGAACGCGCCCGACAGAATGCCCGCGGTGGGATCGCCGGCGAAGAAGCGGTTGATGTCGCCATGAACGACCTTGCCGGTCGTCGGATCGAGGAAGCTGCCCGCTTCGAAGAAGAACGGCACGTTCCAGATGTGATGCAAGCCGAACGGAATCAGCAGACGTTCGACGAAGCCATAGACCGTCGCCGCCGTGCGCGGATCGGACACCGCCGCCCATTGCGAGAACGCCTTGATCACGCCGCCGATCGGCGGCCATACGACCGACAACACCGCGCCGAGCACGATCGAACCGATGGCCGTCACGATCGGCACGAAGCGCTTGCCCGCGAAGAAGCCGAGATAGGCCGGCAGCGCGATCTTGTAGTAGCGGTTGAACATCCATGCGGCGAGACCGCCCGCGAGAATGCCGCCGAACACGCCGGTCTGGATCGATGGAATGCCCATGATCATGTCCGGCTCGACACCTTCGACCTTCGCGATCACGCCGAGCGTCGCCGTCATCACGAGATAGCCGATGGTCGCGGCGATGCCCGATACGCCGTCGTTCTCCGTGAAGCCGAGCGCCACGCCGATGGCGAAGATGAGCGGCAGGTTGCCGAAGATGACATCGCCCGCGTTCTTCATCAACGCGAGCACGATGGCGGGCACGTAGCCGTGGAAATCGGTCGCGCCGAGGCCGAGCAGCAAACCTGCGACGGGCAGCACCGCGACCGGCAGCATCAACGACTTGCCGACTTTCTGCACCACGCCGAAAGCGTTCTTGAACATGAGAGGTCTCCGCTTATTCCGCTAATTCCGCTTATTCCGCGTAAGGCGCGAGCAGGGCGCGCACTTCGTCGGCTGTGCCGAGCGTGATGACTTTCGCCGCCAGCGCGCGCGCTTCATCCATCGTGAAACGCGCGAGCTGCGCCTTGATCGAGCCGACGGCGGGCACGCTGACCGATAGCTCGTCGATGCCCAGGCCGACGAGCACCGGCACGGCCATCGCGTCGGATGCGATGCCGCCGCACACGCCGACCCACTTGCCGTGCTTGTGCGCGCCGTCGGCCGTCATGCCGATGAGACGCAACACCGCCGGATGCAGCGCATCGGCCTGCTTCGCGAGCTTCGGATGCCCGCGATCCATTGCGAGCGTGTACTGCGTCAGATCGTTGGTGCCGATCGAAAAGAAATCGACTTCGCGCGCGAGCGGCTCGGCGATCAGCGCGGCGGACGGCACTTCGATCATCACGCCGACCTTCACGCTGCCGATGCGATCGCCGGCTTCTTCCTGAAGAATCCGCTTCGCCGCGCGCACTTCCTCGATCGCGGCGACCATCGGAAACATGATGTGCAGATTGCCGATCGATGCGGCGCGCAGAATCGCGCGCAATTGCGTACGGAACATATCGGGACGATCGAGACTCACGCGCACGCCGCGCAGCCCGAGGAACGGATTGTCTTCCTTCGGCAGCGGCATGTAGGAGAGCGGCTTGTCGCCGCCGACATCGAGCGTGCGCACGACGAGCGGACGCTCGCGGCCGAGCGCTTCGGCGACCGCGCAATATTCGGCGGCCTGTTCGTCTTCCGACGGCGCGGTGTCGCGGTTATCGAACAGGAACTCGGACCGCAGAAGCCCGACGCCTTCGGCGCCTGCCGCGACCGCATCGCGCGCTTCCTGCGCATTGCGGATGTTCGCGACCACTTCGACGCGATGACCATCGGCGGTGACGGCGCGCTTGCTCGCCGCGACTTTCTCTTCCTCGCGCTTCTTCGTCTGACGCTCGATGCGTTCGTGCGCCTTCGAGAGTTCGTCAGCGCTCGGATTGCGCCGCAGGCTGCCGTGCGAGCCATCGAGCACGACGAGCGTGCCGTCGGGCAGTTGCAGCGCATCCTCGTCGATGCCGCAGATCGCCGGAATGCCGAGCGAGCGCGCGAGGATCGCCACATGGCTCGTCGCGCCGCCTGTCGTCGTGCAGAAACCCAGCACCTTGGTGCGATCGAGCGACGCGGTGTCGGAAGGGGAGAGCTCTTCGGCGATGAGGATCGATTCGTCGCGCACATCGACATGCGCCTGCTTCACGCCCGCGAGCAGCGCCAGCACACGGCGGCCGACATCGCGGATATCGCCTGCGCGCTCGCGCAACAGCGCGTTGTCGAGCTTCTCCAGATTGTTCGCCTGCGCCTGGAATGCGGCGCGCCACGCGAAGCCCGCGCTTTTTCCCTCGCTGATCGCCCCGATAGCGGCATCGTTCAGATCGGGGTCGCCGAGCAGTTCCAGGTGCGCATCGAGAATCTGCGCCTTGCCCGGATCGGTCAGCTTCGCCTTCAGCGCCTCGATCTGCTGACGCGCTTCGTGATGCGCGGCCTCGAGCCGTGCGCGCTCGCGTTGCGGCGTTTCGCCGGCTTCGGCCACATCGATGACTTCCTGACGGAACTGCACGATCTTGCCGACCGCGAGCCCCGGCGACGCCGATACGCCGGTGAATTCGTTCGCATCGGCGGGCGCAGCGGGTTTGGTCGCGAGCGCTTCGGCGGCGGGCGCGGGGGGCGCCTCGCCGGGCTTCTCGCCCGAGCCCGACGCGAGCAGGCGCGCGAGCGCCGCGGCGGCTTCGGCCGCATCGGGGCCGGCGGCCTCGACACGCAGCGTGTCGCCGAACTTCGTCGCAAGCGACATCAGCGCGACGACGGACTTGGCGTTCGCGCTGTCGCTGCCGCGCAGAACGCGGATGTCGGATTTGTATTTCTTCGCTTCTGCGGCGAAAACCGCTGCGGGCCGCGCGTGCAGTCCTTGAGGATTCGGCAGCGCGACGTCGTCGGACAGAATTGCGCCGTCCGCAGCGCCGCTCGCATCGTCGCGCGCGTCGCCCACGAACTCGATCGCCAACGCGACGTCCTTGCCTGCGGTGACGAGGCCCGTCGCGGGCACGTAGCGCGTGACGAGCTCGCCATTGGCGATGACCATCTGCGTGAGCAGGCTCAC
>NZ_JALQDH010000061.1:0-141912 GCF_023631365.1 Caballeronia sp. INML2 | reverse complement strand
CGTGCTGGGCCATGCGAAGACGCTAAAGATCGACGAGCAAGAGCCGATTCGCTTTACGCGTGACATGGCGGGACGGCCCAGTCGTGTGGGCTTCTCGGCGGAACTCGATCACGTTCTTGAGTACGACCGCGCCGGGCGACCCAGCCGTCACACGACGATGCACGGCACACAGACTGTCGATCAGGTTGCTTACCGTTACGACGTGCTAGGCAATCTCACCGAGCGCGACGACTCGCGGCTTGGCACAGACCGCTATCGCTATGATCCGTTAGGGCGCATCGTGGCGCATACGGACCCTGCGCAGACGTTGCGGCACTTCGTATATGACAGGCAAGGCGATCGTTTCAGCAGGCAGTATGCGAACAAGGATGGACGGCAGATAGAGCACGACGGCGGCGCGCGATGGTGGCTCGATGCGGCGGGACAACTCATCGAGCGGCATTATCACCGGTCGGGCGTGCAGCGTTTCAAGTGGGATGCGTTCGGTCGGCTCGTGCAGTTCGAGAACACGCGTAACGAGCAGTGGGCGTATCGCTATGACGCGCTGGGGAGGCGTATCTGCAAGGAGGCGCTGGGAAGACTTTACACCGCGCAGCCTGACGAGGTGCAGACCCGCTGCTTTCTGTGGGACGGCGATGCGATGGCGGGCGAGATCCGTCATGTACGCTCCAAGAACGAGGGCCGCTTCTATGCTTACCACCTGAAGAGCTTCGAGCCGCTGGCGATGCAGGCCGTCTCGATAGATGAGGCCGCAGGTGCGCCGCGTGCTGAAATGTTCTACTATCAGAACGACTCGAACGGCGCACCGGTGAGACTACGCACCGACGACGGGCAGATCGCTTGGGAGGCACACTATGGTGTAACGGGCGCGGTTGATCATATCCAGACGCATACAATCGACCAGCCGATCCGCCTCCAAGGCCAATACTCGGACGATGAGTCGGGACTGAGGTACAACCGGTATAGGTACTTTGACTCCTAGACCGGCAACTTCATCTCGCAAGATCCGATTGGCCTGCACGGCGGCGTTAATCCACATCAGTTTGCGCCAAATACATTCGGGTGGATCGACCCTACAGGCTTAACTAATGAGACTGTTCCGTATTGGCCGCCCAATGACGGCGCATCAGGGCCCGTTAGCACTATCACCTTGAAGCCGGGGACGCTTATCGATCGTTATGGCTATCCTGGCGGTAGTTATACATCACCGATAGGGACGCCATACCCGATACGAGCCTTGCCGCAAGGAACCGATGTCACGAAACCCTATTACACCTACGAGGTAGTCAAGCCTATAGAGGAAGTTAAAGCGAGCAAGATTGCAGCATGGTTTGGTGAACCCGGCGGGGGAATTCAATATCTTTTGCCACGATCAGTACAGGAGCTCATCGATTCTGGTCACTTGCGTGAGGTAAAGAGTAATTGTGAATAAACACGAACTAGTTAGAGTGTTGGAATCAACTGACTTTCCTAAGGACAGTTATTCAATTGATGAAGTATCGGACGAATCGCTTTGTTTGATTCATGAAGGAAAGACTTGGAGGATTTTTTATAGCGAGCGCGGTCAGCGCACCGAAGAGCGGTCGTATTCCGACGAAGCGGAAGCTTGTAGTGAATTCTTTGAAAGACTGAAGCACATGTTAGGACGATAACTCAAGGGAACGCGAAAAGCGTCCCTATTGCTGATGATCCACTCGGCAGAAAATCCAATGGGCCTTAAAGACAAGCGTAGGTTTTCGGGAGAGAGCTTTTATTGGAGCAGGCAGAATAACGGCGTCGGGCCGCTGACGCGGCGGCCTTTGGCTCTATCTTGTTCAGTGGGAATCGCAGGCCGATCCGCGACGACCTTGACGCGCTGCCTCAGCGCGAATTCGGCGGGCTTGGGAAGCGAGCGGGACAGACTAAATCGCGATTCCCATCGGTCCAACGCTCAACTTTGCTTGACGTGGCGAATGAGGTGCTCATTCGCCGACACGCGTTCATCAACGTCCTAACCGCCACCACCCGCCGCAATCCGCCCAGCCGCAGTCGGATCGCCATGCGGCACGAAGATATACCCCTGCCCCCAAACCGTCTGCACATAACGCGGCTCCGACGGATCGATCTCGAGCAGCCGCCGCAACCGCCAGATCGCGACATCGAGACTGCGATCGCGATGCGTGCCGTTTCCGCGCATCTTTTCATTCAACTCAGCGCGCGTGAGCACGACCATCGCGTTTTTAACGAGCGTCTTGAGCAGCGCGAATTCGCCCGAGCGCAGCGCAATACGCTCGCCATCGCGGCGCAGTTCGCGCGTGCCGAAGTCCATTTCGAACGGGCCGAAGCGATAGGCCGGCCGCATCTCCGGCGCGCTCGCCACGACCGGCGACGCGGGCTCGCGACGCCTCAGGATCGAGCGGATGCGTGCGAGCAGTTCGCGCGGATCGAAGGGCTTGCCGAGATAATCGTCCGCGCCGAGCTCGAGCCCGATGACGCGATCGAGCACGTCCGAGCGCGCCGTCAGAAGCATCACGGGGATATCGTCGCGCGCGTTGCGCAACTCGCGCAGCGCGCTGATGCCGTCCTTGCCGGGCATCATGACGTCGAGCACGATCATCGAAGGACGCTCGGCCTGCACGCGGCGCTTCAGGTCCGTTCCATCGCTCAGGACGGAGACATCGAAGCCGTGCTGCCGCAGATAGTCGCGAACGTGATCGCGCACAACGGGGTCGTCGTCGACCATCAGTACATGGGGTGTCATGGGCGGATTCTAAGCGCAAGCCCGATGCCGTCGCGATGGCCGCGAACTTTCCATTTCTTTCCGTTACGGCGCGTTTCAACGACGATGCGCCGGCGGCTCTCCCACGTACGCGGGTCCGCGCGAGATAGCACGCGCGTGCTTCACACGTTTCTGGCGTCCGCAATGCGTTCCGTAAACATCCGTAATGTCGCGCCAGGCGTACGAAGCGCGATAAGGAATTAAGGCCGAATAAAATTTTGAGATGTCTACATCGGTTCTTATCGTCGACGACGACCCCGCGGTGCGCGATTTGCTGCGCCGCTTCTTCAACGCGCAAGGCATCGACGTTTCCGTCCTCCACGACGGCGGCGGCCTGCGGCGGCGGCTTACACTCGAACGTCCGTCCATAGTCGTGCTCGACATCATGATGCCGGACATCGACGGCCTGCGCGCGCTGCGTGATCTGCGCGCGGCGGGCGAGGACATTCCGGTGATCTTCGTGACCGGTTGCGACAGCGTGCCGCAAAAGATCGCGGGGCTGCAGTCGGGTGCGGACGACTACCTCGCCAAGCCTTTCGATCCGCGCGAACTGCTCGCGCGCATCGAGGCGGTGCTGCGGCGGCGCGCGAGCGCGCCGAGCCGTCCGGAGCCCGCGCCGCGCGAACGCTTCGGGCGCTTCGAAGTGGACTTCGTGACGCGCTCGCTATCGAGCGGCGGCGAACGCATCGCGTTGCGCGATAGCGAATTCGCGCTACTCAAGGTGTTCATCAAGCATCCGTACAAGGTGCTGTCGCGCGTGCTGATTCACGATCTAGTGCATCGCGACGATCTGCCTTTTCGCGATCGCGGCCTCGATGTGCCGATCTGGCGTTTGCGCCGCCTCATCGAAGACGATCCATCGCATCCGCGTCATGTGCAGACCGTGCGCGGGCAGGGGTACGTATTCGTCCCCGACACGGACGCTCCGGCATCCGGCTGGACCGAGGCCTAACCACGATGCGTCCGGGTTTCTGGGAGTCCGCGCGCAGGCCGCGCGGTTTCATCGACACGCTGTTCGGCCGCATGGCGATCGTGTCGATCTGCGTGCTGCTCGCGCTTCAGGGCGGATGGTTCGCGATTCTGCACGTGCAAGGGCCGCACAAGGAAGCCGATGGTTACGCGCGCGCGTTGCTCATCGTGCTGGAAGCGGCGCATAACGATGTCGCGCTCGGCGGACGGCTCATGCGCGAGACGCGCGTGCATCTCGTGCCGGTGTGGAACATGCCCGAGCCGCTCACGCTGCGCGACGCCGCGAAGACGCGCCATGCGCACCTCGCGCGCCAGCTCGCCGAGCGGTTGCCGCCGGGCTCGCAGATCGCCGTCGATATCGATGGCCATAACAAGTCGCGGCTCTGGGTGCGTTATCCGTCGAGCAACGTGTGGATCGTCACGCCGATCGATCTGCCGCCGCCCGCGCCGTTCATCACGGAGGGCGTCGTGCTGCTCGCCGGTGCGCTCGTGCTCTCGCTCATCGCGACGTGGCAACTGCAACGCCCGCTCGCACGCGTCGCGCAGGCGGCGCGCCGCTTCGGTGGCGGCGAACGGCCGGTGCCCGTAGAGGAAAACGGGCCGCGCGAATTGCGCGAACTGATCGGCGCGTTCAATCAGATGATGAAGAAACTCACCGACGCCGACGACGATCGCGCCGTGATGCTCGCCGGCATCGCGCACGATCTGAAGGCGCCGCTCACGCGCCTGTCGTTGCGCGCGACCGTGCTCGCGAAAGACGAACGCGAGCGCGCGCATTTTCTGCGCGATATCGATTCGATGACGCGCATCGTGCAGCAGTTCCTCGAATTCGCGGGCCGGTCGTCGTCGGAGAGCGCGAAGACCGGTGTCGATGCGTTCATCGCGGAGCAGTTCGCATCGCCCGAAGATGGCGACGAACCCTTGTTCGCGCTGTCGCTCGAAGCGGGCGAGACATTCAGGTTGCCGCGGACCTTCATCGATCGCCTGATGACCAATCTCGTCGACAACGCGCTCGAGCATGGCGAGCCGCCTGTCGAAATCCGCACCGCGCGGCAGGGCGGCGACTGGCTGATCGAAGTGCGCGACCACGGACCCGGCATTCCCGATGAGCGTCTCGACGACGTGCTGCGGCCCTTCGTGCGGCTCGACCCAGCGCGCAGCGGCAACGGGCATTGCGGGCTCGGGCTCACCATCGTCGAACGTCTTGCGCGCGAGCAGCGCGGCCGCTGCGAGATCGGCAATGCCGAAGGCGGCGGGCTGATCGTGCGCATCGTCATTCCCTTCGAAGAAACATGATGCTCGTTTCGTCCATGTGCACGACGCCGTTGTCGCGCCGTGCTTTCATTCGCCGCGGCGCGCGTGCGGCGCTGCTTTCGACCACGTTCGGCGCAGGCGCGCTGCTATCGGCGTGCGGCGGCGCGAGCGACGGCCAGAACGTGACCGACACGCCGAAGCTGTCCACGATCGAAAACTTCCGCGATATTGCCGGGATGGGCGAGGGCTATCCGACCGTCGATGGCGCACGCTTGCGGCGCGGCATGTTCTATCGCTCGGGCGCGCTCACGCCCGACGATGCGGACGCGGCTGCGCTCGCGCGCCTGTCGCTGCGCGCGGTGCATGATCTTCGCGTCGTAGGAGAAGCTTCGATCGCGCCGGATCACCTGCCATCGGGCGCCGTGCGCGAGACGCACGAGATCGCGCCGATCGACGTTGCCGCGGCGAGTCCGGCCGACGCCGCTGCCGCGAGCGCGTGGATCGTGGAGCGTGAGCGTCAGCTCGTCACGGACCCGGTCGCGCGTTTGCAGTTCGGCTTGCTCCTGACGCGGCTCGCGCGCGTGTCGGGGCCGCAGGTGATCCACGGCACGGCGGGCAAGGACCGCACCGGCTGGGCGGCGGCGCTTCTGCTCTCCATCGCGGGCGTGCCGCTCGACGTGATCATCCAGGACTATCTGCTGACGAACACGGCGGCACAGACGCAGATCGACGCACGCATGACGGCGCATGCGGCGCGACTCGGCACCGATACGCAGACGGTCGCGCCGCTGTATCAAGCGCAAAGCGCGACGCTCGAAGCGGCGTTCGAAGAAATGCATCGCGAATTCGGCACGCTCGGCCGCTATCTCGCGCAGGGCTTGTCAATGAATAGTGTGGATGTGGCGATGTTGCGGGCGAAGCTGATTGCGTAGACGGGACGCTCAGGCTTGCGCATGCTCCCGATACGCCGCAAATTTCGACGTTTTCCCGATGCCCGGATTGAAGCAATTGCACGGATCGAGTTGCTTGTAGAACGCGGCGAGCTGCGGCTTCGCCTCGTACAGATGCCCTACGTTGTGCTCGGCGGGATACTCGGCGCCACGCTCATCGAGCAATGCGAGCATCTCGTGCTCGAGTGCCATGCAGTCGTTGCCCTTGGCGACGATGTAATCCTGATGGAACACATGACACAGAAAGTGCCCGTAATACAGCTTCAGAATGATCGGGCGCTCGATCTTCTCCGGCAAGCGCTCGTACCAGTCGCGGTCGTTGCGCCGTAGCGCGATATCGAGCGCGACGATATCCTCGACCTCGCGGTGATGCACCGCGCGATAACGCACCGCCGCGCTTGCCGCCGCAAAGCGATGCAGAAAGGCTTTGCGGCCCTCTTCGTCGGTGCATTCGAAATACGCGCCGCCGCCGTTCGCGAAACGCTGGGCCAGGAACGCGCGTGCTTCCTCGATGCCCGCTGCCGGCACCTTCAGCATCAGATGATGCTCGTACTGTGCGCGATACGCGTTGAGCCGCGCCGGCAGATGGTCGGGCAGACGCTCGCTCACCCACTGCAGCATGCGATCGCTCATATGCTTCGGCAGGACAGCGAGGCGCTCGAACCACGCATCGCATCGCGTCTTCAGATTGAAGAAGAGGGGCAATCGATCCGTGCCGAACCTGTCGATGATGACGAAGAGATCCTTGCCGTATCTCTTCGCGATGTCGAACGCATCGCGATGCAGATACTCGCCCGCAATCGGCAAATGCGTGAAGTTCGCGAGCGCATGCCGTCGAATGTCGGTCAGCACGTTCGTATCGTTCGTGCCGATGTAGAACACCTTCGCGCCTGGCTCCGCGGCGAACGTGTCGAGACGCACCGCGAACGTCATCACCTTGCCTGCCGAACCGGATGCTTCGAACAGGCGGCGCGGGTCCGCATTGAAGCGCGCGGGCGTGGGTGCGTCGATATCGCGGACGTGCGTCGCGTAATCGTGATCCGAAGCGGCCGCGCCATCACGAACATCGGCATCGGTGAATGTCCCGTTTTCGATGCGCGACAGAATCTCATCGGGCGTGCTGCCGAGTTCGATGCCCAGATGATTCACGAGGCGCAGCACGCCCGATGCATCGACGGCGGCGAACAGCGCCATCTCCGTATAAGCCGGCCCGCGATGCACGAGCGAGCCGCCCGAATTGTTGCTGATACCGCCGAGCACCGATGCGCCGATGCACGACGAGCCGATCACCGAATGCGGCTCGCGTCCGAGGGGCTTGAGCGCCCGTTCGAGTTGATCGAGCGTCGTGCCGCCGATACACACCACCTGCTTTCCGCCCTCGATCAGATGCACGCGTTTGATGCGCGTCGTGCTGACAATGACGACGTCGCGATCGTAGTCGTCGCCATCGGGTGTCGAACCGCCCGTCAGACCCGTGTTCGACGCCTGCGTGATGACGATTGCGCGCGCGGCGACGCATGCGGCGAGCACGCGCCATTGCTCGACGAGCGTGCCGGGCCGCACCACCGCCAGAACGCGGCCGCTGCCGAAGCGGTAGCCGGTGCGATAGCGGCGCGTTTCATCGTCGCCTGTGAGCACGTTGTGCGTGCCGACGACATCGCCGAGCGATGCGAGCAAGCTCGCACGCGACGCGCCGAACGAAAGGGCGGAGAGGGCGGTATCGGACATGATGGCCTCACGCGCGGCGCGGTTCCGAAGACGACTCTTGCGGCGCCCCCGCCGTTGCGCGCTGCGTGAGCGTCAGCACCGCGCCGACGACGAGCGCTCCCGCAACGACGACGAGACCGGCGTTCGTGCTGTGCGTGACATCCTTCATCCAGCCGATGATCGACGGGCTCACGAAGCCGGCGAGGTTGCCGATCGAATTGATCATCGCAATGCCGGCTGCCGCGGCGGTGCCGGTCAGCACGCTGCTCGGATAGGTCCAGAAAACCGGCATCATCGACAATACGCCGGCCGTGCCGAGCGACAGCGTGACAAGCGCGAGCGCGAGGTTGCCCGTATGGAGCGTGCTCGCGTAAAAGCCCGCTGCGGCCGCGATGCCCGCGAGCGCGAGATGCCAGCGGCGTTCGTTGCGGCGGTCGGAAGAGCGCGCGACGAGCATCATCGACACGATCGCGACCGCATAGGGAATCGCGGTGAACAGGCCGACGTCGAGTGCGTCCTTCACGCCCGCCGTCTTGATGAGCGTCGGCAGATAGAAGCTCACGCCATAGAGGCCCATCATGCAGCAGAAGTAGATCGCGGCGAGCCGCCACACGCGGCCGTTCGACACGACGCGCTTGAGCGAATGATCCGCGCCGGCGGAATCATCGCGTGCGATGTTGGCTTCCAGAAGCTGCTTTTCCTGCTCGCCGAGCCAGGACGCAGCGCGGATGCCGTTCGGCAGCAAGAATAACGTCAGGATGCCGAGCACGAGCGACGGCAGCGCTTCGAGCAGAAAGAGCCATTGCCAGTTCGACAAGCCGTGGACGCCATTGAACGCCTGCATGATCCAGCCCGAAAGCGGCCCGCCGACCACACCCGCCACCGGAATGCCGATCATGAAGAGCGCGTTCATGCGGCCGCGTCGCGTACCCGGATACCAGTACGTCAGATACAGCACGATGCCCGGAAAGAACCCGGCCTCGGCGACGCCGAGCAGAAAGCGCAGCGTGTAGAACATCGCGGGCGTCTTCACGAAGAGCGACGCCGCCGACACCAGCGCCCACGTCACCATGATGCGGCTGATCCACACGCGCGCACCCACGCGATGCAGGAGGATATTGCTCGGCACCTCGAACAGGAAGTAGCCGATGAAGAAAATGCCTGCGCCCAGCCCGTACACGGATTCGCTGAACTTCAGGTCGTTGAGCATCTGCAGCTTCGCGAATCCGACGTTGACGCGATCCAGATAGGCCGCGACGTAGCAGATGAAAAGAAAGGGCAGCAGACGCAAGGTCACTTTCGCGTACGTCGCGTTTTCGAACTGGGCGGTGGCTGTCGGGCTGTCTGGGTGCATCGTGAAAGTCTCCTGAACGTGCGGCTTCGTGCCGCTACTGGCTTTGCTGGAGCGCATTGTTCCGTGCCAGCAAGAGACTGTCGAGACGTCGAGCCACTGGTCCTACCACTTATTTTTCCCGTGCCAGATGTGCTTCGTGCTTGAATCAATGGCGGTGCGGCCGCCCGGGTTTCCGCACGTTTGTACGCCCGACGGGCGGTACGAGATTACGCCCAGCCTTTGAGCCGCAAGGTCGCGCGCACCAGACGCTGCTCTTCCGCCTCGATTTCCCGCATGCAGGCGGTCGTCGTGGAGATATGCGTGCTGGCGGCCTTGCGCGCCTGCTCCGGCTGTTTGCCGAGAACGGCCTTGTAGAGGCGTGCGTGCTGTTTGTCGATGACGCGCTTTTGCGCCTCGCGAGGATAGAGGTTATTGACCGAAGCGAAGACCGAGCTGAGCAGCAGATCCGTGAGCGAGCTCAGCGTGTGTACGAGCACCGGATTGTGCGACGCCTCGCAGATCGAGAGATGGAAGTTATAGTCGAGCCGCGCGCGGGTCGATTCGCCCACCTCGCTTTCGTTCGCGGCGAGCATCTCTTCGTATCGGCGGGTGATGAGCGCGAAATCCGCCTGCGTGCCGCGCAGCGTCGCCAGACGCGCCGATTCGGCCTCGAGCATTTCGCGCACTTCGAAGATGTCGTAGAGGGTGCGCGGCTGCGAGCCGAGCAGATGCATCATCGGCGTGAGTGCGGGTTGCGTGGTCAGCGCGGCGACGAACGATCCGCGTCCGTGCGACGTTTCGATGATGCCGCGCGTGCGCAGCACCCTGAGCCCCTCTCGCACCGCCGATCGTGACACGCCGAGTTTCGCCGTGAGCCGTCGCTCGGAAGGCAGCGCCTGGCCCGGCTTGAGCACGCCGTCGACGATCAGTCCTTCGATGCGTCCGGCGACGGCATCCGCGATCTGTAATGCATCTTCCTGGTTGTCTTCGAGCATGGCACCCCTCACTGGTCCGACCACTTGCAGGAGAATCCTAGCATTGTCGACGTCGGTGTGAAGGCTCGGCCGTTCGGTACGAACAGATCAAAAAAAACGGCTCGCCGCAAAACAATGGCGAGCCGCAAGAGGGATCGGTCAATAACTACAGCGTGGGCAGATTAGCATTGCTTCGATGCGCGAAATCGCATCGGAAAGATGCCGTAAGGAAAGCGCGCCTTACTGTGTGCGGGAGACCACCATGCGGTCCACCAGCGCATCCAGCTTCTGCCGCGCGCTCGCGAAACGATCGATGTTCAGACCATTGGTGTCGTAACGCGCGGTCACGAGAATCTGCCCTTGCCGCACGAGTGTCAGATCGATGGCAGACAGATACGACACCGGCTCGCTGCTGAACGCGTGCCGGTCCCAACTGGTCGTCGCGCCATAGACGAGCATCGCCTCGCAACCGGGCGGTGACGTGCCGGGGTTGTAGACCGCCGAATCCACGCCGCGCCGGCGCAAGGCGACTTGCAGCACCGGCACGAAGTCGCCGGTCGCGACGGTCTGATTCAGTTCGATGCAGACAGATTGCAGCGCGGCGGGCGGGCCCGTCACCGAAGTCGGCGACGAATAGTTCGACGCAACCGTGAAGCCCGCCTGCACCAGCGAGCCAGCCGCATCGGCGGCCGTGATCAACGTCCATGTGCAGCCGGAGAGCGCACCTGCGACGACAGCAAGGAGCGCGCGAGAAGCGAGCGTTCTGAACATGCGCTTGCCGTCATCCGCGTTCAGGAACTCAGCGGACGATGCGCAGGCGCATCGTGTTCGGCGTTTCGATCGTCGCGGTCATCGTGGTCACACGCTTGCCGTTCACGTCGCGCAGCGCGAAGTGCTGGCGTGTGGACGTGTTCACGTCGTGACGGACGTCGGGAAAGCAGGCGGCAATGTCCGCGCCCAACTCCTGCAGCGGGTCGGCAAGGACGCCGTCCGGGCCGCAATGCGCTCGCCAGCGGCAATCATAGACGTGCGCGCTGCCGCGGCATGCTCCCTGGCCCGGCGAAGCGGGCGGCATCAGCGCGCGACCCTTGGCGAGCGTATCGAACGAGGGTGCATCGACGATGGTCTTCAGCGCGGAACAGACGTCGGGGAGATCTTCGGCGGATGCGGACAGCACGGGCGCAAAAAGCGCTACGGCAACGAGCGCGCGGCGCACGGAGAAAAGGCGGAGGCGGATTGTAGGTTGAGCTTGCATGACCTGGCGTAGTGTCGAAGGAAGGAGGGCGTCATGTCGAGAGCGGACATCACGCATCGAGATCTTCCCGCGATGCACCGCGATTCGATATGCGGAGCAAAGCGCCAATCGTGCAAGTTATTTCCAGCTATTAATTCGCGCGCGCGACTCCATCATACGAACAAGGAGACAATGCCGCCGATGGTCACGGCCGCCGCCATCCATTTGCCCGCGGTGTAAAAGCCGTTCGTGTCGGTTGCCTGCATCTCGGGGCGTTCGAGGCCGAGTGCGCCATACGCGAGTGATTTCACCGACGATGGCGCGTCGGCTTCTTGAGTGACGTCAGCGGGGCGTTGGGGAGAAGGCGCATCGTCGCGCGTGTAAGTGGTCGTGGACGCACTGTTGATCTGCATCGTTGCCCTCGTCGCAATCCGGTCTGCAAAGCCGCGATAACGGCCGCTTCGCGCGCGGGCTTGAACGCAAGCGCCTTTCCGTTTCTTACCGCCGATGGATTTACATCGGATGGTTCTGCACGAAGTCCTTGTAGGCCCAGTAGGCGGCTTTCTTCGTCGTGCCGTCGCCCTCGAGAAGACCGTAGGCGCCTTCGCCATCGTCATAGAGCTGAAAGGCCTGAATCGACTGGATGTTGTACTTCGACGCGACGCTCGCGAATTGCGCCATCATCAGGTTGCCCGTCATGTAAGTCGCGATCTGGTCGTAAGAGCCCAAGTCCGGGCGCACGCCGAACTCGTTGATCCAGATCGGCTTGCCCATGTCGTGGAGTATCTGGAGCACGTCATGACATCCCGTTCCCCCGCAGGCGTGCGTGATGTCGCCTTCGTTCGAATACCAGTGCCACGAAGTGACGTCCCAGCCCACGGCCGGATGACCCCAGGTGCCATCGGGTTGCGAGCCGTCGGCGAGCATCTGAAAGAAGGCGGTGTGCATCCACGTGCCGCCCAGCACGATCTTCGCCGAGCCGTCGACGGACTTCACGCCCGCGATCAGGCCGCGGATCGCGCCGCGTGCGAGCGTGTAGGACCAGTTGTCGTATTGATACCAGACGGTGCCGTCGACATTACCGATGAGCGCCTTCGCCTCCAGCTCGTTGCCGACCTCGTAGTACTTGTAGTGATAGCTGCTCGCGGTTTCCTGGCCGAGCGTGAATCCTGCATTGTAGGCGTCGTCCTCGCTGTTGTAGTTGAGGTTCATGAGCATCACGGGATACATCGTGATGCCGGCTTGTTCCATCGTCTTCGCGACGCCCGCGACCATCTTCGCCGATGTCTGGCTGTACACGTCATTGCGATAGATCGTTGCGCCCAGATCCTGCAATTGCGAAAGCTGCGTCTGCACGCTCGTGAAGTCGTATGCGCCGCCGTTGCTGTTATGGCCGTTCGCGCCGTAGAAGATCGAGCCGCTGCCGCTTGCGGCTTTCGCGGTCGATTTGGGTGATGCGGCGCGCTTGCTCGCCGCGGCGGTGTCGGCGGGGCTGTCGCTGCCGCCGCAGGCGGCAAGCATCATACTTGCGACGATCGCCGCTGCGATGGAATGGGAGAAGGCGGGAATGGATGAGTTCTGCATATCAAGTAGTACGACTAACGGAGACGCGAGCATCGATCACGTATTCGATATGGTCGAGAAGCGTCGTTAGTGATCCGAATGACTGCCTGAAGATGAGCTGCTGCATCGGGCGCACATCAGTGCGCCACAACAGTCAAGGCAGTACAGATTGTCTGAAGCAAAATCCGAGTGCACCATCGACATGCAATCGGATAGCGGGAGCGCGGCGCCATGCGTGGCAAGCGCTCGATGATGACAGGCTCGACTCGGCGTTGCCTGTCCTCGGTAACATATGCGGCGACCGCGTCTCGGGCGCGTCAAAATTTCTGACGATAGCGCGAGTTACGTGCAACCCGCGCCTGTATCGCGGGGGTAAATCAGCGAGGAAAGGTTACTTTGTTCTGATGTAGATGTAAACCGGGCAGCAGAAAAAACATCTTGCTCATAGCAAGATTTAGATTGCTTACCTCTGCTTATCGTCGCTCCTGGCGCATTGGTTTCTACCGGTGGAAGATTCCCGGTTACGTCGTACCACCGACGCAGGCGCGAAATAGCGCGCGATGCAAAGGACATAGGTAATCAAAGCCGAGACGGTGTACATTGCCGATCGCTCCATGAAAAACAGAAGGAGCACGGCAATCGCGAGAAGCAGCATCTCGGCACGAGGCGCTATAGCGGACTGTTGCACATCGGGTCGCTCCAGCGCGGTGCCGAGAAGAATCACCAGAGGGATCAGCGCGACGACCATGTGAATCGGCTCGAGGATCGGCGCGGCGAGCAGCATCGTGATGCAGGCAAGCGCGTAGTCCATGCGCCTCTCGCGACTGCGGCGGAGCACGAGATAGCATGCGAACACACAGATGATCGCGGCGAAGATTGTCGATGTTGCGTGAAGCGTTGCCTCGGACGCGGGCATGCCGAGCTTCTCCGATATCGTCTGCAGGGCGCCACGGACCGAGCTATTGCCGGGCAGGCCGCCCGCACTCAGGATCTGCGTCTGCGCGCGCCCGATCTCGACGGTCAGGTAGTCCCAGATCACGCGAAAGCCGAGCCGGCTTGCGGTGAAGAGCGTGATTGCGATGGCGCAGACGCCCGTCGATATCACCGTGCGCCATTCACGCCGCAACAGAAGCAGGCCGACGACCGCGAGCGGCGTCACCTTGAATACGACTGCGAACGCGAGAAAGAGACCCGCCAGCCACCGATTGCCACGTTCGATCAGGAAGAACGACGTCGCGAGCAGAAAGAACAGAAGCTGATTCGATTGCCCGAGATACGCGTCATGCAGCACGGGAAAGCTCAACAGGGTCACCGCGATAAGCAGCGCCGTCACGCGCCTGTCTTCACCGCGATAGGCCATCTTTGCAAGCAGGATCGCGCCGACGATGCACAGTACGACGGACATCGCGACCCAGACGAGTTTTGCAGTGAACGACGGAAGCAATGCGAATGGAGAAAAGATCACTGCGAACTGCGGCGGATAACAGTAGATGAGGATATCGTCGAGATTCGCGCCGAGTTTCGACAGATACGCAACGAGATGCTCGTTGTTATAGATGAGCGATGGATCGTGCGGCGGGTTCAGCACGGTGCTGAACGCGTAATAGTAGAAGTTGAAATCGCTGAAGGCCCGTGGGTGATCGGACACATAGGTCAGCGTATAGTGATAGATGATGACCATGCGGATTGCGAGAAACCCTGCGGCGACCAGCATGAGCAGAGCTGCAATGATCCGCACATTGTCAGCGGATCTGGCGCCAGTCCGAGCGTTCAGCATGGACGTTCTCCCGTGTGTCGGCTATCGCGTTGTAGGGGCGCTCGACTAAGAGTCTCAGGATCGATCAGCCATTCGTCGTACAGAAACAAATATTTCGGCGGATCTTACGGTCTACGAATCGTGACAGCATCACCGGGGCGGCGTCAATCGCGTTTTGCGCGCCGCAGCGGCGAAATCATTTTTGAAAATGATGACGCGCATTTGTTTTTATGAGTCGGCGCGGCTTGCGAGAATTTATTAAGTCGTTATGGACGCGCCGCGCACGCTGCGCCGTTTCCGCACCGCGATGAAGCAGCGCAGACGGCGCAGTTCCCTGCCTCACTTTTCCGTGGCGACTTTGTCCTGCGTCCGCGCGGCGAAGTCTGACGCATCGTGGCGCTCGTGCAACTGCATCGAAGGCTCGCCGAAAGTCCGGTTGACCATGCGGCCGCGCTGCACGGCGGGACGCGCGCCGATCACGTCGGCCCAGCGTCGCACGTGCGTGTATTCCTGAACGGAAAGGAACTCGGCCGCGTCATACAGCCAGCCGTTCACGAGCCCGCCATACCACGGAAAGATCGCGATATCGGCGATCGTGTAGGCATCGCCAGCAATATAAGCGCTGTCGGCGAGACGCTTGTCGAGCACGTCGAGCTGACGCTTCACCTCCATCGCGAAGCGGTCGATCGGATACTCCATCTTGCTCGGCGCATACGCATAGAAGTGCCCGAAGCCGCCGCCGAGATACGGCGCACTGCCCATCTGCCAGAAGAGCCACGACAGGCATTCGGCACGCGTTGCCGGGTCCGTCGGCACCAACGCGCCGAACTTTTCCGCGAGATAGAGCAGGATCGCGCCGGATTCGAACACACGCACGGGTGTCGCGCCGCTGCGATCCACGAGCGCCGGTATCTTCGAATTCGGATTGACTTCGACGAAGCCACTGCCGAACTGTTCGCCTTCGCCGATGCGGATGAGCCAGGCATCGTACTCGGCGCCGCGATGGCCGAGCGCGAGGAGTTCTTCGAGCATCACGGTGACCTTCACGCCATTGGGCGTCGCCAGCGAATAGAGCTGCAGCGGATGACGGCCGACCGGCAACGCCTTCTCATGCGTCGGCCCGGAGATCGGCCGATTGATGCTGGCAAAGCGTCCGCCGCTTTCCTTGCTCCATGTCCACACGGCCGGCGGCACGTATTCGGGCAATGCGCTCATGCTTCACGCTCCTCGTTGCAATTGGATTGAATTCGCCCGAGGTTAGCAGTTCGACCGCAAACGTGCTCGACCGGGCCTTGGACAATCCGCGCTGCGTGCCACGAGGAGAAACGAATGAGCCAGCGTCCATCGCGCAACCGTTCAGGGCTCGCATGGCGCCGCCGCAGTTGCGGCCTGAAGCGACGGCACGTTCGACGATAGAGCGGGCATGCCGAAGCGTCATCGGCCCGCTTCGCGCTTTTCCTGTTCTTCGACCGTAAGTATGGCTTCGGGCATCGCGTCGAGGCGCGCTTTCGGAATGGGCACGCCGCTTTCGTCCGAAAGACCATAGGTGCCTTCCGCGATCTTCTGCAATGCGCGCTGGATATCGCCGATGCGCCGATCGTTCACATCGCGCAATGCCTGATTCGTGATGTCCTGCTCCATGCGCTGAGCATCGTCCTCGTACTCTTCTGCTTCCGAACCGCGCTCTTCCTGCAAGCGACGCTCGGCCGCGATACCGCCTTCTTCGTTGCCGAGCAGTTCGCGCTTCAGCGTGAGCAGGCGTTCTCGCTGCGTCGCGATGAAGTCGTCGCTCAAGCCGCTTTGTTGATTGGCCATGGTCATGCTCCATGAAACGGATGGTTGAAAGCGGGGCGGCCGATAGTGCCGCCACGCTCCATGCAGGCGATCAGTGTTCGCTCTTCGCGGATTCCTTCTTGCCTTCGCCCTTCGCCGCGTTTTTCTTTGCGGCGGGCCGGCCTTTCTTTTCCTTCGGTTGCGCCTGTGCGTCCAGCCTGGTGAACTTGACCTTATCGGTTTCCTTGTCGAAGCTCACGTTGACCGTGTCGCCTGACTTGAGCTTGTCGCCGAGGATTTCCTTCGCGAGACGCGTCTCCAGTTCCTGACGAATCTGGCGTTTCAGTTCACGCGCGCCGAACTCAGGCCGATAACCGACATCGGCGAGATGATCGATGACCGAATCATCGACCTTGAGCGTGATGTCCTGCGCCGCGGCGGTGCGCGTGACGCGATCGAGCTGGATCTCGACAATCGAGCGGATCACCTCGCGCGAGAGCCCATGAAACACGATGATTTCGTCGATGCGATTGAGAAACTCGGGACGAAAGTGGCCTTTCAGCACGTCCATCAGTTTCGCGCGCATCGCCTTCTCAGATTCGCGGTCCTTCTCGCTCTTCTCGAGATTGTCCATGATGATGGACGCGCCGAGATTGCTCGTCGCGATGATGATCGTGTTGCTGAAATCGACCACGCGGCCCTTGCCATCGGTGAGGCGGCCATCGTCGAAAACCTGCAGCAGCACGTTGTTCACATCGGGATGCGCTTTTTCGATTTCATCGAGCAGGATCACGCTATACGGACGGCGGCGCACGCGCTCGGTCAACTGACCGCCTTCGTCATAACCGACGTACCCCGGCGGCGCGCCGATGAGTCTCGCCACGGCATGCCGCTCCATATACTCCGACATGTCGATGCGAATCACCGCCTGTTCGTCGCCGAACACGGTTTCCGCGAGCGCCTTTGCGAGTTCGGTCTTGCCGACGCCGGTCGGGCCGAGGAAGAGGAACGTCGCGATCGGCCGATGTATCTGGCCCATGCCCGCGCGTGACAGGCGCACCGCATCGCTGACGGCGACCACGGCTTCGTCTTGCCCGACGACGCGCTCGCGCAACTTGTTCTCCATGTCGAGCAGCTTCTGACGCTCTTCCTGCGTGAGTTCGGTAACGGGAATGCCCGTGAGACGCGACACGACTTCCGCCACCGATGCGACGGTCACTTCGAGCGTCTCCGATCCGGTCTTGCGCTGCCACGCTTCGGTCAGTTCATCGAGCTTCGCCTGCTTCTCGTTGATGCGCTCTTCGAACCCCTTCGCCTCGTCGAAGCGCTTGCGTGACGACGCATAATCCTGCTCGCGCTTCAGTTGCGCGATCTCCGCTTCGAGCTCCTGCATCTCGGGCGGGCGCGACTTCGAACGGATACGTACCCGCGCCGCGGCCTGATCGATAAGATCGATAGCCTTGTCCGGCAGAAAACGCGACGTGATGTAGCGATCCGATAACTCCGCCGCCGCGACGAATGCATCGTCGGCAAAGGTCACCTGATGATGTGCTTCGAGTTTGTCGCGCAAGCCGCGCAGGATCACGATGGTCTGCTCGACCGTCGGCTCGGGCACGAGCACCGGCTGAAAGCGCCGCTCGAGCGCCGCGTCCTTCTCGATGTACTTCTGATACTCGTTGAGCGTCGTCGCACCGATCAAGCTCAGCTCGCCGCGCGCGAGCGCCGGCTTCAGCACGTTTGCGATATCGAGTCCGCCTTCGCCGCCGCCCTGGCCCGCACCGACGATCGTATGCAACTCGTCGATGAACACGATCAGTTCATCCTGCTTGGCCGTGATCTCGTCGATGAGCTGCTTTGCGCGCTCCTCGAATTCGCCGCGATACTTCGCGCCTGCGACCATCGAATTGATGTTGATCTCGACGAGCCGCTTGTTGCGCAGATCCTCGGGCACGTCGTCGTTGACGATGCGTTGCGCGAGTCCTTCGACGATCGCCGTTTTGCCGACGCCCGGCTCGCCGATCAGCACGGGGTTGTTCTTCTTGCGTCGCGCGAGCACTTCGATCGTGCTCTCGATTTCCTGCGCGCGTCCGAGCACCGGATCGAGCTTGCCTTGCCGCGCCATCGCGGTGAGATCGCGGCCGAACTTGTCGAGTGTCGGCGTGCCGGTGGGTGTGTCGACGCGCCCGTCTTCCGCGCCCTTGCCGACGATTTTCACGACCTTCTGACGCAAGGCCTCGGGCGTAACACCGTATTTCTTCAGGAGCGTGCCCGCAATGCTGTCGGGCACGGAAGCAAGACCGATCAGCACATGCTCGGGACCGACATAAGAATGGCCGAGCTCGCGTGACGCCTGAAACGCGAACTGGAACGCCTTCTTGAGACGCGGCGAGATTGTCATCTTCTCGACCGGCGCGTCGGGCTCCGCTTTACCTTTCTGCGCGTGCTCGTCGATATAGCGCTTGATGTCGTCGGGCGAAAGCTTCATCTCCTTGAAGAGCGCCTGAACGACATCGGTGTCGGCGAGCACGTATAGCACCTGTTCGGTGTCGAGCTCGGTCTTCTGCAGTTCGTGCGCTTTTTCTGCGGCACGCTGCAGCAGTTCCATCGTTTGTTCGCTGAAGGCGTCGGTGACATCGACGGATTCGCGTGGCACCGAGGCTACCATGTCTTCGGTATCGTTCTCATCGCCGTGGTCGGGCATGCCGCCCATCAGGCGCGACAGGCCGCCGCCGCCCAATAGCGAGTCGAACGGGTTCAACATGCTCTGATGCCGCATCAACTGGCGGTAGTCGTACTCGCAAATCGACATCGACTTGCGTTGGCCGTTCTGCACGACGGTCACTTGCGCAACCGCGGGCCGGGCATGACAGATTTCGCAAAGGGCTGGCATGATCGAGTATCTCCATGTTCAGGACGGTCGATGTCCGGCCCGAACGATCACGCGCCACGCAATGCAATCGTCGACTCAGGCCGCACCACCGCCAGATGAGCAGTGCATTCCCCTCATAGGTCTTTTATCGGCCATTCTTCTGATGCGGCTATTCGACGGCCGCGATCGAAACGGAGGCCTCGCTCGTCAACATAAGGAACGTGAGCGTTTCGCGCAAATAGAGTTGTACGGCTGTATCCGTATGGCTCGTATAACCGATCGACAGGTCCTGTCCGATGTGCAGTTCATAATCGCCGCCGCGTGTCGAGAGCACGCAGCCGCCCTGAAGCGCGGGCGCCCATACGAGGTCGCCGCTCACGATGCGCTTGATGTGCTGGATGACCGGATATCCCTGATCGCTTGCTTCGGCGAGCGCGGTATAGGCATCTGCGCCGAGGAGCACGGAGTAGGGACCATCGACGCCGGCGAGCCGCAGTTTTTCGAGTGCCTGGCTGATCGCGGCGGGGTAGTCGGCCACATCCGCGGGCAGAAGCGTGGGGGCGTTCGAACTGCCTTCGCGAATGCCGGTGATGCCGGCGGCCGCGAAGCCGTCGAAGATCGCGGCGTCTTCGGCGAGTGCGAGCTCGTTCGCGGCGGTCTTCGCGGGTTGCCAGTCGCCGTCGTTCGAGCCGCGCTCCACGCTGTCGATAGCTTCACGCTGCAGCGTGAAGGGCACGGTGAGTTGCACGAGTTGCTTCACGTCGTAAAGGCTTGCCAGGACGCCTTTCTTCGGCGCTGCGATGTTCGCCTGATGTCCCGTGCCGATGCCCGACAACGCGACGCCGCCGGGACTCTTCACGTCGACGACGCGGCGGCCCGCGAGCGCGCGCTTGAAGGTGCGGGCCACTTCCGCTTCGATCTGCGACCATGCGGCGCCGGAGATCGGCGCAAGCTCTCTATGCAAGTTATTCATCTTGTGATGTTCCTCTGAGTGAGCCAATGTTCAACGTGCCTTCTCGCTCATCCTTTTGCTGGCCTTCGCCGATGGACGACGGCGCGGCGTCCGGGTTCCGGTCGGGAAGCTCGTCGAGCAGATCGCTGGACGGCACGAAGAACAGGCCGCCCGTGACCGCGCGGCTGTAGTCGAGCAGCCGGTCATAGTTGCCCGGTGGCCTGCCGACGAACATGTTCTCCATCATCTGTTCGATCGGCGCGGGCGTGCGCGCATAGCCGATGAAATACGTGCCGAACTCCTTCGATCCCGGCCGGCCGAAAGCCATGTTGTGCCGCAGGATCTTCACTTCCTTGCCGTCCTCGTCGATCGTCGTGAGCGAACTGTGCGAGCAGGAAGGCTTGATCGATTCGTCGAGCTCGACATCGGATAACTTTTCGCGTCCGATGATTCGCTCCTGCTGTTCGACGGTGAGGCCGTTCCATGCATCCAGGTTATGCAAATACTTCTGCACGATCACATAGCTGCCGCCGGCGAACTCGGGATCTTCTTCGTCGATGATCGTGTATTGCGCAGCGCTCTTGCCCGTCGGATTTTCGGTGCCGTCGACGAAGCCCACCATGTCGCGCAAATCGAAGTAGCGAAAGCCATGCACTTCATCGACGACCGTGACTGCATCGCCCAGCTTGTTTAGCATTTGCGATGCAAGCTCGAAGCATAGGTCCATGTGATCGGCGCGGATATGCAGGAGGATGTCGCCGGGCGTTGCAATCGCGCGGCGATCGCCCTGGCCGAACTCGCGAAACGGATGCAGCGATGCGGGACGCGGTGCGCCGAAGAGAAGGTCCCACGCATCGGCGCCGAAGCCGCATACGCATGACAGGTTCGCGGCAGGCGCACGGGTGGCGACCGCGCGTACCAGCGCCGCGATATCGCCGCACCATGAGCGCACGACATCGGCTTTGTCTTTGCCGCGGGCCACGGTCGCGACGATGAAGATCGCGCTTCGGGAAATCGGATTACAGACGGCTTGTGGTTCGGGTGTGTTGTTGGGCATCTGAAGAGTTCGATTGCGTGAAGCGGTTGGTCAAAACGATTTGCAAGTCACGGCGCGCGTCGCTTTTTGAAAAGCGACGCGCGCAGGATCCCGGCGGAGGCACCGGCGCCTTAGAAAAGAAGCATCCGGCTCGAGCGAATGTCTTATCGACCGGGCGTAAAGGTGTGCCCGGAAAGTCGTTCCGTTTCGGTGGTGAACCATGTTTGGGCGTGCCGGCGCGTGGCAACCCAGGAATGATGGGCGCGGTCGTCGAGGTGCTGCCTGATCACGCGCCGGGCCCGTTCGATGCCGTCGCGTATCGCCTCGTCCGGTGTGCGCCATTCCGGTTGCACGGTCTCGGGCCAGGGAGCGAGCACGGGCTTGCCATCGCGATTCACCGACAAGTCCGCGACCCATGCGCCGCGTTCGTTGCGTCGCGCCGCAACCGAGATTTCGAATCCCGCATAGACGTCAAAGGCAGATTCCATCTGGTCCTCCGATGCGGATCAAGGCTGCGATAAAGGCAACCTGAAGATTTATACGATTATATGCTCACGTATTCCACGCGCTTTGAGCGAAAGCAGTGGACTGACGATACACCAACTCGATGCAACGAACACTTCACAAGGCACGGCTTTGTAACATCAGGCCGAGCGCGACGCTGTGATCCTTAGCATCCTTTTGACTGACAGGAGCGACTGTGAAACTGACCGACTTCGACACACTGACGTTCGACTGCTACGGCACGCTGATCGACTGGGAAACGGGAATTTTCGAAGGACTGCGCCCGTTGCTGGAGCGCGTAGCGCCCGCATTGACGCGCGATCAGGTTCTGGAAGCCCATGCGCGTCACGAGTCATCGCAACAGAAGTACACGCCGGGCAAACGCTATCAGGCGCTTCTGGCCATCGTCTATAAGCGGCTGGCCGAAGAGTGGGGCGTGCCCTTCACTCAGGAAGAATGCATTGCCTATGGTCGCTCGATTCGCGAATGGCCCGCCTTCGCGGATTCCGCCGATGCGCTCCGATATCTGAAGCAGCATTACAAACTCGTGATCCTGTCGAATGTCGATAACGAAAGCTTCGCCCATAGCAACGCAAGACTACAGGTGGATTTCGACGCGATCATTACGGCGGAGGATGTCGGATCGTACAAGCCTTCGCCGCGCAATTTCGAATACATGCTGGAAAAGCTAGGCGCACGCGGTATCCGGAAGGAAAAGATTCTGCACACGGCCGAAAGCCTTTTCCACGATCACAAACCCGCGAACGGTTTCGGTCTTGCGTCGTGCTGGATCTATCGCCGTCATTCAAAGCCCGGCTTCGGCGCGACGATGGACCCAGGTTCTCAGCCGAGAATCGACTTCCGCTTCAACAGCATGGCCGAACTGGCGGACGCGCATCGCGAGGCGCTGCACGGAAAGTAACGTCATCGCTAGGGATCGGCACGGCGCGATATAGCGCGTGCCGAATCGAATAAATCGGAAGACTAACTATTATTCGTTTCTCACGCAACTAACTGTCTCTTATTCGCGCCGCCTTCAGGCGGAATATGTCATCGCCACAGTTCGGCCAGTCATGCGACGAGCCGCCAAAAAACGGCGACTTGCCGCTAAAATTCGAAGATTTTCGCTAGCGTTTCATTTTCTTGTCGTCAAGGCGGCAACAATGCCTATACTCGGAGCTATCCCCGTGCCCGTGACGGTCGGCATAATGTGGACCATCAAATGAATATCGCAATACGATCGGCAACCGCAAACATATGAGCGAACAACGAGCAAAACGAGACCCGGAAGGCACGCGACGGCGCATTCTCGAAGCCGCCACCGAGCAATTCACGAAATTCGGCCTCGCGGGCGCACGGGTCGACGCCATCGCCACGGCGGCGGGCACGAACGAGCGCATGCTTTACTACTACTTCGCAAGCAAGGAAGGGCTGTACGTCGCCGTGCTCGAATCGATGTACGCGCAATTCGCGCAGCGGGAGCAAAGCCTCGAACTCACCGCCATGCAGCCGGCCGATGCGATCCGCGAGCTGGCGCAGTCCATCTGGGCGCATTTGCGGGAAAACCCGCAATGGCTGAGCCTCATCAATAATGAAAATCTGCACGAGGGACGCTATCTGGAGCGTTCGAACCACTTGCGCGAGACCATCTCGCCGGTGGTCGACCTGCTGCGCGTCACGCTCGAGCGTGGCGCGGCAGCGGGGCAGTTCCGTCAGGGCGTCGATCCGCTGGACTTCTACGTGACGCTGGTTGGCATGGGCTACTACATCGTGTCCAACCGCTTCACCATCGATATGTTCACGGGCCGGAATTACGTCGAGCAACGCCATCAGGCGTCGATTTCCGCCATGCATCTCGACATGTTGCTCGCGTACCTGCGTCCGGTGAACTAGGCGGCGGCGCGCGGCTTACCTGATGAAGCCGAGCTGCGCGCTGATCCTGTCGAGAACGGGCTTCTTCTTTTCGTTGAACGCGGCCTTGTTCTGCTGAATCAGGTTGTTGCCCTTCGTGTCGATGGAAATGATCAACGGCCCGAATTCGCGGACGCGATTGATCCACAGGGTTTCGGGCATGCCGAGATCCTGCCACTCCGCGCCTTCGATTTCCTCGACCAGCGTCGCCGCCAGCACCGCGCAACCGCCGGGGAAAATGGCGTGCACCGCCTTGTGCTCCTCACATCCCGCAGCCGTTTCAGGGCCCATTCCGCCTTTGCCGACGATCAGCTTCACGCCGGTCTGCTCGATGAACTCGCGCTCGAACTTCTCCATCCGCATGCTCGTCGTCGGGCCGATGGACACCATTTCGAAACTGCCGTCGTCCTTCTTCCGGACGATCGGACCCGCGTGAAAGATCGCACCGCCTTCGAGATCGACAGGCAGTTGCCGGCCCTGTTCGATCAGTCGCCTATGCGCGACATCACGGCACGTCACGAGCCGGCCCGTCAGATAGACGACATCGCCGACCTGGAGATCCTCGAGATCTTCGCTCTTGATGGGGGTCGTCAGAATCTTTTTCACAGCACCACTCCTTCGTGGGAAAGGATTTCATAGGACAGGTCGGCATGAATGCGGATCTTGCCGCGCCGGTGCGCCCAGCAGCCGGTATTGATGGCGACGCCGATGGTCGATGGATGACGCGCCGACGACTCGATGTTGACGCCCATCACGCTGTTATTGCCCTTCAGGCCTTGCGGGCCGATGCCGATCTCGTTGAGTCCGTCCTCCAGCAATTGCTCCATCAGCGCGGCGCGGGGGTTGTCGCTCTTCGAATCGACCGGCCGCAGGATCGCCAGCTTGGACAGGCGCGCCGCGGTCTCGACCGAAGTCGACACGCCGATGCCGACCAGCAGCGGCGGACACGCATTGACGCCGCGCTCCGTGATCACATCCATCACGAATTCGGCCACACCTTCGTAGCCCTGTCCCGGCATCAGCACCTTGGCCGCACCGGGCAGCGTGCAACCGCCGCCGGCCATGTAGACGTCGATGGTGCAGCTATCCTTTTCCGGGACGATGCGCCAGTCCAGCCACGGGATCTGTGTGCCCGTGTTGGTGCCGGTGTTCTTTTCGTCGAACGTCTCGACGGCGTTGTGGCGCAGCGGCCCCATCCGCGTGGCGCCCGCGGTGGCTTCGCGCAGGATTTCCTCCAGCTCGCCGAGCAGCGGAAAGTTCGCGCCGGCCTCGACGAAATACTGAATGACGCCGGTGTCCTGGCAGCTCGGGCGATCCAGCTTGTCGGCCGCTTCCTGATTGCCGTCCATCGAGTCGTAGATCGACTTGGCGAGCGGATTGGTTTCCAGCGTGCGCAACTCGGCGAGCTTTGCCTTCACGTCGCGGGGCAGACGCTTGCCGATATAGGCGGTGAATTTGGCCATCGTGTCCGTCACGGACTGAATGGCGAGTTCCTTATCCATGTTGCATTCCTCTGACAACGTAACGAGATTGGGGGAGGCGTTTTTTCAATGCGCGGCCGCATTGCCGGGCGCGACCGGCGATTTCTGCGTGCGGGCCAGCAAGAGCGTGAGCACGGCGGAGAGCATGAGCAGGCCCGCCACGAAATAGAGTCCGCCGGTGAAGCTGCCCGTCTGATCTTTCACCCAGCCGATCATCGCCGGGCCGGCGAAGCCGCCGAGATTGCCGATCGAATTGATGGTGGCGATGCCCGTCGCGGCTGCGGCACCCGAGAGGAACATCGTCGGCATGGTCCACAGGGGCGGCTTCGCGCAACTGATGCCGATGTTCACGAGCGTCAGCGCGGCGATGAGCCCGACGACGCTGTTGGCCATAGCCGCCACCACGAGGCCGATCGCCGCCGCCACGCACGCCAGCACGACGTGCCAGGTGCGCTCGCCGGTGCGGTCGGAATGGCGCGACCAGAAGATCATCGCGACTACGGACACGATCGGCGGAATCGCGTTGAGCAGGCCTGTCGTCATCGACGAAACGCCGAGTTGCCTGATGATCTGGGGCGCCCAGATGCCGAGCGTGTAGAGGCCCGCCGACGTGCCGAAGTAGATCAGCGACAAAGCCAGCACACGCGGATTCGCAAGGCCGCTGATGATGCCGTGCGCGGCGCCCGCCGTGGCTCTGCTCGCGGTTTCCGCATTCATCACGTTGACGAGCCATGCGCGCTCGTCGTCCTTCAGCCACTTCGCCTTTTCGGGCCTGTCGGTCATGTAGAAGAACACGACGACACCCAGAATGAGCGCGGGCACGGCTTCGAGAATGAACATCCATTGCCAGCCGCGCAGACCCATCACGCCGTTCATTTCGAGCAAAGCGGCGGAGAGCGGCGAGCCGAGCGCAGTGGAGATCGGCGCGGCGGCCATGAAGAACGCCGTCACGCCCGCCCGATGCCGCGCTGGAAACCAGTAGCTGAGATACAGGATGATGCCGGGGAAGAAGCCCGCTTCCGCCGCGCCGAGCAGAAAGCGTATGACGTAGAAGCTGGTCGGCCCTTCGACGAAGGCCATCGCCGCGGAAATGACGCCCCACGTGACCATCACGCGGGCTATCCACAGTCGCGCGCCGACCTTGTGAAGAATGATGTTGGAGGGCACTTCGAACATGAAGTAGCCCCAGAAGAAGATGCCGGCGCCGAAGCCGAGCATCGAGGCGGTGAAGCCCAGGTCCGTCTTCATCGTGAGCGACGCGAAGCCGATGTTGACCCGGTCGATATAAGCGACGAAGTACAGCAGCATGATGAACGGCACGATGCGCCAGGTGATCCTGCGCAGGGTGCGTTTTTCCAGATCGATATCCATCGAATGTCTCCTTGATTCCGATGACCAGTCGAATGTCTTAGCCGTCTTTTGCGGCCTTGCTCTAGTCGGAACCAAGGTTAAAACCGATGGAATCGCGTATGAATCGATCTAGACTAAATACATCCTTGCAAAAAAATCACGAATGAACATGGACTCGGAACTGGGCTTCTTCTGCCTGCTCGTGAAGCAGGGCAGTCTGGCCGCCACCGCGCGCGAGTTGAACCTCACGCCGCCCGCGGTTTCCCGCCGGCTTTCGGCGATGGAAGATCGTCTGGGCGTGCGCCTTCTCAACCGCACGACGCGGCGGATCAGCCTGACGAGCGAGGGCGAGGTCTATTTCGCGAATGCGCAGCGCATCCTGAGCGACATCGACGACATGGAACAGCTCGTTTCCAGCAGCCGGGCCGCGCCGAAAGGACTGCTGCGGGTGAATGCGCCGCTGGGGTTCGGGCGCTCGTATATCGGTCCGTCGATCTCGCTGTTCAGTCAGCGTTTTCCCGATGTCGAAGTGCAGTTGCATCTCACCGACCGGCCCATCGGCCTGCCCGACGAGAGCATCGACGTGTCCGTGCGTTTCGGCGAGATGCCGGATTCGCGACTCATCGCGAAGAAGATCGCGTCCAACCGGCGGCTGCTGGTGTCGTCGCCGGGTTATCTCCGTGGCGCGGGCGAACCCGCTCATCCGCATGACCTGACGCATCATCAGTGCATCGTGCTGCGGCAGAACGAATCCGCCTATGGCAACTGGCGCCTGAGCCGCGGCGGGCGCACGGAGACGATCAAGGTGCACGGCAAGCTGAGCACCAACGACGGCGAAGTGGCGCTCAACTGGGCGCTGGAAGGACACGGCATTCTTATGCGCGCGGAATGGGACGTCGCCAAATACCTTCGCAGCGGTCGTCTGGTGCAGGTCCTGAGCGACTACGACACGCCGCCCGCCGACGTCTACGCCGTCTATCCGGAACGCCTGAATCTCTCGGCCAAGGTCGCGTGCTTCGTCGATCACCTGCGCGACTATCTGGGCCAGCATGCCGACGGCCCGACGCGCGTCAGTTCGAACTGGTAGTCCTCATTCGTGCACAAAACTTAATAATGCTTTAAGTTTCGCGCCGGTTTCCGCGCCCGGATGTGAGTAAAGTCCGGTGACATACCCATCTGGAGGACGGAGACATGAAGACCTATCGCATCGCGACCATTCCTGGCGACGGCATCGGCAAGGAGGTCGTGCCCGCTGGCCGTCAAGTGCTGGAGGCGCTGGCACGCAGCACGCATGATTTTGCATTCCAGTTCGAGAATTTCGACTGGGGCGCGGACTATTACCGCGAGCACGGCGTGATGATGCCCGCCGATGGCCTCGACGCCCTTCGCGACAAGGACGCGATCCTGTTCGGCTCGGCGGGCGACCCGGACGTGCCCGATCACATCACGCTGTGGGGCCTGCGTCTGAAGATCTGCCAGGGGCTCGACCAGTACGCCAACGTGCGCCCGACGCGCATCCTGCCGGGCATCGACGCGCCGCTCAAGCGCTGCAAGCCGGAAGACCTGAACTGGGTGATCGTGCGCGAAAACTCGGAAGGCGAATATTCGGGCGTCGGCGGCCGCGTGCATCAGGGCCATCCGATCGAGACCGCGACCGATGTTTCGATCCTCACGCGCGCCGGTGTCGAACGCATCATGCGTTTTGCATTCAAACTCGCGCAGGCGCGTCCGCGCAAGCTGCTGACGGTCATCACGAAGAGCAACGCGCAGCGTCACGCGATGGTCATGTGGGACGAGATTGCCGGCGAAATCGCGAAAGAATTTCCCGACGTCAAATGGGACAAGGAACTGGTCGACGCATCGACCGCGCGCATGGTCAACCGGCCCGCGTCGCTCGATACGATCGTCGCCACGAACCTTCATGCCGATATTCTCAGCGACCTCGCCGCCGCGCTCGCGGGCAGCCTCGGCATCGCGCCGACTGGCAACATCGATCCGGAGCGCCGCTATCCGTCGATGTTCGAGCCGATTCACGGTTCCGCCTTCGACATCATGGGCCACGGCCTGGCGAATCCGGTCGGCACGTTCTGGTCGGTCGTGATGCTGCTGGAACATCTCGGCGAATTCGACGCCGCGAACCGCGTGATGCAGGCGATCGAAGCCGTGACCTCCGACAAGTCGCTGCACACGCGCGACCTCGGCGGCGTCGCGACGACCGCGCAAGTGACCGATGCCGTGTGCGCGCTGATCGGCACGAGAGCGGCTCACGCCGCCTGAAAGGAGCCGGGGCCGCGAGCAGAACGCGCAGACGGACGGGGCCCGACTCACGAAGTACCGCTACCCCTTCGAAGCCGGCGCTAGCCGGAGTAAACTGTTTTTGCGGTGTGCTTGCCGCGAAAGGAGGTTGCGATGAGATTCGCCGACATGTTCAAGCGCCCGAAACGCGGCGCCACGGCTGCTCACACCGGTGACGCGGAGCCTCACCACGAGGACCACGCGAAGTCGGTGCAGAAGCAGGCGCGCAAGCTGTGGGACGCGATCGGACGCAATCGCCATAAGAGCGCGAAGTGGTAGTAGCAAGGCGGGCCCGGGAACGAAAGTCCCGGGCCCGAAACGTCTTCAGGCTTTTAGCGCCCTCACCACGACACGCCGACTTTACTCTTGCGTAAAACCCGCGATATAAAGGGATTACTCTTGAATTAAAGTCAACGATGAAAGTCACTCTCGACGAGCTTCAAACCTTTGCGACGGTAGTCGACACAGGCTCCATCACGGCGGCGGCGCAACAACTCGATCAGACGGTATCCGGTGCGAGCCGCACGCTCGGACGGCTCGAAGAGAAGCTGCAGACGACGCTACTGCGCAGAACCACGCGGCGTCTCGAGCTGACGGAGGAGGGCAAGAGCTTCCTGCAGAGTGCGCGCGAGATCATCGGCGCGGTGGAAAGCGCCGAGGAACAGATCGCCGCGCGCCGCGAGCGGCCTTCGGGGCTGCTGCGCGTCGATGCCGCGACGCCGTTCATGCTGCATGTGATCGTGCCGCTCGTCGCGGGATATCGGGAGCGCTATCCGCATGTCGAGCTCGAGTTGAACAGCAATGAAGGCGTGATCGATCTGCTGGAGCGCCGCACCGATGTTGCAATTCGCATCGGCAGGCTGAAGGATTCGACGCTGCACAGCCGCCCGATCGGCAGCAGCCGCATTCGGGTGCTCGCGACGCCGCGGTATCTCGAGACTCACGGTCTTCCGAAGCGCGTCGACGAACTCGCGAATCACTCTCTGCTCGGCTTCACGCAGCCCGAATCGCTCAATGTCTGGCCGCTTTCGGGGCACGACGACGAGCCATACCGGATCACGCCGAGCATCGCTTCATCGAGCGGCGAGACGCTGCGGCATCTCGCGCTGGAGAGCGCGGGCATCGTGTGTCTGTCTGACTTCATGACGCTGCGCGATCGGCGCGACGGCAAGCTCGTGCAGATCCTCGCGCGTCAAACGCAGGAAGTACGGCAACCGATCAGCGCCGTCTACTATCGCAACACGGCGATCTCCGCGCGCATCGCGTCGTTCGTGGACTATCTTGCCGAAGCCGTGAAGGCCACAGAATTCGCGCCGACGGGCCGTCGCTGACGCGTCAGTCTTCCTCAAGCCGCGAACATCGCCGGGTCGATATCAGGGACCGCCTTGAACGCAGGCCTCGCAAAAAAATAGCCCTGCATCAGCGTCACGCCGTTCGCTGCGAAGAAATCTCGCTCTCCACGCGTTTCGATCCCTTCGGCAATGACCCGGATTCCCAGGTCGCGGCATATTGCAAGCACGCCGCACGCGATCCGCTGGCGCACGAAATCCGTGTCGATTCCGCGCACGAGCTCCATGTCGAGCTTGATCAGATCGGGTTGAAAGTCCGCCAGCAGGGTGAGGCCGGAATAGCCCGCGCCGAAGTCGTCGATGGCGGTCTGGAAGCCGAAGCGCTTGTACGCGCGGAATATGTCGACCAGATGCGGCCGGCTGATGATGTTCTCGCCCTCGACCGTCTCGAAGATGATCCGCTCGATCGGAAAGCCGTGCCGCTCGGCCGCCTCGAGCGTGCTGCGGATACAGGCTTCCGGCCGGTAGACGGCGTTCGGCATGAAGTTGATCGACAGAAACCCGTCCATGCTCAACGCGGCGGCCTGGGCGATCGCGGTTGTCCGGCACCGCTGGTCGAAGTGATAGCGATTGGTCGCGTCGACCTGCGCGAGCACCGATCCCGCCGACTCGCCGTTCGGCCCGCGCACGAGCGCTTCGTGCGCGTATGCGCGGCCGGCGGCCATATCGACGATCGGCTGGAAGGCGAATGCGAACTCGAACGGCGTGGCTGTGTCGCTTTTGCAACCGGCACAGCCACGGTTCGGAGCCAATATTTCAGGGATGCTTGCGTCGGACGTCTTCGTCATGCGTGGTGCTCGATCAGTGCAACGAGGGAACCCGTTGTGCGGGCCTGCTCCTGTTTAACGGACGACGCACGCGGATCTTGAGCCCGGCACGAACGGCAAGGCAGCAAGCCCATGCGCTTCGTGTTGCACGCGCTCACTCGATGAGTCGCGGCGAATCAGCGAGCGCATGGGCCGCGCGAGCCGTGTCTCAAACCTGAGCCATGCCGCCGTCGATGAAAAGTTCGATGCCGTTGATGAAGCTCGCCGATTCGGATGCGAGGAAGGCGACTGCCTTGCCGATTTCCTCGGGTTCGCCGAGGCGGCCGAGCGGCACTTGCGAGGCGAGCGCGTCGTACAGGCCTTGACGCGCTTCATCGGGCACGAGACCGCCCAGGCCCGGCGTCCGGACGGGTCCGGGGCTGACGACGTTGACGCGGATGCCGCGATCTTTCAGATCGAGCGCCCACGACCGGGCGAAATTCCGGACTGCCGCCTTGCTGGCGCTGTAGACGCTGAAGCTGGCGGTCCCCGTGACGGACGTGATCGACGAAGTCAGAATGACCGATGCGCCGTCGACGAGCAGCGGCAACGCCTTCTGCACGGTGAACAGCACGCCGCGCACATTCGTGTCGAAGATACGATCGAAGTGCTCTTCGGTGATCGCGCCCAGCGGCATCATGTCTCCACCGCCCGCATTGGCGAACAGGACATCGAGCTTGCCCGCTGTTTCGGCGATTTGGGCGTACACGGCATCCAGGTCGGACAACACCGATGCATCCGCGCGAATCGCGGTGGCCGACGGGCCGATGGCGGCTACGGCTGCATCCAGTTCGGCCTGACGGCGACCCGTAATGAATACGCGCGCGCCTTGCTCCACGAGTTCCTTTGCCGCCGCGAGACCGATGCCCGTGCTGCCGCCGGTGACGAGCGCGATCTTTCCGTTCAGTTGCGTGTTCATGACTTGCTCCAGTTCGAAGTTTTAGAAAGTGCCAGGATTTGCCCGTTGCGTCGCGCCTTCAAGGTCTTCCGATGCGAGTCGCGTTGGGCATGGGTGAACTTTAGCGGCGGTGAGTTTTTTGATAAATGGTGAATAATGAATTGACTATGCACGCGTATGTATAATCGGCGCGGATCATCTACGGGACGCGAATCGAATGGATCAATTGCTGGCAATGCGCGCTTTCTCCCGCGTGGTCGAGGCGGGCAGCTTCACGCGCGCGGCGGACTCGCTCGATATGCCCAACGCGACGATGAGCAAGCTGGTTCAGGAACTCGAAGCGCATCTGGGCGTGCGGCTGTTACAGCGGACGACGCGACGGGTCACGGTAACGCCGGAAGGCCAAGACTATTACGCGAAGGCGACGCGTATTCTCAGAGACCTCGAAGATATCGACTCGTCGTTCAGTGTTGCACGAAGCAATCCGCGCGGCCGTCTGCGCGTCGATGTAGGCGGATTGCCCGCGCGAAACGTGCTGATTCCATTGCTTTCGGATTTCATCGCGCGTTATCCGGACATCAGGATCGATCTGGGCGTGTCCGATCGCCCGGTGGACTTGATAAGCGATAACGTCGACTGTGTCATCCGTGGCGGGCCGTTGGACGACTCGTCGCTCATCGCGCGTCATATCGGCGATGCCGTGATGGTCACATGCGCCACGCCGAAATATCTTAAGCAGTTCGGCGTTCCCGCCTACCCCGAGGAACTGAAGAACGGGCATAAATTGATCAGCTACCTGTCACCGCAAAACGGCAAGGCAATGCCATTCCGGTTCGAGCGTGACGGCGACAGGATCGAGATACAGGCGCAGCGTCATATCGGGATCAACGAAAGCAACGCGCATCTTGCGGCTTCCATCGCGGGACTGGGCATCGTTCAAACCTTTGCCTACGCCGCCAATCCGGCTATTCGCGATGGGTCGCTCGTGGAGATCCTGAAGAAATGGCGTCCGCCGCCTTATCCGTTCCATGTCGTGTATCCGAACAACCGTCACGTGACACACAGGCTTCGGGTGTTCGTCGACTGGCTGCTGGCGTGCTTTCCCGCCGGGGTGCGCGGTACGGACCGGCGCTAGCCTGATTCGACGATCGTTGCCGGCCACGACGCGGCATCCTTTTTGCGCGGGGAGGGTTACGCCTGCATATTGCGGGCATATCGGAGAGCGATCATGAATGAGGATCAGGTGAAGGGCGTCGGGGAGAAGGTCAAAGGTAAGATCAACGAAGGCGTCGGCAAGGTGACGGATGACCCCGTGCAGGAGGCAAAAGGCGACGCCCAGCAGGTCGAGGGCGAAGCACGCAAGGATCTCGGTGACGCCAAAGAGGATCTGAAGGACGCCACTGACGACACGGCGAAGCCCTGACTTGCCGGCCCGTGAAGCCGGGCCGCGTCGATGGCGCGGCCCGGCGCAGCGTGAGCGCCCGCTTCCCGCGGGCGTTTTTTTACTTTCGGAGCGCTGTCAGCCGCCCGTATTCACACGATGAAAGGCGAGACGGTGGCGAGAGACTTGCTTGCACAGTCGCCAACTCCCTCAGCGTTCAGGCTCTTCATGCCGCGACCGTCGTTCTCGACTCAGCTCTTCGCGCTCTGGATTCTCGTCGCCATTTTGTGCGGCCTCCTGACGGCGGTCGTGTGGCTCATGCTTTCGTCAGCGCTCGGCGAGCGCGTCACGACCGCGAAGCAGCAGGCGGCTGCGGCCTGCACGGCGGTCGCATCGCGCTACGATCTGTCGATGCAGCGCCCCGGCGAAACCAACATCGATCTCATGCACGCCGTGCTTGATCTCGTGCTGATCCGCACCGATGGCATCGAAGGCGGTTTCTGGAACGGCACGGCGGCGGCCGGCACGCCCAGCGGCTTTCTGGCCTATGCGTTTCCTACCTACGAAGGCAGCGGCGTGAAGCGCGATATTCCCGAGGCCGAGACGCCGCTCATTCTGCGCACGCTGAGGAAAGCGGGGGGCGCGGGCCAGATGCAGGTCGATGTCGTATCGAGCGGTGCGGATGCCGTCATCGCCGTCGCTTGCCCCGTGCCGCGCCACGCGGGCCTGCTGGCGTGGATGCTCACGCGCGCGCGGCCGCCGCTCGGACCGTACGGCGAGCGTGCCGCGACCATTCTGGTCGGGGTGCTCGCAATCATCGTCGTGCTGGCGTTGTTTCTGGCCGTAGCGCTCAGGCGCTGGAGACGCAACCTCGCGCGGCTGGAACAGGCGCTCGCGCCCGATGGCGGATTCGAGCAGGGCAGGCGGCTCGAACGGCTCGGCGAGCGCGATCTGGACCTTATCGTCGATGCGCTCAATCGCTATGTCGAGCGCGCCGAGCGCCTCCAGCGCGAGGCGAGTGCGCTTGGCACGCAGCTGGCGCAGGCCGAACGATTCGGCGCGCTCGGCAAGATGGCCGCGCAGATTGCGCACGAGATCCGCAACCCCGCGGGCGCGATGCGTCTCAAGGCAGAAAACGCGCTCGCCGGCGACAGCGTGCGCCGCGAAGCCGCGCTGCGAACGATCATCGAGCAGGTGGGGCGCATCGAGGCGCAGGTGACCAGTCTGCTCGCGCTCACGCAGCCGGTGACCGTGAACGCGCGCGCAGTCGATCTGCACGCGTGGCTCGGCGACATCGTGCATACGCATGAACCGGGCGCGGCGAACCGCGACATAGCGTTGCGGGCGGTGATCGAAACGGGCGCGATGCAGCCCGTCTTCGATCCCGCGCAACTGGCGCGTGCGCTCGACAACCTGATCGTGAATGCGCTGCGCCACGCGCCGCCGGGCGGTCACGTGACGGTGCGCGCGACGGGCGCACGATGGACAGAGGGCGAACGCCTCCGGCTGGAAGTGATGGACGATGGTCCCGGCGTGAGCGCAGCCGAGCGCGAGCGTATTTTCGAGCCTTTCGTGACGGGCCGGCCCGATGGCTCCGGTCTCGGCCTCGCCGTGGTGCGCGAGATCGCGTCGGCACATGGAGGCCGCGCGTATCTCGCCGAGGATTCAGAGGTGACATGCTTCGTGATCGCCTTGCCATGGCGACCATACTGATCATCGACGACGACGATGCCTTTCGCGAAGGCCTCGCCGAAACCGTGCAGGATCTCGGCCACACGCCGCTCGAAGCGCGCTCGGGCGAAGCGGCGCTGGAACACTTGCGCGAGCGCGGAGCGCCCGACTGCATCTTTCTGGACTTTCGTCTGCCGGGCGCGGACGGTCTCGCCGTGCTCGAATCGCTGCGCGGCATGGAGGGCCTGCAGCACGTGCCTGTCGTGATGCTGACCGCGCATGCGACGAGCGACAACACCATCGGCGCGATGCGGCTCGGCGCGTTCGAGCACCTGACCAAACCCGTCGGCCGTGACGAGATCGCGGTGCTGCTCGGACGCATGCTCGCGGCGCATCCCGATGCGCCTGTCGCCGCAACGTCGGCCTTCGCGGACGAACCGTCGTCCTGCGAGCCGCAACTGCTCGGCGTGAGCGATGCCATGCGCGACGTGCAAAAGCGCCTGGGCCGCGCGGCGGGAACCCGCTCGACCGTGCTCATCACCGGGGAGACGGGCACGGGCAAGGAAGTGGCGGCGCGCGTGCTGCATCGCGCATCGGCGCGGGCGGGCAGGCCGTTCGTGGCCGTGAACTGCGCGGCGATACCGGAGGACTTGCTCGAAAGCGAGCTCTTCGGGCATGGCAAAGGCGCGTTCACCGGCGCACATGCGGAGCGGCGAGGGCGTTTCGAGGAGGCGCACGGCGGAACGCTCTTCCTCGATGAAGTCGGTGACATGCCGCTCGCCATGCAGGCCAAGCTGCTGCGCGTGCTTCAGGAACGGCAGGTCACGCCGCTCGGCACGAACCGGCCCGTCGCTGTCGATGTGCGCATTGTCGCCGCGACGCATCGCGATCTGGCGGCGATGGTCGCGGCGGGAACATTCCGGCAGGATCTGCTGTATCGGCTGAACGTGATCCCGCTGCACTTGCCGCCCCTGCGAGAGCGCGTAGCGGATATCCTCCCGCTCGCGGAGCATTTCCTGTCTACTCCGGGGGCATCGCCCGATGCGGCGCACAAGCGGCTCTCAGCCGATGCGCAGCGCATGCTCGTCACCTTCGGCTGGCCCGGCAACGTGCGTGAACTGGCGAACGCGATCGAGCGGGCGAGCGCACTCGCGCCGGGTGCGTTGCTCACGCGCGAGGACTTCGCTTTCCTCGTCGACACGACCGCCGGCGGCAATGACGCAATCCCAGTCAGCCTCGCCGAACTTCCGCTCAACGACGCACTCGCGCAACTCGAACGCGCGTTGATTGCGCGCGCCCTCGCGCTCACCGACGGCAATCGCGCCGAGGCGGCACGCAGGCTCGGCATCAGCCGTCAATCGCTCTATACGCGGCTCGCGAGCCTCGGGATATCCGGCGCCGATGCCTGAGCGAGTGTCAAGCGATCGGACACCTGGCGTCCGATCGCTTGACACCATTCCTTGCCTCATCCCGCCGATTCCTTGACCAGCAACGTTTTTCGTCCCATGGCATAGCCTTTGCACATCCCTCCACGCCATGTGAGGGAGTGAATCATGCAATCGACATCGACGAAGCGAGTCCGCCGCGACACCGCACGCGTCCTGAGCGCGATCAATCTCGTCGCGCTGCTGGCGACGAGCGCGGGCTGCGTTGCTCAGACTGAACCGCCTGTTGCGGCAGCGGGCTTGGCGCCGCCGCCTGCGCCCCGCATCGGCGCGGCTCCGCTCGTGGAAGGGACGGCCGTCAGCGCGCAAGCCACGGTTTCGCGCTTTCTCATCAACCCGGACGGCGATGTCGACGGCTTCCTGACCGGCGACGGCGCGCTCGTTCACTTCCCGCCGCATATGAGCGCCCAGCTCACGTCGGCGATACGCCCGGGTGACAGCGTGCAGATCGACGGATGGCGCGTTGCGGGCGGCAATCTCGAGGCGCAACGCATCACCGATGCACGCAGCGGCCAGCAACTCACCGATCAGCCGCCCTTGCCGGGCACGCTGCCGCGTGAGCTGCGCGGCGCCGGCCTTTCACGCCTGAGCGCGCAGGGACAAGTGGCGCACATCACCACCGCGCCACGCGGCGAGCCCGACGGCGTGATTCTCGCGGATGGCACCGTCATCAAGCTCACGCCTCCCGTCGCCCAGCAATTCCCGAGGCTCGTTCAATCGGGCGCGCGCGTGTCCGCGCAAGGCTACGGCACGCGCAACCAGTACGGCACCGCGCTCCAGGCGACGTCGTTCGGTTCGCCGGGCAACCTGACCCGGCTCTACGACCGCGTTGCGCCCGGCCCATGAGCGCGTCGGCTGCCGACACGCTTTCATCGACATCAACCGAGGATCAACGACATGCATTGGATCGACCCCGAAAGCCTTCCCGAAACGCGCGGCACGGTGACGCGTTTTCTATTGAACCCGCACGGTGAAATCGACGGGATCGTACTCGGCGCGCGGCAGGCGCTGCAGGTTCATTTTCCGCCTCATCTGTCGCCACAGATCGCGCGACAGGTCGCCGTGGGCGACGAGGTTCGCGTGCGCGGCGTGAAGCCGCGCGGCGCGGACATGATCGCGGCGGTCTCGCTCGCGACGAAGAACGGCAAGGTCATTCTGGACGAAGGCCCGCATCACGACGGCGAAAAGCATCACAAACCGTACGTCGAACACAAGCCGATGGACGCGCTCGGCGAAGTGGTGCTGTCGCTCTTCGGGCCGAAGGGCGAGCTGCGCGGCGCGTTGCTCGACGAAGGCACATCGCTGCGGATGCCGCCGCATGCCGCCGCCGAACTCGCGGCGTATCTCGCGCCGGGCGCGCACGTACACGCGTGGGGGCACGGCATTCGGAACCGTCATGGGCGGACGATCGAAGTGGATGAGATCGCCGAGCTCATCGACGCACCGGTCGCCGGCTGACGCAACACAAGCTGCCGGCCGTGAGCGCGTCCGGGGGCAACCCGAAGCAAACAGGCTTGCAACTCGAGCCCGACAAGAACAGACGTCGCGGATGACCGGCCCATGAATCCTCTCTATGCACTCGAAGGACTCAACTTCTTCATGGCCGATGTCCAGGCGGGGATCGGCCCTTTTCTCGGCGTCTTTCTGCAGGCGCAGGGCTGGCATCCCGAGTCGATCGGTACGGTGATGACCCTCGGCGGCATCGCCGGCATGCTCACGACGTCGCCGGCGGGCGCACTCGTCGATGCGACGCATCACAAGCGCCGCCTCATCGTGGCTGCGGGCGTCATGACGACGCTCGCTTCGCTCGCGCTGTGGGTGTCGCACGACTTCTGGATGGTCGCCGCCTCGCAGGTCCTCACGGCGGTGACCGGTGCCGCGCTCGGGCCGGCGGTCGCGGGCGTGACGCTCGGCATCGTGCGCGAGCGCGGCTTCGACCGGCAGTTCGCGCGCAATCAGATGGCGAATCACGCCGGCAACGTCGTGGGCGCGGCGCTTTTCGGGCTGGCTCGGCTGGCGCTTCGGATTCGGTGCGGTGTTCGCGCTCGCGGGCGTATTCGGTGCGATGACGGTCCTCTCGACGCTGCTCATCAGCCGGGATTCGATCGATCACGACAGCGCGCGCGGCCTCGTCGCCTCGTCGTCTTCGTCGTCTTCTTCGGAGCATGAGCACGCGAGCGGCTTTCGCATGTTGCTCGCGTGCAGGCCGTTGCTGTTGCTCGCCGCCGCGCTCGCGATGTTCCACCTCGGCAATGCGGCCATGCTGCCGCTCTATGGCCTCGCCGTCGTCGCCGCGCATCAGGGCGATCCGAGCGCCTTCACCGCGCAGACGATCGTGGTCGCGCAACTCGTGATGGTCGCCGCGGCATTCTTCGCGAACCGGCTGATTCAACGCGCCGGCTACTGGGGCGTCATTTTGATCACTTTCCTTGCGCTGCCGCTGCGCGGACTCGTCGCGGCGATCTTCATCACGGCATGGGGGGTGTGGCCCGTGCAGGCGCTCGACGGCATCGGCGCGGGGCTGCAAAGCGTGGCTGTTCCCGCGCTCGTCGTGCGTTTGCTGCAAGGCACCGGGCGCGTCAATGTCGGGCAGGGCGTCGTGATGACGGTGCAGGGCATCGGTGCCGCGCTCAGCCCCGCGCTGGGCGGCGCGCTCGCACAACATTTCGGCTATGTGAGGGCGTTTCTCGCACTGGGCGCCGTATCGACGGGCTCGCTCGCGCTGTGGCTCTGCTTCGGCGCATCGCTCAAGAAAGCGTGCGGCAATTGCCGCGATTCCGCCAACGATCCGTCGCTTGCCACATGAATCCGATTTTTCTCGCGTGCTTGCCGTGAACCGTGCGAAAGGCTCGCCGCGCAAGCTCTTCTTGCTGATGCATCTGGTTCGCCGTGCGCTTTCGAACGGCAAATGAAACGCGAGCACGGGCGGTGACGCCTTCGTGAGTCGATCGCCTGGCGTGTCGTGCCGCTCACGGCTCCGGTGACGTCGCCGCTTCAGTTGATGGCCAATGCCTGAACCCGTCAACGCGCTCTCCCGCACTAAAGTTTTCCGTCGATCTTCCGTTATCTCATTGTCGGCGCGTCCCGAAGGGTTGCGGCCTGAACACACTCCGAATACCAAAAACACGCCATGAAACTCGTATCGAAGCTCACGCTGCTCGCTTTGCCGATACTCGCTGCCTGCGGCGGCGGGAATGACGACCAGACTTGCGTGTCCGACCTCAGCAATCTGAAGAAAACTTGCGTCGCTACGACTTCCCATGCGTTGCCGGAAGGCGTCTGGTACGGATCGGTGAATTCGTCGCAGTCGGTTGCGGCGCAGACCATCGTTCTCGAAACCGGTCAGTACTACAGCATCTTTACGCAGGGCGGTTCGTTTGTCTGGCTGATCGAGGGCATCATGACGGCAACCGACGGCGCATTCAGCGATCCGGCGACCGTCGGCTTCCACACACTTGGCGCGATTCGCGCTGGATCCCTCTCCGGCAACTTCACCACGAAGAGCGCGCTCACGGCGACCACGAGCCTCTTCGTCGCGCCGGATACGACCGCCACGAACTTCAACGGCAACTACAATGCGACGTACGACACGCCGATCGCCATCAGCGACGTCGCGCGCACGTGGAACAGTGGGGCGGGCGTTGCGCCGGTCTCAACTATCACGTTCGCCACGGACGGCACAGCGAAAGGCGCGCAAAGTGCCTGTACGTTCACCGGCAGCTTCAAACCGCGATCGACGGGCAAGCACCTGCTCGACGGCACGCTGAATTTCGCGGGTTCGTCGTGCGCGCTCAATAACGTGTCGATGTCCGTCGAAGCGACCGTCATAAACGGCCTGCTCACGGTCGTCGGCGTAACCCCGCAACGAGACCAGGCGTTCTATCTGTCGGCCCAGTGAGCGGCGATTCGCTGGTTCGGCCGGCCCGGCGGATTTGCATCTGATCCTTCAGGCAAGCGGAATGCGCGCATCATCGAGCGGGCGCAGCTTGCCCGGATGCACGACGCGGCACAAGGCTTCGACAAAGAAGAAGTCACCGAACATGGTTGCGCCGTCCACGCCGATGTTATGCGGCTTCGAATAGCACGAGTTATGCAGCAGGCCATGTTGGCCGTCCTTCGTGAACTCGTCGCGGCACAGTGCTTCGAGCATCGCCACACCGTGACGCTGCCACTTCGCGGCGGCTTGCGCATCCGGATGCAGACGCGCCATTTCCAGCAGCGCCGATGCCGTTACCGCAGCAGCGGCCGTATCCTTGATCTCCGCATCGCGGCCCGTCGCGTCGAAGTCCCACGGCGGCACCTGGCGGCCATCGAGGCGGCGCAGGTAGTAATCGGCAAGACGCTCGGCGAGATCGAGATACGTGCGCTTGCCCGTCTCGCGCGCGGAGTTGACATAGCCGTAGATCGCCCATGCCTGGCCACGGCTCCACGCGGATTCGTCGAAGGCGCCCTGAAACGTGTAGCCGCGCTTGCGTGCGCCGCTTTCCACGTCGTATTCGACGGCGTGATAAGTCGAGTCGTCATTGCGCACGAATGCGCGCGCGGTCATCTCGGCATGAGCATCGGCGGCGTGCCGGTAGCTGCCGTCGCCGGCGTGATTTGCGGCCCAGTAGAGCAAGGACAGATTCGCCATCGTGTCGATCGCGGACGCGCTTCGGCCGCGCGCATCGGAAAGCGGGCCCCATGACGCGAGATACGCGCCGTCGCGTGTCGTCACGAGCCGCGCACGCAGCTTGTCGGCCGCTTCGAGCGCGATGCGCGCGAACCGTTCGTCGCCCGTGATGTGATGCCCGGGCACCGCGCTGCTGTCGAAGATGAAGCCGATATCGTGCGTGTTCGGGTCCTGTGCGCGCTGCTCGACCAGCAACATGCGGGCACGCGCCCATTCGAGAAAACGCGTCTCGCCCGTATGCAGATACGAGGTCAGCAGGAGCCCTACCCAGAAGCCGCAGAACCAGTTGCCGTGGCTCCATGCGTCGCCGTCGTAGCCTGCGGAAAGCGAGGCGGGCAGACGCACCCATTGGCCATCGGGGCCGGTCACTTGCGGAAATTCGACGCCGAAGGTCAGCTCGTCGGCGGCGACTTTCTGCGCGGTCTTATCGAGAGTCTGGCGAAACAGTCTCGTCTGTTCGTCGGAAAGCGCCAGCGTTTGCGTTGCGTTCGACACGGTGTCTCCTTGAGTTCGTCATGCGCAGGACGATTGTAAAAAGCCCCTGCGCAACGGCGTTAGGATGAAACGCGTGAACTGTTGGACATTTCCGCACCGGCGCGGCGCGCGTGACGAATCAGATATGCAGCTTCTCGAGGCTGCGCCGATAGTCGATCGGTGAGCGGCCGGTGTGCTTGCGAAAGCAGCGGCTGAAATAGGCAGGATCGTCGAAGGAGAGCATGGCGGCGATCTCGGCGACATTCACTTCGGAGTGCAGCAGCAAACGCTTTGCCTCGAGCATCACGCGCTCGCGGATCAGTTTGGGCGCCGTGCTGCCGAGCGCCTGACGGGTCGACTCGTTGAGCGCGCGTTCGGTCACGTTGAGCAGGCGCGCATAGTCCGCCGCTTCGTTGACCGATCGAAAGTGCTTCTCGAGCAGGCTCTTGAAGCGACGAGACAGCAGCACGCTGCGCGATGCGGCGGCATCGCGCATGGCGGCGGCATCGCACATGCGCGCAACCTTGATCAGAAATACATGCAGCCAGGCCCAGATCGCATCCGTGTAGCCGACCTGCTCCTCCTGATACTCCTGGCGGATGCCGTCCATCACGCGCGTCAGTTCGCGCACCTGTGCATCGCTCAGATGCAGGCAGGCACCGAGTTGCTCGAAGTCATAGACGGGTACATCGGTCGCGGTATGACGGTTTTGCACCCGAAACGCAAAGAACTCGGACGAAAAGCTGATCGAATAGCCGAGCGTGTCGGCGGACAGGTCGAGATCGTGGATCTGTCCGGGCGTCATGAAATAGAGCGTATGCGGGCGCACTTCGTAGCGCACCGAATCGATCACGTGAGAGCCGCTGCCCGCGATCACCCACATGACGTGATAGAAGTCATGGCGATGCGGATAGACGAGCGTTGATTTGAGCGCTTCGATCGGCGCGAGATGAAAGTCCGGCGTCTTGACGTGCGCGCCGTATTCGTAGTCCTCGATCCTGATGACCGGAACGTGGCAGCAACATGCGGTATCCAACTGTCTCCTCCTCGTCGTCGGCGATGTGTCTTCGCGCCTGCAGCATGCCCGCGCGATCGCGGGCCGCTGCACGAGTGTAGCCGCGCAGCCAGCGGGGCGTAATTGGCACTTACACCATGCGACGCGCGACGTGCGAGGTCATGCCGCGACGTTGCGCGCCATCATTGCTTCGTCGAAGCGCAGTTCCTTCAACGCGGAAAGCCCGCTCAACACCACGTGGCCGTGCTGATTTCGAACGGTCGTGTCCATCACGAGAATATGCTTGGCGGGCTTTTTCTCGACGACGCAGACGTTGATCGTCGCCGTATCGCCGATATACACCGGCCCGAGAAATCGCAGCTCCTGTCCGACATACGCGAAACCCGGCCCCGTCAGTTCCGTATGCGCCGCCGACACCAGCGCCGCCGTCAGAAGACCATGCACCACGCGCCGGCCGAAGGGCGAGCATTCGGCGAACGCGTCTTCCATGTGCAGCGGATTCAGGTCGCCGGACAGATGCCCGAACGCGTTCACTTCGGCTTCGGTGACCGTATGCACGACCACCTGCGTGCGGCCGATTTCGATATCGTCGAAGCGCAGGAGCGCCGGCCAGTTGTTCGGTTGTGCGCTCATGCGTCTCTCCTCGAAGTCAGTGCAATGCGCCCCTCGACAAAGGCGTCGATCTCTTGCGGCGTATATCCCAGTTCCGCGAGCACCTCGCGGGTATGTTGTCCGTGTTTCGGCGGATGCCGGCGCAGAGGCGGCGCCTCGCCGTCATAGCGCACCGGATGCGCCAGCACGCGCACCGGGCCGGCCTGCTCGTGCTCGAACGACATGATCATCTGATTGTGCGCGACTTGCGGATCGTGCTCGACCTGTTCGTAATCGTTGACCGGCGCGAACCAGATGTCGTGTTCCTCGAAGATGCGCATCCATTCTTCGGTCGTGCGCGTCGTGAGCGTGTCGTAGACAAGGCGGTTGATTTCCTCGCGGCGCATGACATTGTCCTTCGGATGCGTGAACCCGGCGAGTGCGGGACAAGACAGCGCACCGGCGAGCTTCTGGGTCGGCGTGAGCGACATCGCAATGTAGCCGTCCCGCGTCCGGTACACGCCATACGGCGCCGGGTGGAAACGGCTGCCGGTAGGCGGATGCGTGCGCGGCCACAGCGGCCCCTTGTTCATGTAGTACGTGAACGGCTCGATCTGAAGATCGAGCGCGGCGTTGAGCAGGTTGCTCTCGACGCGCGTACCGACGCCCGTGCGCTCGCGCGACTGCAACGCGGCGACCACGCCGAACGCGGCGAGCACGGCGGCATGCTGATCGACGATGGCTGAGCCGACCGGCGTGGGCGGCGACTCCGCATCGCCGGAAAGCATGGTCATGCCGCTCATCGCCTGAAGCAGCAAGTCCTGGCCCGGACGCTTCAGATAAGGTCCGGACGAGCCGTACCCCGTGCACGAACAGTAGACGAGACGCGGGTTGGCCTCATGTACCTGCGCATAACCGAAGCCGAGCTTGTCGAGCACGCCCGGCCGATAGTTTTCGATCAGGACATCGGCCTCACGAATCAGGCGCCAGACGATCTCGCGCGCGGCTTGCTCGCGAAGATCGAGCGAAATGCTGCGTTGATTGCGGTTGCCGAGCAGAAAGAAGACGCTCACGCCTTCGACGAACGCATCCGCCCCGGTCCAGCTACGCTCGAATGCGCCGCCGGGCGGCTCGATCTTGATCACGTCGGCGCCGACATCGGCGAGCATCTGCACGGCGGCTGGGCCTTGCAAGAAGTGCGTGAAACTCAGTACCTTGATGCCTTCCAGCATAAACACTCCCCTCGATGTTTCAGCGCGAATTCACGCGAGCAGCGTGCGCGCGATGATCATGCGTTGTATTTCCGACGTTCCTTCGACAATCTCGAGCACCTTCGCATCGCCGAACGCGCGTGCGACCGGAAACTCGGCCATCACGCCGTAGCCGCCGTGGATCTGCAAGGCCTGGTGCGCCGCCGTCATCGCGTGTTCCGAGGCGAAGAGCTTCGCCTGCGACGCCTGCGTATCGAAGGGCGCGCCCGCACCCTTGAGCGCGGCCGCGTCGTAGAGCATGAGGCGTGCAGCATGCGCATGGGTCGCGATGTCGGCGACCTTGAATTGCAGTCCCTGAAACTCGGCCAGGGGCCGCCCGAACGCGCGACGCTCCTTCATGTATGCGATGGAACGATCGAGCGAGCCTTGCAAGATGCCGAGCGCGAGCGCGCCGATGAGAATGCGGCCCGTGCTGATCTGCGCGAGCGTCTGACGCAGGCCCGCGCCGCGTTCGCCGAGCAGTTGATCGGCGGGAATCGCGCACTGCTCGAAGAACAGCTCATGCGTGATCGAAGCGCGCCAGCCGATCTTGCGCAGCTTGCGGCCCTTGCTGAACCCCGGCGTTCCCTGCGGCACGACGAAGTTGGAAATCTCCTTGCGGCCATCGGGACGCGTGCCCGTCACCGCCGCGATCACCGTGGGGCCGCCTATCTCCGTGCCCGAATTGCTGATGAACGTCTTCGCGCCATCGATGACCCAGCGCTCGCCGTCGAAACGCGCGCGCGTGGCGATGTTGGCCGCATCCGATCCGGCGTCCGGCTCGGAAAGGCCGATGGCCCCGATCTGCGTGCCATCGAGGATGGGCTTCAGGAAGCGCTCTTTCTGAGCGCTCGTGCCATAGTTGGTCAGCAGGCTCGCGACCGTCGCATTGGCCATCAGCGCATTGGCGACGGCGCAATCCACGCGCGCGAGTTCCTCCAGCACGATGACGAACGACAGCCAGTCGCCACCGCCGCCGCCGAATTGTTCGGGATAGGGCAAACCCGTGAAGCCGAGTTCGCAAGCCTGACGCCATAGCGTGTAGGGAAACGCCTCCTGTTCCCAGAGCGTTTCCGACTGCGGCGCGATTTCCTTTTCGGCGAAGCGTCGCACCGCTTCGCGGATCATCGCGTGCTGTTCGCCGAGCCAGTGCGGCTGCTTCAGGCTTGTCATCATGGTGTGAGCGGTGCCGGGTTGGGGCGCGCCGTGCGCCGGGTGAGCTTCTGTTCCATGAATTGGCGCAGCCCGGCGCGCGCGCCTTCGCTCGAAAAGTTGACCGCGTATTGCGCGGCTTCGAAATCGAGTCCCGCCGACAACGGCATGTCGCTCGCGCGATTCAACGCGCGTTTGGCCATCTCGACTGCGAACGGATCGTAGGATGCCAGCGTCGCAGCAAGGGACTGCACCGCATCGAAAAGCGCATCGGGGGCCGCAAGCTCATGGATGAAGCCGAACGCCTCGCATTGCGCCGCGGAAAAACGCCTGCCGCTCATGATGAAGCGCTTGGCGCACGCGAGCCCCATCTTGGCGACGGCGAGTTGCGTGCCGCCCCAGCCGGGCATCGTGTTGAGCGTGATCTCCGGAAACGCGAAGCTCGCATGATTCGATGCCACGATGAAGTCGCACGCGAGCGCCAGCTCGAAGCCGCCGCCGAGCGCATAGCCGTTGACCATCGCGATGGTCGGCTTCGCGCACTCGTGCAGGCGCAGCAAGGCGCGCTGACCGGCGACCATGTCGCGATAGGCGGCGACGCCATCGAGCGAGACGAGCCGTTCTATATCGTTGCCGGCCGCGAATGCCTTCGCACCGCGGCCGGTGACGGCGATCACGCGCGTGGCGTCGTCGGCCGTGGCGTCGTCGATTGCGGCCGTGAGCGCGGCCAGCATCTCGGGCGTGAATGCGTTGAGCTTGTCGGCCCGATTGAGCGTCAGGAGCCGCAAGGTGCCGTGCTGCGAGGCGAGGACGGGGTCCGTGTTGTTCTCCATGGCCTTCACAGCACTTTCAGGTAAGTCTTGCCCGATGCGACGACCACGCCGTCCTGGCGGGTCACGTCGGCGGCGAACACGCACACGTTGCGTTCCTCGTCCTTGTCCTCGAGCGTCAGGCGTGCGGTAACCGTATCGCCGATGAACACCGGTGCGTTGAAGGTGATGTCATAGCGATACGAAACCGCGCCGGGGCTGGGCGCTTTCTGCGCCATCAACCCCATCACCGTCGACAGAAATCCGACCGACAGGCAGCCCTGCGCGATACGCTTCTCGAAGCGCGTGCTCTTTGCATATTCCTCGTTGAGATGCACGGCGTAAAAATCGCCGACGATGCCGGCAAAGCCGTAGATGTCGTATTCGGAGACGGTCTTGGCGAAATCGGCGGTGTCGCCGATTGCATAGCAATCCATATGAGGACGTTTGGCCATGTCGATGAGTCTTCGTTGTCGGTGGAGATGAACGTGACACGGTGCGTTCCGGCACCGTGCCGCCAGCATGGAAGTCACTTTAAAGAGAGGCCACGGCGAACCGGTAGGACGGTTCGCGCGATCTTTTGGACTTTTTTGCAGCGCTTCGCACGAGGCGCGAGCGCACCGTTAAAAAGTCCAAGAAATTCGAAGACTGGTCCTAACGCATCATCGCCACGATCACAAATACTTGCCTCAACCCGCCGGCCTGTGAAAGTTCATCGTCAGTCAGCATCGGGGCGATGCACGTCACACGCGAGGCGGTGTCCATATCGAGCAAGGAGACAACATGAGTTCGCTTTTCAAAGCGCAGAACATGCTGCGCGTGGCGATGAGCGCAGCGCTCGCCGCGATGTGCGTGGCCGCATCGTCCAGCGCGATCGCGCAGGACAAGGTCGTGATGAAACTCGGCCATACGCTCGCGCCCGACAATCACTATCAGCTCACGGCGCAGGTGTTCGCGAAGGAAGTGGCGACACGCACGCATGGTCACATCGAGATCCAGTTGTTTCCGCAGTCGCAGCTCGGCGGCGAAGTGCAGATGGCGCAGGCATTGCGCACCGGCACGCAGGACCTGATGATTTCCGCGCAGGCGCCGATCGACAACACCATCAAGCAATGGCAGATCTTCGACATGCCGTATCTTTTCTCCGGCATGGACGAAGCCAATCGCGTGCTGCAAGGTCCGGTCGGCCGCAAGTATCTCGACATGATGAAGCCGGTGAACATGATCGGACTCACCTGGCTCGCGGTGGGCGAGCGCAACCTCTTCACGACCAAGCGCCCCGTCACCTCGCTTGCCGATATGAAAGACCTCAAGGTGCGCGTGATGCAGAGCCCCGGGTATATCGCGGGCTACAAGGCGCTGGGCGCGAATCCGACGCCGCTCGCCTATAACCAGTTGTTCCTCGCGCTCTCGCAAGGTCTCGTCGATGGCGCCGACACCTCGCCCGAGCAGTTCGTGCAGGACAAGTTCTCCGATATCGCCAAGCATTTCTATGTGACGCACGTGAACTATCTGCCGGTCGTGCTCGCGATGAGCAAGGCGTCATGGGACAAGCTGTCGCCCGCGGATCAGAAGGCGTTCCAGGAATCGGCGAAGATTGCGGCGGACTACGACCTGAAGGAATACAAGCACGAATACGACGACGCGATCGCCACGATGAAGTCCAAGGGCATACAGGTGACGGTCGTCGATACCGCGCCGTGGGCGCAAGCCACCAAGGCCGCGCGCGACGAACTGGTCGCGAAGATTCCGGACGGCCCGGCGCTCTATCAGGAGATCAACACGGCGAGGCAAGCGTCCGCGGTCGCATCGAAATGACGGACGCGAACGACGGTCGAGGCTCGAACCCGGCATCGGAGATGACACGCATGGAAAAGCTCGCGCGCGGCTTGATGTCGGTCGACGACATCGTGCTGAAGATCAATCTGTTCGTCTGTAGCTGCCTGCTGCTCGGGGCGGTGATCGTGGCCGGCCTCGGCGTGATCTTCCGCTTCGTGCTGCACGATTCGCTGTCGTGGTCCGACGAGGTCTCGGCCTATCTGTTCGTATGGCTCACGTGCCTCGGCGCGGCAGCGGGCGTGAAGCTGCGCGCGCATCCGGAAGTGCGCGTGCTGGCCGATCGCGTGCCGGCCGCGTTCGCGCCGTTGCTCAAGGACTTCACGGATTGCGCGATTCTCGCGCTCGGCGCGGTGTTCATGCTGTACGGCACCGACATGCTGGCGCTGATGGGCACCGAAACCGCCGCGTCGATTCCGATCTCGATGGTCTATCCGTATCTCTCGATTCCCGTGTGCGGAGCGCTGCTCGCGTTTCACTCGCTGGTGCGCATCGTCGTCTCGCATCTCGCGCCGCAGGCGCAGACAGACGCCACGCTGGTCGAGGGCGTGTCGGAACATCTCTAGGATAAACATCATGTGGGCAATCGCTTTTGGAGCAGGACTGCTCGGGCTCGGCGTGCCGGTGGCCATCTGCATCGGCATTGCGGCGACGCTCGCGCTGTCGATCAACGGCACGCCGCTGCTCGTGATTCCGCAGCAGTTGTTTTCGAACCTGAACAACGTCGGTCTGCTCGCCATTCCGTTTTTCATGCTGACGGGCGCGATCATGGACTCGGGCGGCGTGTCGAAGCGCATCATCGAGTTCTCGCAGGCACTCGTGGGCTTCATGCGCGGCGGGATCGGTCAGGTGACGATCGTCGCGAGCATGTTCTTCGCGGACCTCTCCGGCTCGGCCACGGCGGACACAGCCGCGATCGGCTCGGTGATGATTCCGGGGATGGTGAAGAAAGGCTATAACCGCGCGTTCGCGGTGGCGCTGCAATCGGCGGCGGGCTCGCTCGGGCTGCTTTCACCGGTGTCGATGAGCATGCTCGTCTATGCGTACACGGCCAACGTTTCGGTCGGCACGATGTTCATCGCCGGCATCATTCCGATGCTGCTCGTCGTGGCGTCGTTCATGATCGTCAATTACGTGACCGCCGTCAGGAACGACTACAGCGCAGTCGAGCCGTTCGATGGGCGCAAGCTGTGGACGACCTTCCGCGAGGCTTTCTGGGCGCTGCTCACGCCGGTCATCATTCTGGGCGGGATTCTCGGCGGCATCTTCACGCCCGTCGAGGCGGGTGTGGTCGCGGCGGTCTATGTGACGCTCGTGAGCGCGTTCATCTTCCGTACGCTCAAGCTCTCGCATTTCAAGGACATTCTGGTGCGCACCTCGGTGAACACCACGCGCGTGTCGTTCCTGCTCGGGCTGGCGTTCGTGCTCGGGCGCTATCTGATCGAGGCGCAGATTCCGCTCCACGTGGCGAACAGTTTTCTTGCAATCACGACGAGCGCAATCGTGTTGCTGATCCTGATCAACCTGTTCCTGATCGCGGCGCATACCGTGCTCGAAACGATCTCGAGCATCGCGGTGGTGATTCCTGTGTTTCTGCCGCTCGTCGTGCAGATGCATATCGACCCGATCGTGTTCGGCGTGATCGTGCTGATCAACTCGGCCATCGGCATCAATCTGCCGCCGATCGGCTTCTGTCTGTTCACGGCCGCGTCGATCGGCGGCGTATCGGTGGAGAAGGCAACACGCGCGATCCTGCCGTTCATCCTGGCGCTGGTGATCGACTTGTTGCTGATCATCTTCTTCCCGCATATTCCGCAGTTCCTGCCGCATCTGCTGGGCGCGAAGTAAGCGGATCACATTCCACGCAGCGCACGCAGGCGCTGCGCCTCACGTCCGTCCGCGCGGCGCTTCGATTTCGAAGCGCCGCGTTTTCACTCGTTACGCAAGCGCAACCACCGCAATCTCGACCAGCAGATGAGGCGCTGCAAGTCTCGCTTCGACGGTCGCGCGCGTCGGCGCGCAGCCTTGCGGCACCCACGCATCCCAGACTTCGTTCATGCCGGCGAAATCGCGCGTGATATCCGCGAGCCACACTTGCGCGGATACGAGGCGCGTCTTGTCGATGCCGGCTTTCTCCAGAAAGCCGTCGATCTTCTCCAGCACTTTCGCGGTTTGCAGCTTCACATCGGGCGTCGGATCGGCGCAGGTCTGCCCGCCGATGAAGACGAGGCCCGCCGCCTTGACGACGCGGCTCATGCGCTGATTGGTGTCGATGCGAACGATATCGCTCATGAAAATCTCTCCGATAAAGGAATGAAAGCGCCGCACGGGCCGACCGGTCCGCGCGCGGCAAGAAGAAAACGGGTTCAGTGAGTGACGAGTTGCGAGCCGCCGACATCCGACGATGCGGTGTCGAGGCCGAAGCGATCGATGGCGAAGGCATCGATCGAAATCGACGGCGCGCCGTCGACCATCAGTTCCGACACGAGCTTGCCGCAGCCCGGCCCGAGCTGAAAACCGCTGCCGCAATAGCCGAACGAGTAGTAGAGATTCGACGCCCGGCGGCTTGCCGAGATCACCGGCAGTTCGTCTTCCGTAAAGGCCTCGACACCGGCCCATGCGCGATTCACCCCGAGATGGCGCAGATGCGGAAAGAGCTCCGTCACGGTGCGCGCGCTCTTCACGAGACGGATGAAATCCACTTCGCCGTGACGATGTGCGAGATCCGCAATGCCGATCAGCTTGCCGCCGATCACCACGGTGCCGTTGTCGAATTGCTTGAACGAGAGCGGCCGGCCGGTCGCGCCGAGCGTCGCGCGGCAGAACGGCGCGACGCGATGCGTGACCATCAGCATCAGGCCTTCGGGATGCACCGGGACCGGTTCGCCCACTTGTTTCGCAAGCTCGCCGGACCAGGCGCCCGCCGTGACGAGCAGCTTTTCCGCGCTGAAGGTGCCGCGCGGCGTGTGCGCGAGCCAGCGCGCACCGCGCTGCTCGATGCGGCGCGCGGGCGTGCCTTCCAGAAAGCGCACGCCGAGCTTCTGCGCGGCGAGGCGAAAGGCGGTCGTGGTTCTGAACGGCAGCGCGTAGCCGTCGCGCTCGACCCAGATGCCGCCCGTGACGTGCCGCGCGAGTGCGGGTTCGAGTTCGAGCACGGTTTCGCGGTCGATTACTTTCTCATGCGTGAAGCCGTGCGATTCGAGCAGCGCGACGCGCGCGCGGCACGCTTCGAGTTCGTCATCGGTTTCGGCGATCTTCAACTGGCCGGAGGCAACGAAGCCGCCGTCCTCGCCGATCAGATCGGTCATGCCGTGCCATATCTCGCGCGACATCAGCGCGAGCGGAATCTCCGGCACGGGGCGCCCGAGCGTGCGCACGCCGCCCGCATTGACGCCCGACGAATGACGCGCGACGTAATCGGCTTCGAGCACGATCACCTTCGCGCCGCGCCGCGCCAGGTGAAACGCGCTGCTCGTGCCGTGCAGCCCGCCGCCGATGACGAGCACGTCCGCTTCCTGCGATTCGGTTGCGTCATTCACCGGCGAGTTCTCCGAGCGTGAGCGGCTTGATCGGCGGACGAATGCGGTAATAGCCGACTTCGGCGGGCGACACCTGGCGCGCATCGGCGATGACTTCCGTCACCGTGAGGCCGCACATGCGGCCCTGGCACGGTCCCATGCCGCACCGTCCGAACGATTTCGCCTGATTCGGTCCCACGCAACCCAGTTCGACGAACTTGCGCAACTCGCCCGCCGTGACTTCCTCGCAGCGGCACACGATGGTCTCGCTGCGCGGAATGCGGTTGACGTCGCGCGGGCGATACAGGCTGTCGAGAAACGGGCGGATGCGCGTGACATCCGCGAGCGCGCGGCGCAGTCCGGCCGCTTCGGCATCGCGCTTCGCACGTTCGACCGCGCCCAGTTGCGCCGCCGCCGCGAGCCCCGCGAGCGTGCCCTGCAGCGCCGCCGCCTGCGCGCCGCCGATGCCGGCGCCATCGCCCGCGACGAAGATGCCGGGTACATCGAGCTCGCCCCACGCATCGACGTTCGGCGTGAAGCACAGCTGGGCGTCGTCCCAGCGATGCGACGCGCGCAACGCCTGCGTGAACTGCGTATTCGGCACGACGCCCTGATGCAGCAGTATCACGTCCGCCTCGATGCGGTGCGCCGTGCCCTGCGTCGTGAAACTGAGCGCCGCCGCATGTTCGACCCGATCCGCGCCGAGGCGCGATTCCACGCGCAGATCGTCGGCTGCTTCGAAGATCGGCACGCCCGCCTCGCGCAGCGTACGGATCAGTTGCAGGCCCTTCGAGAGAAACGGCCACGCGCGCAGCGCCGAGAGCAGGTGGCGCTTCGCGCGCCAGCGGTCTTCGTGGCGCGTGGTATCGACGAGCGCGCGGATCGGCACGCCGGCGCGCACGTATTGCCAGCCGAGCAGATACAGGAGCGGGCCGCAGCCCGCGAGAACCGGCGGCGCGGCGGGCACTTCGCCCGCGCTCTTCAAAAGGATCTGCGCCGCGCCCGCGGTCAGCACGCCGGGCAGCGTCCAGCCGGGAATCGGGAAGGGGCGCTCGAGCGCGCCGCTCGCCAGAATCACGCGCTGTGCGTCGAAGGAGCCGATCTTGCCGTCTTTCAGGAAATTGACGCCGCGCTCGCGCGTGACCTGCCAGACGCTCGCGTTCGTGAGGTGACGCGCGCCGGATGCGGCGAATGCTTCCGCGATGGCGGCGCCCGCCGCGTAGTCCGGCCCGAGAATCTCCTTGCGGCGCGCGTCCGCCTTGCCGATCGCCCGATAAATCTGTCCGCCGACGGCGTCCTGCTCGTCGATCAGCACCGTTTTCAGGCCCGCGCGGGCGGCGCGTGTCGCGGCGCTCATGCCGGCGGGACCGGCGCCGATCACGACGACATCGACGGCTTCCGAAGCGAAATCAGCGGCCATGCGCGTTCTCCAGCGAGGCGTCGATGGGCGCCGCGGGCGGCAGATCGCGTGCGCCTTCCTGCGAACGCACGCGCATGCCGGCTTTCACTTCGACCATGCAGCTCTGGCGGCTCGGCACGCCGTCGATTTCGACGAGGCATTCGAAGCACGCGCCCATCATGCAGTAGGGTGCGCGCGGCGCACCGGAGACGGGCGTCGCACGAAAGCGCGAGATGCCCGCCGCGAAGAGCGCCGCCGCGACGGAGCGGCCCGCGGCCACGGTGAGCGGTCGGTCGTTGAACCAGATTTCGATGGCTGCGGCGCCTTGCTCGCCCGGCAGCGGTTTGAAGAGCGTATGGATCGTCTGGGAAGTCATGGCGAATTCAGTGAGCGGGAGTCAGTTCCGCGGCGTTTTCAAAGCGGCGCGCGGAGAAGCTGGGCAGTTCGTCGGGCATCGGCGCGCCCGAAATCCACGGCGCCACGCGCAGCGCATGCGCGGCCGCGAGCGTCACGCCGCTGTGGCAGGTGACGACGAACGCACCCGGATGCGTCTGCGAGCGGTCGTAGATCGGAAAACCGTCGGGGCTGTAGACGCGCAGCGCGGCCCACATGCGCACGAGGCGCACGTCCTTCAGCATCGGGAAGGCACGCACGCCGCGCCGGGCGATGTCGGAGAGCACGTGCGTCGTCGTGAAATCGTTGAGGCCGACTTCTTCCATCGAATCGCCGAACTGCACGCTGCCTTCGTCGGTCTGGCGCACGTTGAGGGTCGGATAGTGGAGAAACGGCGCGACGCGCTCGGTCACCAGCACCTGGCCGCGATTGGGCGCGACGGGCGCATTCAGCCCGACGAACGGCGCGAGCGCGCGATTGCCGAGGCCGGCGGCCAGCACCACGCGGGCCGCGCGATATGTCCCGCGCCTCGCGTGGACCGTGAAGCCGTTCGCGTCCGGCACGATGCGCTCCGCGCGCTCGCCCGGAACGAGCCGCACGCCGCGTGTCTGCATCGCGGCATGCAGGCCGCGCAGCAGCTTGAGCGGATTCACGTGACCGTCCATCGGCGTATAGCTCGCGCCGATCACGGCCGGCCCGACCTGCGCAATCCGCTCGCGCACTTCGGCGGCGTCGAGCATCTGATACGGGTAGTCGCCAAGCTCGGCATTGAGCGTCGAAAGGCGTTTCTCGCGATCGGCGAGTTCCGCTTCGTTGAAGCAGAAGTGAAAGCCGCCCGGCTGACGCAAGGCCACGTCGATGCCCGTTTCCGCGAGCAACGCATCGGCGAAACCGGGCCAGCGCACGGCCGACGAGCGCGACCAGCGCGCGTAAGGCGAGAGGCCGTAGCCTTTGCCCTGAATCCACACGAGGCCGAAATTGCCGCGCGAAGCGCGAAAGCCGCCGTCGTCCTCGTCGAGCACCGTCACGCGCGCGCCTTCGCGGGCGAGTCCGTAAGCGACGGCCGAGCCGACGAGGCCGCCGCCGAGCACGAGCACGTCGGGGCTGGCGGAACTTGAAAGGGTCATCGGGCTTCTCCGATCAGAATGCGATCCAGCCCGACCATGCGGTCGAGCAGCATCATCAGCAACACGGTGCCGACGATCAGCACCGCCGACACCGATGCGACCAGCGGATCGATCGTCTGCGCGATCTGGTTGTACATGGCGACGGGCAAGGTGGTGGTGCCGGGCGTCGCGACGAAGATCGTCATCGTCAGCTCGTCGAAGCTCTGGATGAACGACAGCACCCATCCGCCCGCGACGCCGGTGCGGATCATCGGCAGGACGACGCGGCGAAACGCGGTGAAGCGGCTCGCGCCGCACGAGAGCGCCGCGCGCTCGGCATCGCGATCGAGGCCGACTGCCGACGACAGCGCGAGCCGCAGCGCATACGGCAGCACGATGATCACGTGCGCCGCGACGAGCGACCAGAACGAGCCGGACAGATGCAGCAGCGACAGGAAGCGCAAAAACGCGATGCCGAGCACGACGGCCGGAATCATCATCGGCGAAAGGAAGAAGCTCGTGAGCGCGGCGCGGCCGGGAAAGCGGTAGCGCGCGATGGCGAGCGCGGCGGGCACCGCGAGCAGCACGCCGATGGTGGCCGCGGCGAAGGCAAGACGGACCGACAGCCAGAACGCAGAGACGATGTCGCCGTTCTCGACGATCGCGCGGAACCAGCGCAGCGACGCGCCGTCGAAGGGCATCGAAATGAAGCCCTTGTCGGTGAAAGCCACGAGCATCACCACGACCAGCGGCGCGAGAATGAAGGTCAGGAAGCAGGCGTTGAAAGTGAGCCCGAGCCAGCCGTTTTCTTTCATGTTCGTTCTCCGCTCAATCGAAAATGTGCCGGAAGCGGCGTTCCGCGAGGCGGCTGCAGCCCATCACGATCGCGACGTTCGCAATCAGCAGCAACACCGCGATGCTCGCGCCGAGCGGCCAGTTGAGCGTGCCGAGGAATTCGTCGTAGGCGGCGGTCGCGACCACTTTCAAGCGTCGTCCGCCGATCAGCGCCGGTGTCGCGAACGCGGAAGCCGACAGCGCGAATACGATGATCGACCCCGAGAGCACGCCCGGCATGATCTGCGGCAGGATCACGCGGCGAAACACCGCGAGCGGCGAGCCGCCGAGCGAGCGGCCGGCCCATTCCATTTGCGGGTCGAGCTTTTGCATCGTCGCCCAGACCGACATCACCATGAAGGGCACGAGCACGTGTGTCAGCGCGATGATGACCCCGGTCATCGTGAAGACGAGGCGCACCGGCTCGTCCGTGATGTGTAGCGCCTGCAGCACGTTGTTCAGGACGCCGTTGTTACCGAGCAGGATCTGCCAGCCGAGCGTGCGCACGACCACCGAAATGAGCAGCGGGCCGAGCACGATCAACAGACACAGCGATTGCCACGGCCGCTTCATGCGCGCGAGCACGATGGTTTCCGGCACGCCCAGCACGATGGACAACAGCGTGACCGCGAAGGCGAGGCCGGCGGTGCGCAGGAAGATGGTGCCGTAGTACGGGTCGCTCACCACTTCCCAGTAGTTTCCGAGCGTGAAGCTCGGCAACACGCCGGCCGTGTCGCTGAACACGCGAAACGACAGCAGCAGCGTGAGCAGCAGCGGCACCAGCAACAAGCCGATGAACAGCAGCAGCGCGGGCCCCGACAACAGCCACGGCGCGGCGCCGGGACGGGCGTCGTCAAGCGTGGCCATTCGCGTTCTCCCGGATATCCTGCGTGAGCACGCGCAGATCGTCATCGGTCCAGTCGAGGCCCACTTCGTCGCCTTCCTCGGGCGGCGGCGCGCCATGATTCGGCTGTGCGACACGCAGCTTGCCGAGCCCGGTTTCGACTTCGAGCAGCCATTGATTGCCGACGAAAACACGCGTCGCGATGCGGCCGCGCACGCGGGCGTTCGCCCCATTGCCGTTCGCAAGGTGGACCTTCTCCGGGCGGATATAGACGTTCACGGCGCCATCGACGTGACGGCCTTCGTGCGGCACGTGCAGCGTCGTGCCGGCGACATCGACGATCGCGCAGCGCGGATTGCGCTGCAACACTTCGCCGGCGAACGCGTTGGTGCGGCCGAGGAAGGTCGAGGTGAACTGCGTGGCGGGGCGCTCGTAGGCGTCGTAAGGTGTGGAAAGCTGTGCAATGGCCCCGCGATGCATCACCGCGATGCGGTCGCTCATGGTCATGGCTTCCACCTGATCGTGCGTGACGAGGATCGTCGTGATGCCGAGGCGCTTCTGGATGGCGCGCAGTTCGATATGCATTTCCTCGCGCAACTTGGCGTCGAGGTTGGACATCGGTTCGTCGAGCAGCAGCAGCTCGGGCTGCATCGCGATGGCGCGCGCGATCGCGACGCGCTGGCGCTGGCCGCCCGACAGTTCCTTCGGAAAGCGATGCCCGAGCCCCTTCAGGCGCACGAGCGCGAGCGCTTCCTCGACGCGCTCTTCGCGTTCCTTGCGCTTCACCTTGCGCATCTCCAGCCCGAAGCCGACGTTGCCCGCCACCGTCATATGCGGGAAGAGCGCGTAGCTCTGAAACACCACGCCGATGCCGCGCTTTTCCGGGCGCTCGTTCGTGATGTCGCGGCCATCGAGCAGGATGCGGCCGGTGGTCGGCGTGACGAAGCCCGCGACCATTTGCAGCGTGGTGGTCTTGCCGCAGCCGGACGGGCCGAGCAGCGACAACAGCTCGCCGCGCTCGACCGAAAGATCGAGCCGTTCGATCGCCGTGAAATCGCCGTAGCGTTTCGAAATGCCTTGCAGAGTCAGAAAGGCCATGCGCCTTGCTCCTTCGTCACGTCAACGGATGCCGGGCCGCGAATCAGCGCTCGACCGAACGATTCCAGCGCTCGGTCCATTCGGTGCGATGCTGGTTGATCGTGGCCCAGTCCATCGCGGTGAGCTTGCTGATCTGGTCGGGACCGTACGGCACGCGGGCGGCGACATCGGGTGTGAGCTTCACCGTCTTGTTGACGGGACCGAGGCCGATGTTCTGCGCCTGCAAGGTCTGCACTTCAGGCGTGAGCAGGTACTGCACGAACTGTTGCGACAACTGCGGCTGCGCATTCTCCGCCACGACGCACGCCGCCACCTGCAACGCGACCGCGCCTTCCTTCGGGTAGATGAACTTGAGCGGAAAGCCGGTGTTCTGCAATGCGACGGCGCGGCCGCTGCCGTAGGGCGCGAGGATGACGTCGCCGGACTGCATCTGGCCGTCCATCTCGCCGGGCGTCGGCGCCCAGGAGAGCACGTTGGGCGCAACCTGCTTCGTCATCTCGGTGAAGCCCGGATCGATGTTCTTCTCGCCGCCGCCGGAGAGGCGCGCCAGCATCACGAGCGTATGCAGGCCGTAGGTATTGGTGATCGGCGGCACGCCGAGCTTGCCCTTGATGCGCTTGTCGGTGAGCGCCTTCCACGAATCGGGCGGCGGCAGCCCGGCTTTCTTGAACGCTTCCTCGTTGTAGCCGATGCCGGTCGCTACCATGCCCACGCCCACCGACGTCTCCCCGAGCTTCGCGAGCGGATAGACGTCTTTCATGATGGGCGCATCGTCGAGCTTCGCGCACAGGTTCATCTGCATCGCCTGATACATGGGGCCGTCGTCCATCACGGCGACATTGATCTGCTGATGGCCCTTCTGCGCCTGCAGCTTGGCGAGCGTGTCGCTCGAATTGCCCGCGACGTAGACGATCTTGACGTTGTGCGCCTTCTCGAACGGCGGAATGATCTTCTGCCGATAAAGCTGCTCGTTCGAGCCGCCGACATTGGCGACATAGAGGGTGGTTTCAGCGTGGGCCAGAAGCGGCACGGCGAGCGCGCCGGTAATCGACAGTCCGGCGAAAGCGGTGCGGGACAGGCAGGACAGACGGCGATGCAGCGTGCTTCTCATGACGATGATCTCCAGTGTTCCGGTACGTGGGGCGCGGGCTGAGGGCCCGTCGATGAAAGCAGTGTCGCGCGGGCGATTCATATCGTCCAATACGAATAAAATACAAACCCATACCTGGTTGATATGGACTGGGGACAGCGAGAATAGGGAAAACACGCAATGAATCTCAAGCACATCGAGGCGTTTCGCGCCGTCATGGTGTCGGGATCGATGACCGCCGCGGCCAAGGCGCTCTTCACGTCGCAGCCCAACGTGAGCCGTCTCATCTCGCAACTCGAGCGCGAAACGGGCTTGCAGTTATTTCAGCGCAGCGGCGTGCGGCTGATTCCGACGAGCGAGGGCACCGCTTTTTTCCGCGAGGTCGAACGTGCATTCGTCGGCTTGCAGGGACTGGCCAATGCGGCCGCGCAGATCCGCAATCTCGGCAGCGGGCGTCTGCGCATCGCGGCGATGCCTTCGGCGGGCATCACGCTCGTGCCGCACGCCATCAAGCGTTTCGTCGAGCTGTATCCGGAAGTCACGGTGTCGCTGCACGTCAACACGTCGGGCACGGTCAACCACTGGACGGCTTCGCAGTTCTGCGATCTGGGTGTCGCCGTGTACGTGAGCGAGGCGTCGGATTGCGAAGTGGAACAGTTGTCGAGCGTCGCCGCGGTGTGCGTGATGCCGGCGGCGCATCGGCTCGCGGCGAAGCGCGTGATCAGGCCGGAGGATCTGGAAGGCGAGTCGTTCATCTCGCTGTGTCACGGCGACGGCACGCGCGCATTGATGGACGAAGTGTTTCAGCGCGCGGGCGTGAAGCGTGTGCTCGCCATCGAGGCGCAGTACACGGCGATGTGCTGCGAGATGGTGCGGCACGGCATGGGCGTGACGCTCGCGCATCCGATCGTCGCGCGCGACTACAGGGGACCGGATACCGCCATCCGTCCGTTTCTGCCGGCGACGCGCTTTCCCACCTATCTGCTGTTTCCTCCGCACAGGCCGCGTGAGCGGCTGGCGTCGGCATTCGTCGAGGTGTTGCGCGGACTGCATGAAGAGTTGCTGGCTGATGTCGTCGCGCCGGCGAAGCGCACGCGCGTGAAGGGGGCATCCGGTCAACGTCCGGCGTAGCATCGTACGAGCCTGCGTGCGCCAACCATCGAGCAGCTTTCGAGCGGCGCCACGCATACCTCGTGATAGCTCGGCCAGATCATCGGAGATCGCGCGCATACCCGATGAGATCTACGCCGCTTCGAAAAGCTGGACGGAAAAGGCTTGTCCGAAGCTGATTCGATACAACGTCCTTCGAAAGGGCGGTCACTTCGCAGCGTGGGAGCAGCCGCAAGCCTTCACGCAGGAACTCCGAGCGAGCTTTAGCCGCTATCGCTGATATTGCAAGGACCACGCAAGAGCGATACGACATGGCGCGAGCTTCGCAAATTTTCGGACCATCCTAAAGTTTCGTCGACTTCGGTCGTAGTTGTTCCTTACCGATCGCACGTCTGCAAGGCACCGCCGATCTCATCTTCTACTGCCGACGACACATCATGGAAATGTCCGCTGTCAGACTCCGAGTGACTGCCTCATCTCTTGAGCGTCAGCGTGGTGCGATGGCGATCACCATGCCTTTCGCATTGATTGCAGCGCTCGCCTTCGGTGCTTTCGCGGTCGATCTGGGGCATGTCTTTCTGGCAAGGACCGAACTGCAAACAGCGGCCGACGCTTCCGCGCTGACGGGCGCTGGCACGCTGCTGGCCGGCGGTTCGACCCCGAACTGGAGTTCCGCCAGCGCATCGGCTGCGACTGCGGTGAGCCTGAATTCGTCAGATGGTGTCACTCTAAAGAATGCATCGGTGCAGACCGGGTTCTGGAATCTTGCAAACGCGTCATCCGGCCTCAAGGCGACGAACATCACACCGGGCGCCTACGACGCCCCCGCCGTGCAGGTTATCGTGTCCCGAGCCGCGGGACTCAACGGCGGCGCTATTGGTTTCTGGTTTGCCAAGCTATTCGGCGTCGGCAGTGGACCGGCGAGCGCGACGGCGCTAGCCATCGTGGCGGCACCCGGCTATGTCGCCCCCGGCGGGCTTTTTCCAGTCGCGATCGGCAAGTGCATTTACAGCCAGTACTGGAACGTCCAGTCGGGTACGCCCGCAATCGATCCCGCTACGGGCAAGCCCTTCACAATCCAGATCGGCAATGGCGCGACCTACCGCGGCTGCGAAGCCGGTCAGTGGACTTCGTTCCAGACCGATAACAACGATGTCACGACGGTGCGGGGACTGATCAGCGGCGGCAATCCGACCGGGCTGAGCATCGGGGATGCGATCTGGATCGAGCCGGGCGTAAAGACTTCCATCTACGCCAACGTGCCATCCAACATTGATGTACTGGTGCCGGTGGTCGAACAGGCCACGACGTCGAGTCAGCCCGTCATCGCCTTCGCAGCTTTCCACATTGACAATGCGACGGGCGGAAGCGGCAAGTACATCGAGGGCCACTTCATCGCCGGCTACAAGATCACGGCGTCTGCCGGTCAGGTCGGACCTTACTATGGCGCATACGTCCCGCCCCGGCTGGCGCGCTGACAACCCACAATGGGCGGCGCCCGAGTTCCATTCTTGGGGCGTCCCACGTCCCGGTCCAGCTAAACCGGCATCGTTGGCCCTGAAGCGCGCCACGCAAGAAAACAGCCCGATCGGCGCGAGCCGAGCGAGCTGTTCTTTGTCATGCGGGCTTTTTTTGCGAGCTAGTCGCAGATCGGTCATCGCTCAACAGTTGCCTTTCTTGCCTTGACCGGGCGGGCAAAAGCCATTGCCGACACCGCCTTGCGGCTTGACTGCAACAGGTGCGGGGTCGGGAACGTACACGGCGCATGCGCTTGTGACGCCGGCGGCGATCAACAGCGCAGCGAGGGCTGCGACTCTCTTCATCATGTTCTCCTGGTTGAAGGGGGCCTGGCGGTTCATCGCCGCCACGTTGGATGCGTTAGAAGTTGAAATTCACGTTGGCCTGACCGGTTGTCGCGGTGACACCCGTCGATTGCGTGGCGCCCGATGCGGCGTCTGCCTCGAGCGTGTATTGGCCGGCTGCGGCCGGTGCGGCGGCGAAGCTCAGAGGCAGCGCAGCAGAGTAGGTGCTGACGATGGGCGCAGCGGCCGGCAACGATAGCGCGTAGACGCCCGTGTCGAGATTCGCGTTGATGGAGCCGATCTCGAACGCGGCCGCATTGACCGGCTGCAACGCACGGACGAGGGCATCGGCGGTCGGCGTCACCTTCCCGCTTACCGTACTCATCGACGACGAAGGCAGCGCGATGGGTGCGTCAGAGGTGGACACAGCCGTGCTCGTGTTGACGACGACCGGCACGGACCGTATGACACCGGTGGCGACGTTGTTCTGGACGATGACTACATCGTAGTTGCCTTGTGTGGAGCTTTGAATGAGCGGCGACAGCACGAATTTGCCGGTGCTGTCGGCGAGGGTGCCCTTGACGACCTTCCCGCCCTGCTCGGCATAGACGGTGGCGCCTGCCTGCGCGCGCGCGACATAACCCGCGATTTGCCCGCTCACGGTCGTCGGCGTTGCTGTCACGACCGGCTTGAGGGCGTAGGAGCCGTTGCCGCGCGTGACGACCGACTTGCACGCGTTGAAGTCGAGCACGAGGTCGACCAGCGTGTTTGGTTGAACAGTGAAGGGCTGGATGATCTTGTAGCCGCTCTGCGTCGCGCTCGGGGTATCGAGCGGCTGCTCGGTGCCGCCGGAGGGCACCACGGAATTGGCAATCGTGTTGCCTGCGTTCGAGGCGAGCACCAGGCGAACCTGCTGGTATTCGCCGGCGGGCAGCGCGCTTTGGCCGAGATCGGCGAGCACGCCGTTGGTCAATGACAGCAGATCGATCTTCTGCGGCGCGGGCAAGGCGACTGTAGTCCAACCCGCGTCGTTGTCGCCCGCCTGTGCGCTCGCATTGACGCGCACCTTTGAAACGGTCACGTAGACGTGATCGAAACCGCAAGACGGCGCGTCCGTTATCGCGACGTGCAGCGTGCCGGACGGCGTGCTAGAAGCGCCATCACTCCCGCCTCCGCCGCAAGCCGCGAGCGCCAAAGGCAGCAGCGCTGCAAGAACCAGCGCTTTCCAAATTTTTCTAGTCATCTTCGCACCCTTTGTTTTTTTATTCGAGGTGGGCGGAAGCTTAGCTTTGAAATCGTCCGAAGATTGTAACCGTGAGCTTTAAAACTGTAACTTCTAAAACAACATGTACTGCGGTCATTTCAGCTGGCTGGATCGCAATCCTTAAGCATTTCATAATTTTCTACGCGATACATTCACGCTCCCAGAACGTTGTGTCGAGCGCGCCAAAGTTATCAAAAAAAATATGCGAAGAAATGAGGACCGTTCCAGTCACTTGCAAATCCGGAGAGGTGGACGGCGGTCTGCCACACAAGCGGGCAGTGTCGCGCTGGAATTCGCCATCCTGCTTCCGTTTTTGCTCATGGTGCTAGTTGGCATCGTCGATGTCGGCTTGATGATTTACGACAAGGCAGCGCTTGCCGCCGCAGCGCGCGCGGCAGCCAGAGCCGGGACGATGGTGGCGGTGCCTGCGCTCTCTGCGACCCAGATTTCCGCGGTCGCTAGCGCCAATTGCAATGAGCTTCTCAGTTTCGGGAACGCAGGCAATTCACCAAGCGTTACCGTGAACAATGCAAGCGGGACCAGTCCGGGAAATACACTCACGGTTCGAATTTCTTATACCTATCGGGGCTTGATGCTGGGATCAGTGTTCAGCGCGTTGACAGGTCCGGTCGTGCTCAATGCGACAGCGGTGATGACTTACGAATGAGAGCGATGTTCCTGCGCCTGGCGAACAAGACGACTCGATAAAGGCGATGAGTGATTCAAACCGGTTGATTCTCTCGACGCCATGAGCGACGCACGCCCATGCAGCCATCTGGCGCGTGCGTCGTAAGCGTCAGAACTAAGACTTGTTCAAATGAGCAATGACCGCACCCTCCGTCACGTCCGGCGCGGCCGCTCCAATGCTTCCCGCATTCTTCGCGATCCACTCCTTCGCTTTTTGCACGCTCTCATCAATACCCGCCTTGTCCCGACACACAGTCACGGAAAATCCGCCCTCGCCGGTGCGCACGAGCGTGTATGTGACCAAGCCTTTGACACCACCCATCCATTCTTCGACCTCAGCGTTATGCTTCTCGAGCAAATCAAACAATTCTGTCGCGCCCTTTCCGGAATATCGTCTTAGAACAGTTTGCATGATTGGTTCCTCCAATTCAGCAAGATAAGGCGCCCGAGAACATACAACGATGCATTCCGTCTCATCATTGCTCAGTAGCGGCTACGAACACGGCAAGACCGGCCGTCGCCACAACAACCAAGTGTAGTAATCAAGCTGCCTATGTAAAGCAGTTGCTAACCGCTGATTCGCTTTTCGATACCTTGAGTAAGGTAAGCTGATACTCCCAATTTTCGGAGCGGGGCGTGCAGTGAACCCCTGAGGCTGCCTTTCTTCAGTCGAAGCGCTTGCGAATGAATCGGCATGGATTGCCACCATAGACGCCCTCAGGCGCGAGCGAACGATGCACGACGGACAGCGGCGTGACCACGGTGGAACGGCCGATCGTCACGCCCATCTGCACGACGCAGTTCGCCGTGATCCACACGCCGTCTTCGATGACGATCGGCGCGACGCGCAGGTTCATCGTCGTGCTCATCTCATGTGAGCCGGTCGTCAGGAAAGTCCTTTGCGAGATGCAGACATTCGAGCCGATCCGAATGGGCGCCTGGTTATAGATCCACGCATCGGCGCCGAACCAGGAGTGATCGCCGACCACGAGATTCCAGGGCGCTTTGACATGCACAGCGTGCAGGAACCGGCAACCCACGCCGATCTTCGCGCCAAAGAGCCGCAACAACGCCACGCGCAGAGCCGAGAACGGCACGAGCTTGTTACTGATGATGGTGGCTTCGGCGATGAACCATAGCGTCTCGATCAACGTCGAACGGACCTTTACATAGTTGCCCTGGTCGGCGCGACTCAGATCGATGACGCCGCCAGGTTCGCGATCGCGCTCGATGTCGTGCGGAGGAGTTTCAGGCGGCGACACATGCTCGTCGCGAAAGAGTTCCGAGGCCATTTAGAGTTCCCGTTGGGTTCAGGAATTGCGGTTGCGAGAAGTCTGCGTGGAGGGCGCCCAGCACATGCGCCGTGCCTGGAATGCTTCCAGTGCGCCTCTGAGTGTCGAGAGCCGCTGCTCGTCCGTGAGTGATTCGATACGCCGCTTGCCTCGCTCGACGAGCGTATTCCTCAGTTCGACATCCGTGATGAGTCTTCGAAGCGCGTCGGCCATCGTGTCCGGTCTCAGCAGGTCGACGAGAAGGCCCGCGTCGCCGACCTGGTCGCGCAGGTTCACGAGATCGGAATACAGAACCGGGACACCGAGCTGAAACGCCTCGTAGGGCGGCAGGTTCGTCGGACCGAAATAAGTGGGCATGACGAGGGCGATCGACTGGCGATAGAGGCAGGGCACTTCGCCGTCGGGCACGAAGCCGGCAAAGCGGACCCTGTCGGTCAGCCCGAGGTCCGAGGCGACGGAACGAACGTAAGCCAGATTGCCGAAGTCGCGTCCCGAGAAGATGGCACCGGCCTTGATCCCGAAGCGGTCTTCCAGACGGCGGAGTCCGCGCAAGATGTACACGTGGTTCTTGTGCGGCCAGAACTGCGCGGGATAGTAGATGTAGTCGCAGGCCAGGTCATATTTGAGTTTGACGTCGATGAAGCGCTCGGGCCGGGACAACTCTTCCTCCGATAGCATCGTGCCGACGGCGGGACAGAAGGGAATCACATGCACGCGTTCCTCATCGATGCCATAGCGCCGGACCACGTTATCGCGCCCCGCCTGCGAATCGACGACGATGCCTGTCGCCTTCTTTAACGCATGTTGATAGATCTGTTCACGACGCTCGAACTCGCCGTTGGCACGCACCTCGGGAAAGTCCGGGTCGTCCCGGTGCGAAAGGTCCCAGACAGTGAAGAGATAGCTGAACTGCGTGGTCACGAGCGCAAGATAGGACGGGCACGTGAAATAGACGAGATCGGCGCCCATATCCCGCAGCGACCGGTCCAGCCAGCTGGAGTGGAGGTTTCCCATGAGCGGGCGGGACACACTGAGCTGCCGCCACAGCACCTCAAAGCGGGCGAGCGCGCGTTGCCATTTTCGAACCGGAAGGTAATGTGCGTCGAGGCCGCTCCTCTGCAATTCCTCGATTGCCGATTGCCGCGTCGTGACGAAGGTTACGTCGCAGAGCTCAGGCGGCAGACGCCTGAACAGCAGCGCGGCGTTTATTGCCTGCTGAAATCCTCCGCCCGTCGAATTGTCCTGCTCGAGAAGCACCACGATCCGGATCGGCCGAACCCGAAAGCGGTCAACCACGCGATCCACGTCGTTCGCTTGCCCGTGCTCGCCGGCGCCGTGGTGGGCGGGGCCCGGCTCTGCAAGACTACTGTCGTATTCGGGATTTGAAGCGACTCTGTTGAACAGCATATTCTCAGCCCCCGGAAAAGGATGCACAGGTAGACGCTGACAGCGATTTCACGTTTGTCCAACGGTAGCCCGTGTGATATGGACCAGCTCGTTCTGACGGAACTCGGCAAGACGTTGGCTGAACGATGAGCGTGGCGGCTCGATCGGATCATGCATTGCGCGCGCGGACAGCCGGCCAAAAGCTTGATGATTTCCGCCAAGTGAACGGGCGGCGTCAGACGAGCCACTACGATTGCGATTCGAGCGCGGGTCGTGACGCCCCGTGGCAACCGCCATGAAGCTGTCTTGCGCGTTCACGCGGCTCGCGCACGCGTCATGGTTCATCGGAGGATTTTCATTGAAAACGCTCCACATCATTCCGACGATCGAGGCCCGGTCTGGCGGGCCGGCCGAGGCCATCAAGAGAATCGCGGCCGAAATCCGGCGTTGCGGGCACGCCGTGGATGTCGTCTGCCTCGACTCTTCGGCGCATCCGGATAAGTCCGATGACGCGGCGTTCGACAGTGTCATCCGTCTGGGACACCATGCAGGCAAGTATTCATTCAGCTTTCGTCTGGTGCGGTGGCTGATGCAGCACGGCAGGCAATATGATGCGATCGTCGTGGACGGCATCTGGCAGTTTCACAGCGCGGCGGCGATGATCGCACTGCGCTCGCAGGGCGTTCCTTATTACGTGATACCGCACGGCATGCTCGATCCGTGGTTTAACGTCGGTCGTCCGCTGAAGTACACAAAGAAGCTTCTCTATTGGATGTTGGTGGAACGTCACGTTCTCAGCAATGCGCAAGGCGTTCTGTTCACCGCCGATAGCGAGCGCAAACTCGCGCGCAAATCTTTTCCGCTATACCGGGCAAAGGAATTCACGGTGACGTACGGAACCGCGCCGGCGCCTTCGATAGCAAATTCGGACCCGGGGAAATGGCGCACCCGCGCGGATTGGGGAGGCAGGAAAGTCATTCTTTTCCTCGGGCGCATCCATGAAAAGAAGGGCTGCGATCTGCTGATCCGCTCGTTTCACGATCTGAAGGACGCGAGGGACGATTATCAACTCGTCATTGCGGGGCCGGACAATAACGGCCTTGCTCCCAAGCTGCGTCGCGAAGCGGAGCAGCTCGGGCTTGGTGGGCGAATCAGCTGGCTCGATCTCGTCACGGGTAACGACAAGTGGTCCTTGTTGCGAGCAGCCGACGTCCTGGTCTTGCCCTCGCATCAGGAGAATTTCGGCATCGTGGTGGCCGAAGCGCTCGCGTGTGGCGTCCCGGTGCTTCTGACCGACAAGGTCGGCATCTGGCAGGAGGTCGTCGCCGACGGCGCGGGATTCGCGGACGAAGACACACAGCGAGGCATAACCCGGCTCTTTCTGAAATGGACGAACTTGCCAGAAGAGGCGAAGGCGACGATGAGGGCGGCGGCGAAGCAGTGTTTCGATAGCCGCTTTCATATCTCCCACGTTGCGCAAAGCTATATCGCATTGCTATACGGACCGCGACGCGAATCGGTCAACACCTTGCCAGATTCCGTCACCGGCTGACCGGCGAAGGGCGCTCGCCGCTATGCTCGGACTACACGGCGTATCGGGCCTGCGCCTTTGTCGCGTCTCAAGGCGATTCATCGGAAATCATGCTTACATGCCGCTGCGCATGCAGCGGTCCATGTCGAACAATCCCGCCGGGGCACATCATGACGCTACTCGTAGCCGAACAGGACACCGTGGTCGATAAGGAGCTGGAAACCATCGTTCACGACGGCGTCACACTGGCTCTGATCGTCCGGGACTCGTTCTCAAAAGAAGGCATCAACTTCTTTACGCCGCATGAGTACTCGCAGCAACTCGCGCACATGACGCATCCGGCCGGAAAGAAGATTCCCGCTCACGTACACAACGTCGTGGTGCGCGAGGTCAAGTTGACGCAAGAGGTTCTGTTCATCAAGAAAGGCCGCGTGCGTGTCGATTTTTACGGCTCGAATCTGCACTATGTGACGAGCCGCACGCTCGGGCCCGGCGACGTCATCTTGCTGTCCTCGGGCGGGCATGGCTTCGAGATACTCGAAGACGCGGCGTTCATCGAAGTGAAGCAGGGACCCTACGTGGGCGATCAGGACAAGGTGCGATTCGAACCGCGCGTTTAGGCCACAGCGTTTCCGGCGATCAGCTAAAGGATGAAACGCCCCATGCCGCCTTCAGAGCGTTCTTTTGCGCGCGCCCCCGCCTTCTTCCTGAGGCACTGCTTTCGTTACCTGCCATTCGGCGTCGGCAGCTCCGAGGCGCGCGACCGGGAGCGCTATGTCCGCGCAGCACGGTCGGTCGCCTGCAATTCGGTGAGTGCGGCGTTGGGCTTCGCGGTCGTCCTGCTCTCGGTCTCGTTCACGCTGCCATATCTGGGACAAGAGCGCTTCGGCATCTGGATGACGATATCGAGCCTCGCGGTGATGTTATCGGTGCTGGATCTCGGCGTGGCGAACGGACTCGTGAATCTCGTTGCGGATGCGGAATCGTCCGCCGACCGCGACGCGCTGCAGACCATCGTTACGCGGGGCATCATGCTGCTCGCCGTGATCGGCGTCGCCGCGGCGGGGGTACTCGTCGGGCTCGTCTTGCTGCTGGATTTTCAGCGCCTGCTCAAGGTCGAGTCGACGATCGTCGCGAAAGAGACCGTGCTGGCGACGCTCACGTTCATCGGGCTGTTCTGCCTGAACATTCCGCTCGGTGGCGTTAGAAAGGTCTTCGTGGGCTTGCAGCGCGCATGGGAACCGCATACGGCCGCGGCAATCGGATACCTGTGTTCGTTGCCGCTTCTCTATCTCTGTGCGCGCGTGCGCGCACCCATGCCCTATCTCGTCCTGTCCACCTATGGCGTTCAGGTCGCGAGCGCGATGATTCTGCTCGTGCGCCTGCGCCGGGAGGGGATCTTCAGATTCCATCGCGGCATCTGGGCCGGCACCGGTTGGCTCGACTATTCCGTGCTGACGAAGACGGCGGGCATATTTCTCATCGTTCAACTCGGCTTCATATGTGGCAGCGCGTGTGACCCGTTGATCGTCTCGAACATTCTCGGCGCCAAGGAAGTCGCGCGACTGGCCGTCGCACAACGGCTGTTTCAGGTGGTCACCGTTGCAATGTCGATGTTGTCGGGACCATTGTGGGGCTTGTACGCTGATGCCCGATCGCGAGGTGAAAGGACCTTCATCAGGAACACGCTGAAGCTGTCCATGTGCGTGACGACAGGTACCGCCCTGCTGATGAGCGCGCTGATCCTGATAGCGTCGCCGTGGCTCCTGAAGATATGGACGGGCAATCAGCTCGACGTGCCGTTCGAGTTGCGTTGCGCCGCGGCGGTGCTCGCCGTGGTCGACGCGATGGCCAGCGCCTTCGCCATCTTTCTGAACGGCGTGAAGGAATTGCGTCCGCAGTTGCTCGCCGTGCTGGTCTTTTGCACTGTTTCCATTCCGCTCAAGGTTTATCTGCTCACGAAGTTCGGCACGGTGGACTGGGTGATCTGGTCGACCATCATTGCCAGCGTCGCGGTGGACTACTCCGTGTATATCGGCATCTGCAGAAAGCAGATTTTTGCCCATGCTTCGCTGAAGCCGCTGTCGTAGCGCTTCCCACAGGCCTCGAGACGTCATGGTCCAGCTCCGGAGCAAGTGGCAGGCCGCCGGCGAGGCGCTCAAGACGAGACGACGGGCGCTCAAGAAGATCATCGTCGCCTGCTGCGGCGTCTCGGGCGTGGCCGGCGAGGCGCGTCGTGCGCAGGCCGCGAAAAGCGAGCCCACGCAGATTCAGGGTGCAGCCGCTTCGATGCAGCTTGCGGAAAGCCTTGCACCCGACGACAGGATGGTCGTCATCAGGGGGGCGCTGCTTCAGGCGCGCATCGCAGATGTGTCCGGCTTCATCCTGAACGAAGGTCCGATCCAGGGCTACGCGATGTTGCGTCAGTACACCGGAACGCTCACGCGCCTGCTCGTGTCGCAGCATCCGGCAGGCCGTCGCGCGTCGGACATCGCGTGTTATCGGCTCGATCCGGACGATGCGTCGAGTGCGGACAATGGCGGCACGATTATCGTGTCGAAGTCCGGAAAGCGCTGGAAACGCGTGTTCGAGGGCGACATCTACGCGCGCTGGTTCGGTGCGCAAGGTGACGGCATCGCAGATGACGCCGACGCCATCAACCGCGCCGTCGCTTTCGCGGGCGCATGTTATGCGTCGACAGGACGCGCGCAGCGTGTGGTGCTCGATAACGGCACGTTCCGCATCGCAGCCGCATCGGGGACGCTCGCCATTCCTTGTCACGACGACGGCCGCACGAGAAGCGCAAAGGACAAGCGGCTTGCGCCCGAGCCGGCATTGCGCCAGGCTTACTGCGTGGGCGCGTGGCCCGGAGTCAAGGTATGCGGCATCAACGCCGTGGTGAAGGGAGGGTATCGCTACGGCATGGCGGACGCGCGTCAGCCGATCACCTTCGGCCTACTCGATGGACACGACACCGCGTTCGAAGCGGGCCTGGAGAACCTGACTTTCATCGATTGCTTCATGGCTTTCGGTGCGCTTTCCGCGACACTCGCCTGCTGCATCTTCGACAAGCTTCGCTTTCTCGGCTGCGGCATCGGCATCTATGCAGCGGTGCTGGAGCAATGCATGTTCAGCAATATCGAGGCCCAGGGCACGGGCGTGCCGGTTCTCGTCGGAGGGCAATGGGCGGACCGCAACGACGACTATAACGAGCGAGGCGGCTTTGCGGACAAGTGCACCTTCATCAACGTGCGCAACATCTACAGCCGGGCCTATGGCGATGACGAGCGGCGTATCGACACCTGGTTCGACGCCGCGTTCTTCAAGACGCGAAACAACGAGTCGAGACTGAGTGCGCAACTCAACGCCGCGTCGCAGGCGAAGGCTTATCCCTACAGGGGCATCTGCGGTTTCTGCATCAGGGTCATGTCGCGTTATGCGCGCCCGTCGAACGCCAACGTCTTCATGCAGATATCGCACGCGATGTCGCCGCGACCCGCCGTGCTCGTCGATGCATGTCAGTCCGCCGTCTTCAACGGCGTTTATCTGGAGCGCGTCGGCTATCGCGACAGTCCGGCTCGCACGGGACCCGTCGGCGCCGGCTGGAACGACCCGTATCTGGGCGACGGTGTACTCGTTCCGGCATTTGTCGGGACACTCGACGGCGCTTCCTCCGTCTTCGGCGTCAACGTCCAGCAAGCCTACGGCGCATCGGCCGTGGCGTCGGACGGTCCGGTCGCGCCCGTGCAGTCGTGGGATTGCACGCTCACGAATGCGCAGGATCACTTTGCCCTGGGCGCCGCAACGTTCGCCGACGATGTGACGATACAGCGTGGAGCGTTCCGCGCCGTGGAGGAGGTCAGGCATGAGATCGGCGGGCTCGGCCTCTTCAGCATGGATTTCGACGGCGCGAGCTTCGACACCGGTCTGACGCTTCCACGCGACGACAAGGCCCATGCCGTGATCGTGCTCGTGTCGCGTAACGCGGACCGGTCACATCAGGCTTTGTCGGGTCTGTATCTGCTCCATCTGCCACGACGCGGCGCTGGCGAGCCCGCCCGAACGCTGGTATCGGGAAGCGACCTGGTCCGCTTCTCGGTGACCCAGAAAGGAACGCTTGGACTCGTCGCCTCGACCGCGGGCGCGCATCGCGCGCTCATGCTCGGCAATCGCCCTTTCGAATAGCCGCATCGGTGCGCAGGCGAGCGGCGCGCGTGGCGCGAGCAAGGGCTCAGGTAATGACGCGGTCCGACACGTCGCGCTTTTTCTGCAGCTCGATGACGACGCGGCTCTCGAATGCAGCGAGAATCTTCTCCCGCGAGAGATGGGTCGTGGCATAGCTGCGTCCGAGCGAGCCGAGTCGCTCGCGCAGCGCGGGATCGTTCGCCAGATGGACGATCGCTTCCGCCAGGGCGGTCGCATTGCCCGGTTCGGTCACGACGCCGACCGACCGAACGATGTTCCATAGCTCCGTATGTTCCGCGGCGGTCGCGATGACCGGGCGTGCGCTCGACAGCATGCCGCCGAGCTTGGATGGCATCACGATGTCGGCGGCGTCCGCGCGCTGCGGAAGAGCGTGGATGTCCGCAAGCCCCATCAATTCATTGAAGCGCTTGTTCGGCTGCATGTCGATCAGTTTGATGTTCGGAAGCTCCGCCGCCTTGGCGCTCAGATAGTCCTTTGCAGGACCATTGCCGCAAATGACAAACACGATGTCGCGACGATGCACCAGCCTGTGCGCGGCTTCAGGAAGCAGTTCGAGTCCTTGCTTGGCGCCGAGATTTCCGGAATACAGCACGACGATGACATTTTCGCCAATACCCAGCCGGGCGCGAAAAGCGCTGGCTCTGCCGAGCGGGCGGATGCGCCCGGTGTCGACCCAGTTCGGTACGAGAGACAGCTTTTCGTTAGGCACGCCTTTGGCGGCTGCGATTTGCGTCATCGCAGCCGAAGGGGCCGACACTCCGTCCATGCGTGCGAGAAGCGATCGCTCGAACTTGAGGCAAAGCTTCTTCACGGCATTACCCTTGAGCATGCCGAGCTTGAATGCAGCGTCGACTTCATAGTCCTGAATCTGCAGCCAGCACAGTGCGCCGCTCAAGCGCGCAGTGAGCAGTGCAAACGGGCTCGCGAACAAAGGCGGCTCGACCACCCACACGAGATCGGGACGCCAGCGTACGCGGGCGATGGCTGGCAGCGCGGCAGCGAGGGAGAAACTCATCAGGTGAATGAGACGCTTCACGCCATTCGGCCGGCGCGGACACCAGAACGGCACGCGCGTTACCGACACGTCGTTGATCGATTCGGTGGAGAACTTGCGCGCGCTATAACCTTCCTGCACGCGCCAGCCAGGATAATAGGGCGATGCCGTGATCACGCGCACTATATGCCCCTTTCTTGCGAACCACTCGGCCAGCTCGGACGAATACTTCCCGATACCGGAAACCTCGGGAGCATAGTTCAGTGAAATCATGAGGATCTTCATTCGATAGCCTGTATTGGAATTGAATGAAATTTCTTGCTCGCATGCGCGCGTAGAAGAAATCGGCATCAAGCTATCCGGCGAATGGTACAAGCCACTTGTTCACTCCAGCCGACAAAGGCTTGCCGAGACACGCCACCGCTTCGACACCGGGTTCCATTCTTACCGACATGACTCAGGCGACCGACAACATCTTGGCGATTTCCGTCGCGATGTCCTGCATGACAGAGGCGTATGTAAAGTTCTCAACGGCGACGGACACGGGAGACCCGGGGGCTTTCTCGAACCAGGCGTGCTGCGCTGCTTTGTTTGTCCATTGATAAGAACAAGGGTAACAGTCAGAACGGACGCACACCGGATGCGTCGCTCCTATGAAATCGCGCCTCCCGGGCGAGCACCGCTGTCGGGGGCAATGGACCTTATCGGCAAACACATGACCTCGATGAAGCAAGGCATGCACGACGATTCGATGCACGGGGATGGCGTGTCGATATCCGACTACGTTCGGGTCATCATCGATGGCCGTCGTCTCGTATGCGTGGTCGCGCTCGGCACGCTCGCGCTCGGTGCGCTATATGGAGCGGTCATCCAGCCCGTGTACCGTGCCGACGCGCTGGTTCAGATCGGCGCGCAGACTTCGAGTTCTCCCGAAGCCGAAGCATTGGGGCGGCTCGCATCGATCTTCGATTCGAAAGTCAAGGCGGGCGCCGACACCGAAATGGAGTTGATCCGCTCGCGGCTCGTCGTAGGTGAGGCGGTGCGGCAATTGCATCTGGAAGTAACCGCGCAGCCGCGCTACTTTCCGCTCATCGGTCATTGGATAGCCAGGCTGAACAGGGGGATGGGCGACTCAAAACCGCTCTTCGGCTTGCGGCGCTTCGCATGGGGCGACGAGAACATTGACGTAAAGGTGTTCGACGTGCCGCGCAAGGCCCTCGGTCGCGCATTCACGATCAAGGCGGGAGAGGGCGGTTCATTCGAACTGCTATCGCCCGATGGCATCGTCCTCGGACGAGGAGCGGTCGGTCAGGAACTGACCGTGCCCTACGACAATGGCGAGGCGCGCGTCCTCGTCAACACGCTCGAGGCGCCTCCCGGCTGCGAATTCACGCTGACGGCACAATCGAGCCAGGCGACCACTCTGGCGCTCCAGAGCAAGCTGGCCATCGCGGAGCGCAAGACACAGTCGGGCATGATCGGCGTGGCGCTCGAAGGCTCCGATCCGACGCGCGTTGCCAATGTCGTGAATGCGATCGCGCAAGAGTATCTGGCTCAGGATTTCGCGAGGAGATCATCCGAAGCCGAACATTCGCTGCTCTTTCTCGAGGAGCAGTTGCCGAAGCTGCGCGAGGAGTTGCAGCAGGCGGAGGACCAGTACAACGCGTTTCGCAACAGCAAGGGCACCGTCGATCTCGGCATCGAAAGCCGCCTGCTATTGCAACAAGTTATCGAACTCGACACCAGCATGCGCGCGCTGATGCAGCAGCGCGACGATATCGCCGGGCATTATCAGCCGGGTTATCCGTCGCTCACGGCGATCAATGCCAAGATCAGCCGCTTGCAACAGGATCGCGACGCCCTGAGCCGGCGCGTGGCTTCATTGCCGGATACCGAGCAGACGGCGCTGCGCCTTATGCGCAACGTTCGCGTGGACACCGACCTCTATACGAATCTCCTCAACAGCGCGCAGCAGTTACGCGTCATCAAGGCGGGCAACGTCGGCAATGTGCGCATCGTCGATCGCGCCATGCCGCCCGAGAAAGCGATCAAGCCCAATTGGCGTGTCCTGCTGGCGCTGTCCGCGGTGCTCGGCGTCGTGCTCGGCATCGTCGCCGCATTCTTGCGAAGGGCGCTCTTCGGTGGCGTGGAGCGCAGCGTCGAGATCGAGCGCGCCCTCGGCATTCCGGTCTGCGCGGTCGTGCCGCACAGCGTCCGGCAAGTCAGGTTGCAGGAGGACATGCGCCGCAAGCTCCCTGGCGTGCATGTGCTGGCGGCGCGCTCGCCTGGCGACGTGGCGGTCGAAGGCGTGCGAAGTCTGCGCACCGTGCTGCAATCGATCAGCGGAGCGCACAGAAACAACGTGATCATGATCACGAGTTCGACGCCTGGCGCGGGCAAGTCGTTCCTCTCGGCCAATCTCGCGGCCGTTCAGGCGGCCGGCGGCAAGCGGGTGCTGCTGATCGATGCGGATATGCGCATGGGCAACATGCATGCATCTTTCGGACCGAGCGACGGACCCGGACTGCGCGAGCTCCTCAACGGCGCGCCATTCGACGACGTGGTGAGGCGCGACGTCATCGAAGGCGTCGATCTGATTCCGCGTGGCGCCGACTCGGCCAATCCGGCGGACATTCTCATGAGCGGGCGCCTCAACGAACTGCTCGACGCGGCGTCCCGGCGTTACGACTCCGTCGTCATCGACACGCCGCCAGTGCTCGCCGTCACCGACGCCTCGCTCATCGGACGGCAGGCAGGGACCACGCTGCTCGTGGTGCGGCACGGGCGGCAGTCCGTCGCCGAAGTGCACGAGGCGCTGAGCCGACTGCAAAACAGCGACGTGAGCGTGAGCGGCATCCTGTTCACCGATGTTCCCGCCGAAAGATCCCGCTATGGCTCCGGCTACGTCACGACCTACGGGTATGGCAAGGACCGCGGCGAGAGCAACATCAAGCCTGCCTGATGCATTTCGAAAGTCGCGTACGCAAACGAGGAGAAGAAGCGATGTCGAAGAAGGTCGCGCTGGTCACCGGGATCACCGGTCAGGATGGTTCCTATCTCGCTCAATTCCTGCTCGACAAAGGATACGAGGTGCATGGCGTGAAGCGCCGTTCCTCGCTCTTCAATACCGACCGGATCGATCATCTCTATGAGGATGATCATGTCGCAAAGCGGCGTTTTCACTTGCATCACGGCGACCTGACGGACTCGACCAGCATTCTGCGCATCATCCAGCGCGTGCAGCCCGACGAAATCTACAATCTGGCGGCGCAAAGCCACGTAGCGGTGTCCTTCGAAGAACCCGAGTACACGGCCAACGCAGACGGCCTCGGCGCTCTGCGAATTCTCGAAGCAATACGCATATTGGGCCTGCAAAAGAGCGCGCGCTTCTACCAGGCCTCCACATCCGAGTTGTATGGACTGGTCAGGGAAGTGCCTCAGCGCGAGTCCACGCCGTTCTATCCGCGCAGTCCTTATGCCGTCGCGAAGCTATACGCATACTGGATCACGGTGAACTATCGCGAGGCGTACGACATATATGCATGCAACGGGATTCTGTTCAATCACGAATCGCCGGTTCGCGGAGAGACATTCGTAACGCGCAAGATCACGCGAGCCATCGGCCGCATTGCGATCGGGTCACAGGACTGCCTGTACCTCGGCAATCTCGGGGCGATGCGCGACTGGGGACACGCGCGCGATTACGTCCAGATGCAGTGGCTCATGTTGCAGCAGCCGGAGCCGGAAGATTTCGTCATTGCGTCGGGCGTGCAATACAGCGTGAGGGAGTTCGTGCAGCAGGCGGCGGCCGAGCTCGGCATGAAGATTCGCTTCGAGGGTAGCGGCGTCGACGAGGTCGGCATCGTGGACAGCATCACGAGCAAGGAATGCCGGGTCGCCCCGGGGACGGTGATCGTGCGAGTGGACGCGCGCTATTTCAGGCCAACCGAGGTCGAGACCTTGCTCGGCGATCCGTCGAAGGCTCACGCGAAACTCGGATGGGCGCCGACGGTGACATTCGCCGCGCTCGTCAAGGAGATGGTGCTGTCCGATTATCAGATCGCGAAGCGGGATGCGCTGATCACGCTGGCCGGATACCGCGCGCTGGAGCATCACGAATGAGGACGAGCCTGCGTTGAGCCGAACGGCAAGCACCGGAGCGTATGCCATGTGGACCCGTTGGGTATTCGCACTCGTCGTCTACACGCTTTTCGCCGCAGCGCTGGCGCAATACGCGGACCAGGCGTTCAGTGCGCTTGGAACCCGCTCCATCGACGTATGGAACATGAGCACGGCCGGAATGAACGAGGCCGGCGCGGTCCGGTATGTGAAGGACGTGCTCACGGTCGTCATCGGTGTCGGCTGGCCCATCGCGCTGGGAAGGGGCCGCTTTCCATACGACATGAGCAAGTTAGTTCTTCTGTACTTTGTCTGGCTTTTCTGCGTGATATCGATCGGACTCGTGCCGTTCATCCTGGGCTGGACCCCGCTGTTCTTTCTTGCAGCAGGAATGCGTTGGGTGCTGCTGCTTCATGCGTCGTTCGGGCTGTTCCTGTTCGGGCGATGGCTGCCCGACGGTGTACGGGGGCAGACGGCCTTCGTGATCGCGTTGCTCGCGCTCGCCGCGCTCGACTTCTACGTCGTGCTGCGGCAATGGATGGATCTTGGGCAGGGGCGGGTGGTTTCATTTGCGGGCGATCGCTACACGGGTCTTCTCAGCAACGCAACGCTGGCAGGCATGTATGCGATTTCCCTCGCGTGCATGACGCTGATTCTCGACCGGGCGCGGCTTCTCTTTCGGCTCCTGCTGATCGGCTTGGCGGTGGGGATTGCAGTGTCGTCCGGTACGCGTTTCGCGATGCTGTGCGTCGCGCCGGTGACCGGCCTCGTGTTCTGGGAAGTGCTGGCGGGCAGGCTCGATCGACGTGCCCGGATGCTGCTCGTGATGAGCGCGTTGCCTATCGCTGCGTCTCTGGTGACGGGCGGCTACGCACACATGGTCGACGCGGTCGGCCGTGGCGACGTTCTGGACAACCAGATCGCCGAAGGAGGGCGGCTGTACAACCTCGTGCAGATCGCAGATCAGCTGTCGCAAGCGAATGTGCCGGAGCTGCTGATCGGACGTGGGCTCGGCGTGGGCACGAACACCGCGTACTCGATGGTGCAGCAAGCAGGCGCCGAACCCGAGCAGTATCGTTTCAACCTGCTCATCGACAATGCCTTTGTCACGATGCAGTTTCAGCTTGGGACGATCGGAACATTGCTCTTCGTCACGGGCGCCGCGGCTTTCCTGTGGCGGCTGCGTCCGCGCCATTCAGGGTATCTGCGGGCGCGTCATCTGGTGTTCGTGGGCATCACATTAGGCGCTTGCATGGATATCAATCTGCTGGAGCAATATCCGCTCGTGACGACGCTGTTCGTCTGTTTCGGGGACACGTACTGGCGCGCGGTTCATAAGACGGGCGTGCGCCTTCAGGCAGCGCCCGGTCGCGCGCGACCCAAAGTCGGCGTCGACGAAGCGCCTTTCCTGAACATGTGATCTGGGAGTCGACATGTTAGTGTTCATCGCACCGTACAGCGCCGCCAATCGCGAGAGGAACCGCGATCTGGGTGCTGCGCGCAAAGTCGAATTCTTCCTGACGCTGGCAGTCCATCTGGCGCGCGATGTCGTGTTGATCAACTCCGCGCACGAAGAGCAGGAATGGTTGCCGAGAGAAGTGCGCGACGCGCGCATTGGCGACAGGCCCATTCGTGAGATTGCACTGCGCCGGTATCCGGTGCGAACCATCGGCAAGATGCTCAACTTGTTCGAAGTGGCCGCGGTGAGCCGCGAGATTTCGATGCTGGGCAAACCCGATACCGTATGGATTTACAACCCCTACGCGTTCGAATCGATGCTGGCGCGCGAGCTGACCAAACGCTTCGGCGCGCGTCTCGTTCTTCAGTTCGAAGACTGGCTGTTCTCGCGGCGGCGCTGGCATCCCAAGCCGATGCTCGACTTCATTGCATGGCGCTTTCTTTTGCCGGCTCCGACTGTATGCCTTGCCGTCAACGAGTCGTTGTCCGCGCGCGAGCACCGACGCAGCGGCTGCCCCGTCGTGTTGTGTCCAGGCGTGGTGTCCGACGAACTGGTCGAGGTATGCAGACGGCGCCGGCCATTCTCACGCGAAGGCGCGCCAACCGTGATCGGCTACTTTGGCGGCCTGAGCGCGGAAAAAGGTGCGGACATCGTTCTCGATCTGATACGCCTTTCGCGCGGACGCTTCACCTTTCATGTGTGCGGGGCGGGCCCGCTGGCATCAGCGTTCGCGAACCTCGGTGCCGAAGGGCACGCGGTGCACTTTCACGGCCGGGTGGACGACGAGACGCTGCTCACGTTGATCTCCGAGTGCGATGTGCTGGTCAATCCGCACGCTTCAATCGAGAAGATGGGCAACGGTGTTTTTCCCTTCAAGGTCATCGAGTATGTCGCGTCCGGAAGACTCGTCATATCTACGGAACTTCCGGCCATCAGCATGAAGGAGATTCACGAAGCAATATGCTTCGCGGCGCCGGAAGCGGCTGCCATTGCCGATGCGCTGGCGGGCGCGGAGCAGATGTATCTGCGCAAGCGCACGGAGATAGAGAGGGCAATAGAGGCGGCAGCGGCGCTGCTCTCGCAAGGGGCGCTGAGGCGCACACTGTCGCCGATCCTGTCGGCATGAGAACCGCAATAGGGGGAACGCGGCAGGCCGAAGAACGTCTGCCGCGAATCACGCGTTGACGTAACCGGTGCGCTGTTCCCGCTTTGCGAAGTCGGCATACGTGGCCGCGATGCCGTCTCCGAGCGCGATCGTGGGCTTCCATCCCAGTTCGGCCAGCTTCGACACATCGAGCAATTTTCTCGGCGTACCGTCGGGTTTCGATCCGTCGAAATCCAGCGTTCCGGTAAAGCCTATGATGTCGCAGACGAGACGGGCGAGGTCCGCGATCGTGATGTCACGTCCGGTGCCGATATTGAACACGCCGTCGGTCCGACCGCTTTCTAGCAACGCGAGCACCGCCGACGCGAGGTCGTCCACATGCAGGAATTCGCGTCGTGGCGAACCTGATCCCCAGACGCCGACCGATTTCAGTCCGTTCAGCTTTGCCTCGTGCGTCTTGCGAATGAGCGCGGCCAGAACGTGCCCGTTCTGAAGATCATAGTTGTCGTTCGGACCGTAAAGATTGGTGGGCATCACGGACAGGTAGCGCATGCCGTGCTGCCGGTTATAGGCTTCGCACAGTTTGAGCCCGGCGATCTTCGCGATCGCATAGGCTTCGTTGGTCTGCTCGAAGGCGCTCGTGAGCAGGTACTCTTCCTTGATCGGCTGAGGGCAATATTTCGGGTAGATGCATGAGGAGCCGAAGAAGACCAGTTCGGGCGTGCCGCTCGTAAACGCTGCGTGAATCACATTGGTTTCGATGACGAGGTTCTCATAGAGAAACGACGCCGGCTGGGTCGAGTTGGCGTGTATGCCGCCAACCTTCGCGGCAGCGAGGAGCACGACGTCGATGTGCTCCTGTGCGAAAAAGTCCCTCACTGCACGCTGATCCAGCAGGTCGAGCTCCGGTCGGGATCGCGTGACCAGGTGGTGATAGCCGTGACTGGCAAGACACCGGACGAGGGCTGAGCCGACCATGCCATTGTGTCCGGCGACATAGATGCGAGAGCCTTTGTTCATGTTGGTGCTCGATCGTCCATTGGGATGCGTTGTCGGACCGTCATTTCCCGAGAGACACGGGATGCGGGAGGCACGATGTGCGGTTCCCAGATTAGCGATCGCCATCGACATTTTTCAGGTGGTGGCGGACGGTGCCAAGGTATTGGCGCGGTCCGCGCTTTCGCACCGGCATTGTCATGGTCTCGAGAGCATGCGTGGCGCGACGTCTTACGCGGCACCTGATCCGGCCAACGTCATGGCATATTCGGCCAGCCCGGCAGACGAGCCTCGGGTGACTTCTATGCTGCGTGAACGCGTGCAGCCCGCTCGCGTGAGCATCCTGTTCGCCGAGCGGACCGGCTCGGACCAGTCAATGGGCGTCGGGCCTGAAACCAGGAGAAGCACACGATGATTCCGGTAAACGAACCCCTGCTCGACGGAAACGAGAGGATCTACCTGAACGAATGCATTGAGAGCGGCTGGATTTCATCGGATGGTGCATTCGTCGAGCGCTTCGAGCACGCGATGGCGGCATACGTGGGTCGCAAGCATGCGATCGCCGTGGCCAACGGCAGCGCGGCCCTCGACGTCGCCGCAGCGGCGCTGAAACTCGGTCCGGAAGATGAAGTCATCATCCCCACGCATACGATCATCTCCTGCGCATCGGCGATCGTTCGCACCGGCGCGCGTCTGCGATTCGTGGACTCGAGCGCGGATACGTGGAACATGGACGTCACGAAAATCGAGGATGCCATCACGAGCCGTACCCGCGCGATCATGGCGGTGCATATCTTCGGTCTGCCCGTGGACATGACGCCCGTGCTTGAGCTCGCGAAGAAACATGGCCTGGCCGTGATCGAAGATGCCGCGCAGGCCATCGGGCAGACTTATAACGGAAAGGCGTGCGGCAGCTTCGGCGAGATATCGTGCTTCAGCTTTTATGCAAACAAGCACATCACGACCGGCGAAGGAGGCATGATCCTTTGCGACGACGACGCGCTCGCCGCGCGCGCAAGAAGTCTGCGAAACCTGTGCTTCAAGCCGGAAAGGCGCTTTGTTCATGAAGAACTGGGTTGGAACTATCGCATGAGCAGCCTCCAGGCGGCGGTAGGTCTCGCGCAGTTCGAGAAGCTCGATGCGCATGTCACCAGAAAGCGGGAGCTGGGGCGGCGTTACGACGCGCTGCTGCGCGGTGTGCGGGGACTGGAACTGGCGCCGGTGACATGCGCCTTTGCAGAGAATATCTATTGGGTCTTTGGCGTCATGCTGGATGACGCGTTGCCGATCGATGCCGACGAAGCGCGCGCCATATTGGCCGACGCGGGCGTCAGCGCGCGGCCGTTCTTCTGGCCTATGCACGAGCAGCCCGTGTTTCGCAAGCAAGGTCTGTTCGAGGGAGAACGTTATCCCGTTGCCGAGCGTATGGGTCGCCGCGGTTTCTATCTGCCGAGCGGGCTTGCGCTGACCGAGACGCAGCAGGATCAGGCCGTCGCTGCGGTCCGAAACATGATGAACACGTTCCTATAGGACATCGCCTGCTTCATATGGTCGTTATCCCTCACGTCAGCGCCTTGCCGGTCGACAAGTTCGTGCGCAGGACCGGACTGACCAATGGCGAGCGCTTCTAAAAAGTATTCAGGAGGCAGTTTTCGATGTCGCCGACGGAATACCGGTCCGAAGAAAGAACGGCAATACGCCTTAGTGGCGGCGATTAACGCAGGAGCGGGACGTAGGCTGGATGCCGCGGCTGAAAATTAACCCCGCGCCTCGGATTCGCGGCGCGGTCGTCGGTTGTCAACTTCTTTCGCTCTATCCTGGACCGGCACATTCAGACCGACGCTGCGGCGGGAGAATCACTTAACCAGGGCTTTGATGGCCAGTTTCTTCGCCATCTGAAATGACTTGGGGAACGTCGTTTCGATCCCCAGCACGACCCGGCTGGACAGCCGCTCCATGTCCTTCGGACAATGGAACGCCATACCGTTGAACTCGCGCAGATTCAGTGGCTTGATCTTCGACTGGAACTGCAGGAAGCGGTGAGAAACCGGGATGAAATGCGACGTCAAAGAACTGCGAGAGAATTGCGGGCGCGTCGTGCGCAGGCTGCCGTGGATCGTCTTCGAATTCCAGAAAAGCACGTCACCTTTTTGCAGGAATGGCGCGCGGAATTCGAGTTGTTGTTCAGAAAGAATCTTCTTGACCAGTTCCTTGTATTGTCCGTGATTGAATGCCACGTCGAAGTTCTTTCCGTTCTTCACCATGTCGATGCGGTGACTGCCCGGCACGACGAAGAAACGTCCGGCACCCGCGTCGATATCTTCAAGGGCGTACCAGCACGCTACCATCGTGCCGATCCTCTCGCTGTCGAGATAATACGTGTCCTGATGTGGCCACGTCTCCGCGTTCCCTTCGAAGTACATGCTCTGCACGAGCTTGCCGTCTTCCGAGAGTATTTCCCGCGTGATGCGCTTGATAGGTGTACTCGCAAACGCCTTCACCGTCAGCTTCTTGAGTGGCGCGAATCTCACCTCACTAAGAGACTGAAGGTTGAGTAGCGAATTCATTACGAAGCCATACTCATTGATTCTGTTCTTTTCCGGGTTCGCGGTCGCCTGCCTGTATATGTACCCAGGATAGCTCTTGACGGTAGTCTCGAACGCATTCCGGATAGAGTCGCACAGAACCGGGTCCACCACGCCGCGCACGACGACATAGCCATTTTCATCGTAGTATTGCCTTGCTCCGGCGAGTTCGATCAGATCGAACGTGGTCGAGTTTTGGGCCGCATTTTCTGGAATTTCAATTTCAGTTCCAATCGGACTAAGTATTTTGTACATAATGGGCCTCAAGGTACTCACTAGACCGGTGCGCGAGAACGCACTTTAGCGGACTGTTCAAGCACTGCTTTTGATGCAGGACATCTTTGGCCATTCGACGATTGCAGCGATGACCATAGTCTCTCGTGAATCCTTCTCAATCTATGTCGAACCAATAACCTTGCGTCACTCCTGACCGATTCCGCCAAGTGATTGGCCGGTGAGCGCTGCGCACTTTCAACCCGCGCCAACGGTGGAGGCGCGGGTATCAGCCGGCCAAGAGCCTGTCGTCTTCCGCCTTCGTGATTTCTACGCCGCCTGCTGACACTAACATCCATCTCGATTCGGTCGACGGCGGTGGCCGTTCGCAACAACCTCGGGAGAAAGCAATGGCAAGCGTGCCCCTGAATGATGGCGATTCGCGCAGCGCCATTGAAATGAGCGTCGATGAGACGTCGGCGAGCGCGAGTCGCGTCAGAGTCGATGACAGACGGAACGAAACGACACTGTTTGTCGGTGAGTTTCTGGCCGTCGACATGGACCAAATCATCGGGGACCTGAACAAAAAGGGCTATTACGCCTTTCCATCGGCCATATCGCCAGACACGCTGAAAGCCATCGAGCGCGACGCGACGCAAACGAGACTAGGACTGAATGAGAACTCGATCAGCGGCGTATATTCCGAGAAGCAGTACTACCTGACCAATCTGCTCGCTGTGTCGAAGGCCTTCTACAACTTTGCTACGTCTTCCTTCGTGTTCAATGTCTGCGAGCGGTATCTGGGTGATCAATTTAGACTGAAAGCACTGCGCTACTATGAAACATATGGCGGACACCACATGCAGTGGCATACGGACAACAAGACGGACAAGGCATTCGCGCATATTCCCGGAATCATCTTCATCTTCTATGTATCGGACGTCGAGGATGGTGAATTCCAATATATCGAAGGCTCTCATCGCTGGTCCGGCGATAAGGCCTATAGCGATTACACTGACGGGTTCATCGAAGAGAACTATGGGACGGCGATCAGAAGCTTTAAGATGCCCAAAGGTTCCTTGCTGATCTACAACACATATGGAATTCACCGGGCAAGACCCGTCAAGGACAAGAACTTTGTCAGGAAGAGCGTCTTCTTCCAGGTAGACAGCGAAATCCAGAAGTCGGAGCCGATCATCGTCAACACAGAATTCATCACGAACATGAATGATCAGATCTCGATGTTTCTGGGCTTTGGAAAGCCATCAAACTATCAAGTCTTTCCAAAAACCACGCTGAACTCACTGGTCCTCGATAAAACGATGATTCGTGTCTTGACGAACTATGTCTTTCATCGCATCGCGCGCGCGGCTTTATCAAGGCTCCCGCTATCCGTCCAGCCCACCGTCAGGCGGCTCGTCAAAAGATGACCGCTCTCGAGGCAGCCCATCTGCGCCCCGCCGATCCGGTCGTCAGACCGGTCCCTACATGCCGACGTAACCGACCGGCTTCGTCGTGTTGCTCATCGCGACGTCTGCGTTCGTCGAGACCACATACTGCGGCAATTCCGTCAGCGTCAGCGTCACCGCGCCGTTGGTGTACGGAACGCTCGACAGGTTGCCCATTGCGTCGATCAGTTGTACCGAGCCGCTGTTGCCGTCCGCATCGACTGTGAGCGTGTAGTTCACGCTGTACTTGGTGCTGAAGTCGCCGTTCGACGCGGGCCACACGTCGTTGTTGTGCGTCCACAGCGCGGTGATGACGCGGCCACCGTTCAACTGCTGGAAGCCGTACGCATACACACCGGCGGGCAAGTCATTTACGGGACCGAGCGTGATCGTACCGTCCAGGATGCGTGTCATTGCGGCAATCGCCATCGCAGCGGGTTTCGGCGCGATATTCGTCGCGTCCTGCGAGCCTTCTGCGTTGTCGAGGTCGAAGAACGTGCCGTAGCCGATCTCGCCCGGATAGTCCGCTCCGTAGAACACGTAAGTTTGATCCGCACCTTCACCGAGAAGGATGAGGTGAGTGCGTGCGACGACCGCGCCTTGTGCGAAAAGGATATTCGGCGTCGGATAGTCAGGGCCATAGCTCGTGCCGAGGTCGTATTCGATGCCCGTTTCCGTCACGAATAACTTCATGTTCGGCTTGTATTCCTGCTGCATTTCAGCGCGAAGGCCACGCATCTGGTTGAGCAGCGAGCTCGCGGCATTGCTGTCGTCGGTGTATAGCCGCTCTGGCGGATGCGACGGCGACGAGCCGTCGACATCGTAATATCCGTGCGTCGTAACGCCATCGAGGTATTGCGCGAAACCGAGCGACGCGAGCGATTCCAGACGCGCGGTCGTGTGCATCGGAAATGACTCGGTCGGGCCCATGACCACCGCGCGAGGATCCGTCGAATGCAGGCCGTCGTATACATGCCGATAAAGGGCGACGAGATTCTTGTCCGAATCCTTCCAAAAGACTTCCGGTTCCCACGTCACCTGGTAATAGTTGCCCGACATGGTCGGATAGTATTTCGCGCGGATCGATTCCGTTTCCTGTCCGACGCGCGTCATGAAGTTCCAGTAATAGCCGAGGTCGTTCGGGATATAGCTGTGGTCGGGGTTGAGGTCGTGCATGCTCGCGCCACCGGGCAGGCCGTCGAGGCGCACGAAGCGCAACACTTTGCCTGACTTGTAGAACGGGTCGAGATTGTCAGCCGACGGATTGAATTCGAAGCGCTCGCCGGGCTCCATCGCGCCCATCGAGCGATCATCGATCGTCCATGAGAGACCAAGCGCGGACAGCGCCGCGCCCCAGCCGTTGAAGCCCTCCATCCCAAAGCGATGCTGGTCCTGCTTCGTGTATTCGACGCCGGGAATCGCGCTCGCGAGATCCGGGATCACGCCGAAGCTCGCGAAGCCGCCCGGACGCGTGCCCGATTCCCGCACTTGACCGCCCGCGCTGTCGAGCGTCGCCGAGACCTGGAAATAGCCGGCGAGCGTCGACGTGCATGCGAGCGTGCTCGTCGTCGCGCCGGCGGGCACGGCGAAATCGCCGCTCGCGACCGTGTTGCCGAGCACATCGGCGATGGTCCATTCGAGCGTGTCATCGGCGCTCGCGCGCGTGGTGATCGCGACGTCGATCCGGGCATCGATCGGGTACATGCGCGTGCCGTCGGAGTTCGGCGTATCGACGGTGATCAGGCCGCCGCTGCTGGACGCCGGCGCGGTCGTGGGTGCTACGCAGGCAATCTGGCGTGTCGCGTCTGCGTGGGCGACGGCCCGCGCGACGGCATCTGCGCTGGCGGCCGCAGCATCAGGAGCTTTAACGTCGTTGCCGCCGCCGCAACCGGCAAGCGCGAGAACGAGCGTCGAGAAAGAGAGGAGGGACTTTTGCATTGGATCCTGCTCAACGACCAGACGGTCTTTGAAACGCTCGGCGACGCCGATTGCGTTATACGCTCCATTGGGGGACTGATGCGTGCGATCGATCGGCAGGCAAGCGCGCACGCGGGCGGTCAGCGTTTGCCGACGATGAAGAGACAAGTCACTGGGTTGGAAATCGACAGGCGCCGTGCTTGAATGAAACTCAAATATTCCGTAAGTGTCTGTAACTTGATGAAACAGGCAGTAACGTCTGATCGTTGGGGCTCGGGCCACTCGAGAACTTGGCCGTTTTGGCGACAGATTGGTCCGCGGTTGGGGCGACCGTTTTTTCGCCGCGATTGACCCGAATTTCCAAACGAAAGTTGCCGCGACAAGCTTGGCAAGAGCGTCTTGCGCTTTAACTTTCCGGTCAATCTTTCGATACACCTGGAAGGTCAGCCTGAAGGGTGACCACGTGCGCGCCTTCGACAATGTCCACGGTTGCCTCGCGGTCATATGCCGGTAATCTCACTTGAAATCTGCCTGTCGGACCATACAATCCTGCCACCTAGCTCGTAGGAGGTAAGTCGTGGAATTCGATACGGACTGGATCACCCTTGGAAGACATCGCATCAAACTGCGCTCAACGAAAGGCTTCCCTAGCGAGATCATGCACCGGTTAGCGGAGGTCACTCGCCTGGCGGTTGATCACAACATGAGCGCGCGGGCGCGCATCGTGGAGATCGTCTTCCGGCAAGAGAAGGAATACGACATCAGGATAGGCACCACGATGGCGGACGACCGCGTGTGCGCGCCGCAGCTTGAAGCGGCGATAGCCACCGTCATGGGCCTCATGCCGGATCAGATCAACATCTTTGTCGAGGCGGTCACGCAGGAGGAAGTCGACCTCCACTTTGGCGTCTATGAGCGGATGCTCGCGGAAAAGCTCGGCACAGTTCCGCCGATACAGTAACGTTGGGTGGGCGAACCTGGGCGCTTGAGGGTATGCAAGTTATCAGGCGACGGCGAAGACGACGCTGCCTTGTTTAACCCGGCATCCGATCAGTTGAACACCCGTTTTGCAATGTCGAGTCTGTATGTCATGGCATTCATCTGGGTCTCCGTTCCTCAAGTGGTTGTGTCGCCACCCCACTTTGGCACATTGATGCCGTTCTATTTGGACGCCTCAACGATGCTCAATTCCCGAAGGGAGGACTGTGTCCATTCCATCGCGACCCTCTTCGGCCTTACGCGGACCGAGCCGAGCGAAGTAACTCTGTTCGTTTCAACATCGGACCGCATGCAGCCAATTGCCGTCAGACGCGTAGACAACAAAGGGTCGATTGAGCGGTGGTTCAACCGGCGACAAGAGGCGTTGAGACGGCGAATGAGTTCCAGCGATGTCGATCGTCAGCCGACCGTTCCCGGCTAAAATGCAGTTGTCTACCTCAGCCTTTCAAGTTTTGTCGCAGTCGGCCAAACTGCACAGACCCGGTCGAAGAACACCTGTTTCGCAGTAGGGCGACGGAAACGGTTATCTGGGCGATGCCTGCTGTCAACTTCGACCTGATGTGGCAGGCTCTGATCAAGGCGGGCCGACAGGGAAAGAGTCGAACTGGATTCCAACCGTTGCCGGCAAGGAGTGGGAAATCATGATGCGCTTCTACGGACCCAAGCCGCCTTTGTTTGACAAGACCTGGGTCTTGCCAGACGTCGTGGAGGTAGCCGCACCGTGAGTATGAAGGATTTTCCGAAGACACGGTGCCAGTCACGGTTGACAAATTCGTTCGTGCGGAAACCGACCGCTACTTCGCTAATTCCGTGAAGAGCGGTTGATTCGGAGGATGGAATCATATACGCGACTTGCTGCCGATTGATAAACAACCGGTCATTCGAGGCAGCCGAGACACACTGTATTCGAGTCGTATATCGATCTGGATGCCGGATCAGTGACAGTGACGTTACCCGATTCCGGCAACCGGTTCATGTCGCTGCAAATCATCAGCGAGGATCAATACACCACGACTCAATACGGAGCCGGGCCTCACACGCTCGACAAGGCTAAGATCGGCGCTCGCTATGTGCTGGCAGGCGTTCGCACATTGATCAACCCGACTGATCCAGGAGCAGGCGGAATTGAGCGCCCGCCAGCGTACTCAACGTAGCGGTGTCACGCCATCAGCGACGCCTGCCGGCATGCAGATGTGCTTTATTTCCGTGAAGTCGGCGAGGGCGTCGTAGCCGTGCAGGCGGCCGAGACCGCTTTGCCGGTAACCGCCCGTTTCCGCTTCGGCAAAGAGCTTGTTGTGATCGTTGATCCACACCGTGCCATTGCGCAGCGCGCGTGCGATGCGAAAGGCGCGCGCGCCGTCGTTGGTCCAAACGCTCGCGGAGAGGCCAAATACGGTGTCGTTGGCTTTATCGATTGCCTGCGCTTCAGTGTCGAACGTCTCAAGCGTGACGAACGGTCCGAAGATTTCCTCCTGGCAGAAGAACGCTTTTGGGTCGCTGTGCTCGACAAGCGTCGGCGAGAGGTACGCGTGTCCTGAGCGCGTGCCGCGCAGCAATATGCGATCGGCTTCGTCGCATGCGCGCGCAATGGTTTGATCGACCGCGTCCCGCGTGGCCGCGTCGATGAGCGGACCGATGTCCATTGCCTCGTTGATGCCTTCGCCCACTTTCAGCGCTTCGAGCGCACTGGTGAGATGCTCGCGCATCTCGGCCGCTCGCCGGGCATGCACGAGTACCCGGCGCGCAGCAGTGCATTGCTGACCCGAGATGATCGTCGCGGCGCGCGCGATACGCGGCGCGATCGCGGCGACGTCGGCATCCTCGAAGACGACACAGCACGACTTGCCGCCGAGTTCCAGCGAAAGCTTCTTCATGCTTTCGGCGGCCGCCGCCATGATCTTCTTGCCCGTTGCGGTCGATCCGGTGAAACTCACCACGTCCACGTCATGCGACTCGACCAGCCGTTCGCCCGCCGCATAGCCGATCTCGTTGACGAGGTTCACTGCGCCCTTCGGCAGCGCGGTTTGCTCGAAGCAGCGCAGCATGGCTGCGATGATCAGGGGGGTCTGTGCGGCGGATTTGACGATTGCGGTGCAGCCAGCGGCGAGCGCCGGCGCGAGCGAGCGGACGAGCAACACTGCGGGCGCATTCCAGGGCACAAAGATGGCCGCGACGCCAGCGGCTTCGCGCAGCATCGTCGAGATCGTTCCCGGTTCGGATTCAAGCACGTGGCCGGCGATGTGCCGGGCGAGTCCCGCGTAGTATCGGACTTCGGAAATCGCGGCGGCGATCTCGCCGCGCGATTGCGCGATAGCCTTGCCGTTTTCGCGCGTGAGAAGGGTCGCAAGCGGCTCGCGTTGCGCATCGAGTGCGCCGGCCCATGCGAGCAGCACGTCCTGACGCAAACGCGCGTCCTGTGCCCACGTCGTGCGGTCGAACACGTTCCGTGCCGCGGCGATGGCCGCATCGGCTTCCGGCGCCCCGCCGTCGGCGAACTGGCCGATGCTTTCGCCCGTAGCGGGGTCGATGCTGTCCACCGACAGCACGCCGACCCATGCGCCGGCTATCCAGTGTGGTGCTTTCATGCAGTTTCCTTGGAGATAAGAGGGGCGTTTGTGCCGGATGCGTCCGACACGCGATGAAGTTCGTCGGCGATGATCTCGATCAGCGCCTCGGCCGCAGCGGACAACGGTCTGCGCGGATGGCTCACGCGCACGATATGCCGCACGATGCGCGGCGCGAGAATCGGATAGGCCCGCAATGTCCCGCGCTGCACGGCCCGCCCAACGGCGATGCGCGGCAGGATCGTCGCAAAGCGCGTGCTCTCTACGAGCTTCACGATCGTGCTGAGCACGTCGATTTCGAAACGCGGCGCAAGCAGCACGTCTTCGTGCTGCGCGGCGGTATCGAGCACGCCGCGCAGGCCGTGGCGCTTGGTCGGCAAGACGAGTTCGAGTTCGGGCAACTGCGCAAGCTCGATCGTGTGCGGCAGGTCTGGGCCGTGCTGCACGCTCGTCGCCAGCACCATTTCTTCATCGAGCAGCGTCTGAGAATCCAGCGACAGGCGCGCGCGGGGCTTGTTGATGAGGGCCGCATCGAGTTGCCCACCCGCGACCCAGTCAATGAAGGTCGCGCTGAAGCCGTCCGCCACCGTCACTTCCACATGCGGATAACGCGCATGAAAGCGCGAGAGCGAATCGGCAAGCACGCTCTCCGTCACCGATGCGATGAGCCCGATGTTCACATGCCCCGTCACTACTTCGTCGCGCTGCTGAAGCTGCTGCCGCGCGTGCGCAAGGTCGCGCATGATCGGTAGAAAGAGGCGATACATCAGCCGTCCGGCGGCGGTCGGCGCCATGCCATGCGCGCCGCGCTCGAACAATTGCTGGTGCAACTCTTCTTCCAGCTTCGCGATCTGCATGCTGAGTGCGGGCTGCACGATGTTCAGCCGTTTGGCCGCGCGCGTGACCGACCCGTCCTCGAAGAGTGCGATGAAGTACTGGATTTGCTTGAGGTCCATTTTTGGTTCGGATTCGTATCAGTAAGCCTAATGACGTGAGATCGCGTTATCACTCATCGGCGCGGCATTAGATTCCGGCCATTTCGCGCAATGCGCGGCCGTGCGTCGAGACATCACCGGTGTATTGATATCGGTCCGAAAGACCTGTGTCATTGGGGCTAACGCTGATATCAACATTAATGATTCAACGCATCAAAAAACAGTATTAGAAGTTATATCGCTATCTCGCTACGCTTCATTTCATCCCTTGCCGCGGCGCTCCGGCCGCAAAAACGCAGGGGACCGATGGAGACGCAGATGAATATTCGCGATGCCGCTACGCACGGCACCTCTTCCACCTTTGCTCTTCCGTGGGCTTCGAATCGTTCAGAGACGTCAGCGCTCACGCTGCGCGACTGGCTCGCGCATCTCGCGAAGACCGGCCGCCTCGCGACCATCGAGCGGCCAGTTGCGCTCGAACACGAACTCGCCGCGATCGCCAAACGGCTCGACGGTACGCAGGCCGCTTTCTTTACGCAGCCCGGCGGCAAGGGCGTGCCGGTCGTCTCCGGCTTCATGTCGAAGCGCGGCTGGATCGCGGAGGCGCTGGGCGTGCAGGAAGCGGGCCTGCTCGCGCGCTTTTCTGCGGCGGTCGCGCAGCCGATCGCATCGAGGGTGGTCGATCGCGCAAACGCGCCCTGTCAGGAGATCGTTCATACGAACGGCATCGACCTGCACGCATTGCTGCCGATTCCCACCCACAGCGAACACGACAACGGCCCGTACATCACGGCGGGTCTCGTCATTGCGCGCAATCCGCGCACCGGCGTGCAGAACGTGTCGATCAACCGCATTCAGGTGCACGGCCCGGACCGCATGGCGATCCTGCTCCTGCCGCGTCATCTGTACGCGTTCCAGAAAGCCGCGGAGGAAGCGGGCGATGCCCTCGACGTGGCCGTCGCGATCGGCGTGGATCCGCTGACGATGCTCGCTTCGCAGGCGATCACGCCGATCGATCACGACGAACTGGAGATCGCCGGAGCGCTGCATGGCGCGCCGCTGCCGGTTGTGACATGCGTGACGAGCGGCGTGCATGTGCCGGCGTTCGCCGAGATCGTCATCGAAGGACGCATTCTGCCGAACGTGCGCGAGCCGGAAGGCCCGTTCGGCGAATTCCCGAAGTATTACAGCGCGAAGGAAGCGCGCGAGGTGATCGAGGTGACGGCAGTCACGCATCGCCGCGATCCGGTCTTTCATACGATCGTGCCCGCCGAGATGGAACATCTGTTACTCGGCGGGATTCCCCGCGAAGCGACGCTCCTCGCGCATCTGCGACGCAGCCATCCGGGTGTCACGGATGTGCATCTGTCGGTTGGCGGCGTGTGTCGTTATCACCTCTGGGTGCAGTTCGAAAAGAAGCGGGAAGGCGAAGCGAAGAACGTGATCCTGTGCGCGTTCGGCGCGCATTACGACATCAAGCAGGTCGTCGTCGTCGATACCGATGTGGACGTGCACGATCCCGCCGAAATCGAATGGGCGATCGCGACGCGCTTTCAGGCCGATCGCGATCTCGTCGTGATCGAGGGGGCACAGGGTTCGCCGCTCGATCCCTCAACGACAGTGGGCCAACCGGCGGACGCGCCGCCGCATCTGCAAGGTGTGAGCGCAAAGATGGGTCTCGACGCGACGCGCCCCGTGGTCTATCCAGAACACGTGTTTACGCGCGTTCGCATTCCCGGGCAGGACACGGTCGAACTCGACGCGCTCGTCGCCGGCGACAACGCCGCTTTCGAAGCTTACCTGGGCCGCGACCATGACTGAGCGAAACAAGTCGCGCATCGTGGTCGGCATCTCGGGCGCGAGCGGCGCCGCGATCGGCGTGCGCCTGCTCGCCGCGCTGCGCCGGCTCGGCACGCACGAGACGCATCTGATCGTGTCGGCGTCGGGTGCGGTCACGGCGGCGCAGGAACTTGGCCTCGGACGCGGCGACCTCGATGCGCTCGCCGACGTCGTTCATAATGTGCGCGACATCGGCGCGGCGGTGGCGAGCGGCTCGTTCCTGACCGAGGGCATGGTGATCGCGCCGTGTTCGATGAAGACGCTCGCAGGCGTCGCCAACGGTTTCGCCGACAACCTGCTCACGCGCGCCGCCGACGTGATGCTCAAGGAGCGCCGCCGCCTCGTGTTAGTGGCGCGCGAAACGCCGCTGAACCTCGCGCATCTGCGCAACATGACGCTCGCCACCGAGATGGGCGCAATCGTTATGCCGCCGGTGCCCGCGTTCTACGCGCATCCGAAGACGATCGAAGACGTGGTCGATCACACGGTCGGCCGCATTCTGGATTTATTCGGCATCGAGCACGGCGAGATCGCGCGGCGCTGGAGCGGTCTCGCCGACGAGTTCGCAAGCTGCGAACAAGGAGCCGCGCGATGAACCAGCGCGAGACTTCTTTCGCACATATCGAGGCGCGCGCCAAGCAGGCGCCATTTGCGAAGCGCCACGTCGGCCGTTCGATGCAGCGCCTCGAAGATCCCGCGATCCTGACGGGCCGCGGCCGCTACGGCGACGACATCGCGATCAAGCCCGGCACATTGCACGCGGCCGTGCTGCGCTCGCCGCACGCGCATGCGGAGCTCGTATCGATCGATGCGCAGGCGGCGTCGAAGCTGCCGGGCGTTCGCGCGGTCCTTACGCGCGACGATCTGCGCGCATGGTCGCGGCCGTTTGTCGTCGGCGTGAAGTCCCCCATGGAGCAATGGTCGCTCGCGATGGATCGCGTGCGTTATGTCGGCGAGCCGGTGGCCGTGGTGATGGCCGAATCGCGGGCGCTTGCCGAAGATGCGCTCGATCTCATCAAGGTCGAATACGCGATGCTCGATCCGGTGACATCGATCGAAGAGTCGATCAAGGACGATGCGCCGGTGCTGCACGACCGCGTCGGCACGAACGTCATCAGCGACCGGCATTTTCGCTACGGCGATCCCGAAGCAGCGTTTGAAAAGGCGCCGCATCGCGTGAAGTCAGTCGCACACTACCCGCGCAACACGTGTGCGCCGATCGAATGCGGCGTGGTGATCGCTGAGTATCTGTCGGGCAACGAAGGCTACGACGTCACCTCGAACTTCATGGGGCCGTTTTCGCTGCACGCCGTGATGGCGATGGCGCTGAACGTGCCGGCGAATCGTCTGCGTCACAAGGCGCCGCGCGATTCGGGCGGCAGCTTCGGCGTGAAGCAGGCGGTGTTTCCCTATGTCGTGCTGATGTGCCTTGCATCGCGCAAGGCGGGCGCGCCGGTGAAGTGGGTCGAGGACCGGCTGGAGCATCTGAGCGCGGCAACTTCGGCGACCGCGCGCTTCTCCACGATCGAAGCCGCCGTCGAAAACGACGGACGCATTACTGCGCTTTCATACGATCAGCTCGAAGATGTCGGCGGCTACGTACGCGCGCCGGAACCCGCGACGTTCTACCGGATGCACGGCTGCCTGACGGGCGCGTATGCCATCGACCACCTCGTCGTGCGCAATCGCGTCGTGCTGACCAACAAGACGCCGACCGGGCTCGTGCGTGGCTTCGGCGGTCCGCAGGTCTACTTCGCGCTCGAACGGCTGATGCAGCGCATCGCGATCGAGCTGAAGCTCGACGTGCTCGACGTATACCGGCGCAACTTCGTTCCTGCCGATGCATTTCCATATCGCGCGGCGGCGGGCGCGCTGCTCGACTCGGGGAACTTTCAGGAAGTGTTGCGCCGCGCGCTCGCGGACGGCGGCTACGACGCACTCGTCGCGCGGCGCGAGGCGGCGCGCGGCGAAGGGCGGTTATACGGCATCGGCTTTGCGGCGATCGTCGAGCCTTCCATGTCCAACATGGGCTACATCACGACCGTGATGCCCGCCGAAGCGCGCAGGAAAGCCGGTCCGAAGAGCGGCGCGATCGCAAGCGCGACGGTGAGCGTCGATCTGCTCGGCGGCGTGGTCGTGACGGTGGCGTCGACGCCGGCGGGGCAGGGCCACATGACCGTGTGCGCGCAAGTCGTCGCGGATGTGCTCGGGCTCGATCCGAAAGACATCGTTGTGAACGTCGAGTTCGACACGCACAAGGACGCGTGGTCCGTCGCGTCGGGCAACTATTCGAGCCGCTTTGCGGGAGCGGTGGCGGGCACCGTGCATCTCGCCGCGGTACGGGTGCGCGACAAGCTTTCGCGCATCGTCGCGAAACAGTTCGGCTGCGCGCCCGAGGAAGTCTGCTTCGATGGCGCGCGCATCTACCCGAAGGGCGCCGAGGATCGCGCGCTGCCGTTTCCGCGCATCGCGAGCAACGCGCCGCATTGGGCGCCCGCGCTCCTGCCCGAAGGCGAGGAACCAGGCTTGCGCGAGACCGTCTTCTGGACGCCCCCGAACATGGAGGCGCCCGACGAGAACGATCGCATCAACACGTCGGCGGCCTATGGATTCGCGTTCGATATGTGCGGCGTCGAAGTGGATCGCGCGACGGGCCGCGTGCGAATCGACCGCTACGTGACCGCGCACGATGCCGGCACGCTGCTGAACCCCGCACTCGCCGACGGCCAGATTCGCGGCGCGTTCGCACAAGGTCTCGGCGCGGCGTTGATGGAAGAGTTCCGCTATGGCGCGGACGGCAGTTTCCAGTCCGGCACGCTCGCCGACTACCTGATGCCGACTACCTGCGAAGTGCCCGATCCGGTGATCGTGCATCTGGAAACGCCGTCGCCGTTCACGCCGCTCGGCGCGAAAGGTCTCGGCGAGGGCAACAACATGAGTACGCCGCCGTGCATCGCGAATGCCGTCGCCGATGCGCTCGGGGTCGACGATATTCGCCTGCCGCTCACGCCGTCGAAAGTGATGGCGCTGATCGGCATCGACGACCCCGAGCCGTCGCGGCCCGAACTGCGCGACGCGCCCGCGAAGAAGCCCGCGACGCCGGGCGGCAAGGCGCTGACGGCGCAAGGCACGGTCGATTTGCCCGCGACGCCCGAAGCGGTCTTCGCCGTCTTGCTGAACCCGCAAGCGCTCGCGAAGGTCATCCCCGGCTGCCATGCGCTCGACGAGACGGCGCCGAACCAGTATCGCGCGGATGTGACGGTCGGCGTCGGCATGATCAAGGCGCGCTTTGAAGCGCGCATCGGTTTGTCGGAGATCGACGCGCCGCATCGGCTGCGGCTTTCGGGCGCGGGCATCTCGCCGCTGGGCAGCGCGCGCGGCAACGGGCTCGTCGAGCTCACGCCCACTGACCACGGCACGCGGCTGTCCTACGACTACGAAGCGCAGGTGTCGGGCAAGGTCGCGGCGGTCGGCGGCCGCATGCTCGAAGGCGCGGCGAAAGTAGTGCTCAAGCAACTCTTCGAATCGCTCGGAAGACAGGCCGCCGGCCGGCCGGTGCAGGCGGGCGGTTCATGGATTTCACGCGTCATCGCGCGTTTCAGGAGCCGCACATGAAGCCCGCCCCGTTCGACTATCTGCGCGCCATGTCGACGCACGAAGCACTCGATGCGCTCGCTCGATTCGGCGAGGACGCGCGCGTGCTCGCGGGCGGCCAGTCGCTGATGGCGGTGCTCAACATGCGGCTCGCGCAACCGCGCGTGCTCGTCGACATCTCGCGTACGGAAGAACTGAACGAGGTTCATGCCGACGACAAGACGGGGCAATTGCGCGTGAGCGCGGCGGCGACGCAAGGGAGCGTCGAATGGCGCAAGAGCTTGGGCAACGAAGTGCCGATGCTCGCGATGGCGTTCCCGCATATCTCGCATTTTCAGATCCGCAATCGCGGGACCGTATGCGGTTCGATCGCGCATGCGGACCCGAGCGCCGAACTGCCGCTCGTGCTTGCCGTGCTCGGCGGCGACGTGACGTTGCGCTCGACGAAGAAAAAGCGCGTGCTTGCGGCGCAGGACTTCTTTCAAGGCATGTTGATGACGGCGCGCGAACCGGACGAACTCGTCGAGTCCGTGCGCTTTCCGCTGAAGAAGCCGGGCGAGCGTTACGCGTTCACCGAATTTTCCGCCCGTCACGGCGACTTCGCGATGGTCGCGTGCGCGGCGGTCGTGACGGACGACGCGATCCGCATCGCGGTGGGCGGCGTTGCGGACCGGCCGACGGTCGAACGCTGGCCGCGCCTCTCAGGCGACGACCTGCGCGGGGCATTGAACGATTTGAGCTGGAAGCTGGGCGCGCAGGACGACGCCCACATCAGCGCGAAGTATCGCCGGCATCTGGTCCGGCAACTCGGATGGCGCGTGATTGAGGAGGCGAAGTGAGCAAGACATCGACGAACATCCTGCGGCAAGGCGAAGCGCAGCGCGTGACGCTGACGCTCAACGGCCGCGAACGCAGCGGCCATTGCGAGCCGCGCGAACTGCTGTCGGACTTCATTCGGCACGAGCTCGGCGCGATCGGGACGCATGTCGGCTGCGAACACGGCGTGTGCGGCGCGTGCACGGTGCACATCGACGGCGTCGCGGCGCGTTCGTGCCTGATGCTCGCGGTGCAAGTGCAGGGAAGGCGTGTCGATACGGTCGAGGGTCTCGCACCCGATCAGACGCTCGGCGACTTGCAGCAGGCGTTCCAGCGGCATCACGCGCTGCAGTGCGGCTTCTGCACCGCGGGCATCCTGATGTCGTGTGCGGACTATCTGCAACGCGTGCCCGATCCGAGTGAAGAGCAGGTGCGCGAGATGCTCTCGGGCCATATCTGCCGATGTACCGGCTACACGCCGATTGTCCAGGCGGTGCTCGACGTTGCGGCACGTCGCAATGGTCGCATCCGCAGCGAACAAGGCGAGGAGGTCGAGCATGCTTGATCTCGGCCGCACGTTCCTGCAAAGCGTCGAGCGCAGCCCGCATGCGCTCGCGCTCGTCGATGGAGAATTGCAATTCACCTATGCGCAGTGGCACCGCGTCATCCTTGATGTCGCCGATGGCTTGCGCGAACTCGGTCTCTCACGCGGCGACCGGCTGCTCGTCGTGCTGCAAAACCGCTGGGAAATGGCGACGCTGCACTGGGCCTGCCAGTTCGCAGGCATCGTGATCGTGCCGCTCAACTGGCGCGCCAAACCCGACGAACTCGACTACTGTGTGACTGACGCGGACGTGAAGGCAATCGTCTTCGAACCGGTGTGCGCGGATGCCGTCATGCAAAGCAGCGCGGCGCAAAACGTGCCGCGCATCGGACTCGATGATGCAGAAGGCCGCACGACCTCCTTTGACGCGCTGCTCGTCGAACGCACGCATGCAGGCGAGACCACCGACGCGAATGCAGACGATTTCTCGCTGATCCTCTACACATCGGGCACGACCGGAAAGGCGAAGGGCGTGCCGCGCCGTCACCGGCACGAACGCGCGGGCGCGCTCGCGCATGTCGCGCAGAACCTGTACCGGCACGGCGAACGCACGCTCGGGGTCATGCCTCTCTATCACACGATGGGCGTGCGCTCGCTGCTCTCGATGGCGCTCGTCGATGGTCTCTTCGTCTGTGTGCGGCGCTGGAACGCGCGGCTCGCGCTCGACTCCATCGCAAAGCACAGCCTCACGTGCCTGTATCTCGTGCCGACGCTTTATCACGACCTGCTCGCCGATTCCGCCTTCGCGAACATCGATACCTCGTCGGTAAAGAAGCTCGGCTTCGCGGGAGCGCCGATGAACGATGGCCTGCTCAAGCGCCTCTCGGCCGCGTTCGCGCCGGAACTGTTCGTCAACCACTACGGCTCGTCCGAGGTCTACACGTTCAGCATCGACCAGGACGCGACGAAAAAGCCGGGCAGCGCGGGACGTGCGGGCATCAACACGCGACTTCGCGTCGTGAAGCTCGATGCGAAGTCGCCCGACGATCTCGCGCCGGTGAACGAGGAAGGCCAGATCATCGCGGACCTGCTCGGCGACGAAGCGTTCGAAGGCTACTGGAACCGCCCCGATGCCAACGCGAAGTCGCTTCGCGAAGGCTGGTACTTCACCGGCGACACCGGCTACTTCGACCAAGACGGCGACCTTTACGTTTCCGGACGAGTCGACGACATGATCATCAGCGGCGGCGAGAACATCTCGCCGGTCGATATCGAATCGGTGCTTTCGCTGCATCCGTCGGTCGATGAAGTGGCCGTCGCGGGCGTGAAGGACGAGCGCTGGGGCCAGCGCGTGGTCGCGTTCATCAAGCGCCGTGACTACGTCGATTCAGCCGCGCTCGACGCATGGTGCCGCGAGTCGGACCTGGTCAACTTCAAGCGTCCGCGCGATTACGTGTTCGTTGACGACATCCCGAAATCGCCGGTCGGCAAGATCCTGCGCCGCAAGCTATCCGCAGGCGAATATCAATGCGATGACGGTTCGTCCGCATCCGCTGCACACCACACCGAAATCACGAAGGAGTAGACCACCATGACCGATTTGATCCATCGCGGCCAGGCACTGCTAAAGGACCTCGACGGCTTCTCGATCGAGATCGACGCCGGGCGCGAGCGCGCCGACATCATCCTGCATCGCCCGCCGTTCAACGTGATCTCGATGCACGCGCGCGACCAGTTGCGCGCCGCGTTCGAAGCGCTCGACGAAGACGATCGCGTGCGCGTCATCGTCGTGCGCGCGAAGGGCGAGCACTTTTCGAGCGGCGGCGACATCAAGGGCTTTCTCGAAGCTTCGCCCGAGCATGTCTCGAAGCTCGCCTGGAATATCGCGGCGCCCGCGCGCTGCTCGAAGCCGGTGATCGCGGCCAATCGCGGTTTCTGCTTCGGCGTGGGCTTCGAGTTGTCACTTGCGTGCGACTTCCGCATAGCGACCGAGACCACATTCTATGCACTGCCCGAACAGAAGCTCGGGCAGATTCCGGGCTCGGGCGGATCGGCGCGCTTGCAGCAGATGGTCGGCATCGGCAGGACCAAGGACATCGTGATGCGCTCGCGCCGCATACCGGGCAAGCAGGCGTACGAGTGGGGCATCGCGGTCGAGTGCGTGCCGGATGCGGAACTGGAAACTGCCACCGATGCACTCGTGAACGAGTTGCGGACGTTCTCGCCGCTCGCGCAACGCACGGCGAAGAAGCTGCTCAACGATTCCGAAGATGCGCCGCTCTCGATCGCGATCGAACTCGAAGGGCATTGCTATAGCCGTCTGCGAACCTCGGACGATTTCCGTGAAGGCGTCGAAGCGTTCCACGGCAAGCGCAATCCCGCGTTCCGCGGTTCCTGAGAAGCCAGCAAGAGACGAGGAGACAGGCAATGGAACGTTTCGACTACGTGATCATCGGTGGCGGATCGGCGGGATGCGTGCTCGCGCATCGACTGTCGGCGGTGCCGTCGCTGCGCGTCGCGTTGGTCGAGGCGGGCGCGGATACGCCGCCGGGCGCGGTGCCCGCGCATATCCTCGACAGCTATCCAATGCCCGTCTTTTGCGGCGATACCTACATCTGGCCGGATCTGAAAGCGAAGGCGACAAAGACATCGGCGCCGCGCGTGTATGAGCAGGGCCGTGTGATGGGCGGCGGGTCGAGTATCAACGTGCAGTCGGCGAATCGCGGCCTGCCGCGCGACTACGACGAGTGGGCCGAAAATGGCGCGCCGGGCTGGGCATGGGACGACGTGCTGCCCTATTTTCGCAAGCTCGAGCGTGATGTGAATTTCCCCTCCGGGGCGTTGCATGGCAGCGATGGTCCAGTGCCGATCCGCCGCATCATGCCGGAAAACTGGCCCCCGTTCTGTCACGCGTTCGCCGATGGTCTGCGTGCGAACGGCTTCGCCGCCTTGCAGGACCAGAATGCCGAGTTCGGCGATGGCTTTTTCCCGGGGGCGTTCTCAAATATCGACGACAAACGCGTGTCTACCGCTGTCGCGTACCTCGACGAAGCGACACGCAAGCGGCCCAATCTCACTGTCTATTCGAACCTGCGTGTCGAGCGAATCGTGATGGAAGGGACCGCTGCTCAGGGCGTGGTCGCGGTGGCGCCGAACGGCGAGCGGGTGCGTCTCTTCGCCGATGAGGTCGTCATTTGTGCAGGCGCGCTCCAGTCGCCCGCGTTGCTGATGCGCGCGGGCATCGGTTCGGAGCACGAGCTCGGCGAGCTCGGCATTGGATGCCGCGTCGACCTGCCAGGCGTCGGGCGCAATCTGCAGGATCATCCGTCGCTCACCTTCTGCCATTTTCTCGAACCGCGCTTTCGTATGCCGCTTTCCCGGCGGCGCGCAAGCATGACGGCGGCTCGTTTCACGTCGGGCGTCGATGGCGGCGAATCGTCGGATCTGTATCTGTCGAGCGCGACGCGTGCCGCATGGCATTCGCTCGGCAACCGGCTTGGTCTCTTCTTTCTCTGGTGCAACCGGCCGTATTCGCGAGGCCGCGTGCAGCTCGTTTCATCCGATGCAGCGGTCGCACCGCGTGTCGAACTCAATTTGCTCGACGATGAACGCGACCTCGATCGGCTTGCGATCGGCGTGCGGGTGCTCGCGAAGATCGTCGCGGCATCGGGCCTCGGTCACGATCAGCGCGATTTCTTTCCTGCGGCATTTTCGCCGCGCGTGAAGGCGCTAAGCCGTGTTGGCGAGGGCAACGCGCTGCTGACTTCGGTGCTCGGCACGCTGCTCGATACACCCGCGCCGATTCGCCGCCTGCTGATCGAACGCTTTTTCACGCGGGGGCTCAGGATCTCCGAGCTGCTCGCCGATGAACGCGCGCTCGCGGATTTCATCCGCGCGAACGTCTTTGGCGTATGGCATGCAAGCGGAACGTGCCGCATGGGCGACGCGCGCGAGCGCAGCGCCGTGACCGACACCGAGGGCAGAGTGCACGGAACGCGAGGCTTGCGAGTGGTTGATGCATCGCTGATGCCGCGACTGCCTTCGGCGAATACCAATATCCCGACCATCATGATTGCCGAAAAGATCGCCGACGCAATGGTCAGGAGACGCGCAGGCAGCGCATGGACAACGACGCCGCTCGCCGCCGCGCACTGACAAGTTTCTTAACGGCAATAAGAGCACGCCATAACAACGTGCCTTCAACACCGGGTCGATCGAGAGATGGCCCGGTGAATTCAAGGAGATGGAAATGTCCGTAGCAGCGCAAAATGGCGCCGCCGCACCCGCTGTCGATCAGCGACAGGTGATGGGCGCAGTGGTAGCTTCGTGTCTCGGCTGGGCACTGGACTTGTTCGATCTGTTCGTGCTCTTATATGTCGCGCCAGTGGTGGGGCGTCTTTTCTTTCCCTCCGAAAACGCGATGCTTTCTCTCGCCGCCGTCTATGCATCGTTCGCCGTGACACTGCTGATGCGCCCGCTCGGCTCCGCGCTCTTCGGTTCTTACGCCGATCGCCGTGGCCGTAAAGGCGCGATGATCGTGGCGGTGGTCGGCGTCGGCCTGTCGACGGCCGCGTTCGGCCTGCTGCCGACCGTCGCTCAAGCCGGCGTGCTCGCGCCGATTCTCTTCCTCTTGCTGCGCCTCATCCAGGGCGTGTTCGTCGGCGGCGTGGTTGCGTCCACGCATACCATCGGAACGGAATCCGTCGCGCCGAAGTATCGCGGCGCGGTGTCGGGACTGATTGGCGGCGGCGGGGCAGGGCTCGGCGCGCTGCTCGCCTCGGTAACGTTCCTCGCGATGTCGGCGCTTTTCCCCGGCGATGCCTTTGACGTATGGGGCTGGCGCTGCATGTTCTTCACCGGCATCATCAGCTCGGTGCTCGGTCTCTTCGTGTTTAACAGCCTTGAAGAGTCGCCTCTCTGGAAGAAGCTCGCCGCCGAAAAGGCTGCGAGGGCGACCGCGCAGGTCAAGAGCGCGCCTGTAGAAGTTGTGCGCTCGCCGCTCAAGACGCTGTTCTCGCGCGACTATCGCAAGATCCTTTTCGTCAACCTGCTCCTGACGATTGGCGGCGGCAGCGGCTACTATCTGACATCGGGCTACCTGCCGACGTTCCTGAAGGTAGTCAGCCACGCACCCAACGGTGCGGCCGCGGCGATCCTGATGATCTGCAGCGTCGCGGTTGTGATCGCATCGATCGCGGCAGGGCACCTCAGCACGTTCATCGGCCGCAAGGGTGCGTTCGTGTGGATCGGGCTGATCCGGCTCGTCGCGTTGCCCGCGCTGTTTTTGCTGCTGCCTACCGCGGACAGCATCATGATGGTCGGCATCTATGCAGTCCTTCTCAGCGCGCTTGGCAGCGCGGGATATGCGCCGATCCTGATCTTCCTGAACGAACGCTTCCCGACCTCGATCCGCGCGACCGGCACGGGCCTTTCCTGGAATATCGGCTTCGCGATCGGCGGGATGATGCCGACGGCCGTGTCGCTGGTGGCGAAGGACGCGAGCCAGCTGCCGATGACGCTAGCCATCTTCATCGGCGCGATCAGCGTGATCTTCCTCGTGGGCGCATTCGTCGTGCCCGAGACGCTTGGCAAGCTCGAAGGCGGTTCCGCGCGCAGTCCCTCCTGAGTCATTGGACATAACGGCGGACGCCAACCGGCGCACGCCTTTCACAACAGCTGGAGACATCGATGAAATACGAAGAAGACGTTCGTGCGCGTTCCTACAAGTTCCGTGACGAGTATGTCAATGCCACGCCATGGTGGTATCGCGGCGAGATGCACCTCGGCTTCACATTGCTCTTCACCGGCGGCGTGATCGTGTATTGCCTGATGCAGCTTCATGCGCCGACGCTCGCCGAATGGCTGGCGGTCATTCCGCTCTTTCTGTTCGGCAACTGGGCGGAATGGGCGGCGCACCGCTACGTGCTGCATCGTCCGACGAAGTATTTCAGCATGATCTACAAGCGCCATTGCGCGGTCCATCACCGGTTCTTCACGCATGTGACGCTTGAATACAAGGGCCACCGTCACTGGCGCGCGCTGCTGTTTCCGCCTTTCGCGCCGGTTGCGTTCGTGCTGGCGGCCGTGCCGTTCGCGCTCGTGATCGGGTTCGTATTCTCTCGCAACGCAGGCTACATCGCGCTGTTCACGATGGCGGCGTACTTTCTGATGTACGAAGGCTTGCATACGCTCTCACACTTCACCGACAGCCCCTTCCTCGACCGCGTTCCGCTCGTCAACACAGTGCGGCGCCTGCACGCCACACACCACGATCCCGAAGTGATGGCGACACAGAACTTCAACCTCACGTTCCCGATCTGCGACACGCTGTTTGGCACGCGAAGCGACGTTCCGAGTCGTGCGCGCGAACCGTTGGAACGCAGCCGCTAAGGCACTTGCTTTGCCAAAACACCCGTCGTCACGCGCTTTATCTCGTCAGTGATAATCGTGATGAGCGCCTGTGCGGCGGGGCCGATCGGCCGCTTTGGATGTGTGACCTGGATGATGTGCCGCACTATCGGCGGCGATGTGATCGTGTGAGCGCGCAGCACGCCTTCATCCACCTTGCGCTGCACGACCACGCGCGGCAGGATCGTCGCGATATTTCCCTGCTCGACGAACTGCACGATCGAGCTCAGCAGATCGATTTCGAACTTCGGCTTGATGACGATATCGGCGGCCATCAGCGCGGCGTCGAGCGCGCCGCGCAGGCCGTTGCGGCGCGTTGGCAGTACGAGTTCTACCCCGGACATATTCGCGAGATCGATCTCGTGCGGTAGCTCGACGCCATGTATGGCGCTCGTCACGAACACCATTTCCTCGACCAGCAACGGCTCGACATCGAGCGCGAGGCGACCGCGCGGCTTGTTGATGATCGCGGCATCGAGCCGGCCTGCCTCGACCGCATCGATGAGCTGTGCGCTGAAGCCGTCGGCCACCGATACCTCGACTTGCGGAAAGAGCGCGTCAAACCTCGCGAGCGACTCCGGCAAGACGCTTTCCGCTTCCGACGCCACCATTCCGAGCGAAATGCGCCCCGTGATGATCATGTCGCGCCGGCTCAACTGCTCGCGCGCGTGCTCAATGTCGCGCATGATCGGCGTGTACAGGCGATACATGAGGCGCGCCGCTTCGGTCGGCGCCATGCCGTGCGGGCCGCGTTCGAAGAGCTTCTGTCGCAGTTCGGCTTCGAGCTTTGAAATCTGCATGCTGAGCGCGGGCTGCACGATATTGAGGCGCTTGGCCGCGCGCGTGGCAGAGCCATCCTCGAAGAGGGCGATGAAATACTGGATTTGCTTGAGGTCCATGATGCCCGATCGCGGTGGGGAAAGCCGGAAACTGCCAGTGTAGCCACAGGTCGAAGCATGCTATCAACGCAGCGGCGAGCCGCCGAAAACCCTCAGGAACGCGCCTGCGCGACATGGAAAGCGACGAGTGGATGCACGCATTATCGCCACTGAAGGATGGTTCAGGCGGTTTGTTCGCCACCGACGTCGAAGGTACGCTTTGGACGTCCCCTGTCAAAGCAGAACGGGGTGCTCGGTTAGTGCAACAGGACCGACTTCATTGTGCGTGTCATTGGTTGCGGCTCTGAGGGAAGCAAACAATGTTTACCGAGCGCGACGCGCTGGTGGCGCGCTTTGGCGCAAGCTTCGCGCCGCGATTGCGGCCTTCGACGAACTGGGCTTCATCCCACAGTCAGGTTGAAGCCCCTGATAGTCCTTCTCTCTCTCCCCGCACTTCTTGCACCCCAACGGGCCTCGATTACGTTCAGCGCGAATTTCGAGCAAACGCGTTTGCGCCTGAGCCGTCCCTGCGAAACGTGTGTCGCAACGCGGACACCGGTATCGAAGGGCTAGCCGAGAGTGCGCGGGGCAAGAAAGCGAAGCTGTGAATGTGCGCCGTCAACGGCGGCTCGCCGCGCTTCAACGGCAGGCGGAATCTTGAAGCATGACACGGGTGAAGTTGTCGCTGCATCGCTGATCGAAAACCGACATGTCTCGGCAGGAAGGCGGAAGAACCGCATACAGCGCAAGCCTAATCTTGATTGATGATTACATTCCGTCACTGGCCCCCGCAGCATGCGGAAGTAAGCGCCGGGCGGGTGCACCGCTGCAGCGTTGCCGAGTCGCCGACTTGTGAATTTCGACAAGGTCCTGCCGGAACTGAAACCGTTCGGTGGAAAGGTATTGAAGACGTCTCTGACGAACGTTGAGGAGGAACGTCTGAGAAAGGCACTGGAGGGCCTGAACACCGGCGGCGTGGCTACCTGAACACCGCCCGGGCGAGGATGGCATGAAAGTGAACGAAGCATCACTTTCGTCGCGCGCGGTGATCGTCGCGGCTAGTCATCGCACGTACTTTACCGCCAGCGCATACCTTTCTCCGAACAGGCACTAGACTTAAATCACCTGCGCGTGATCTCTGCGCGAGACTTTCGCGCGACGTGAGTCCGTGTCGACCTTCGCCACTCATGAGGGCAAGCCCATGTCCAAGTCGATTCAAACGGCCGAACAGATTCGCGACGAAGCACAACGGCGCGTCGAGCAGCTTGCAACTGACGTTCCCCACCATCTGCGAGTCCGCGTGCCGCTGCCGGAGCGGCATCCGCCCGATGCCTCCGGCCGGAACTGGGACATGCTCGCGCTCAATGAAAGCGGCGCCCACTATCTTCGAGAGGTCAGGCGTGTCATCGAGGACATGCGTACGGAGTTCATTCTGCCGGATTGAGACGACGTGCGCGGGCCAGTGCGTTCAACGAATCGAGGCGGCGTCCCGGCCTGACGCCGGATACCGTGTGCAGAGACAGACGTTCGCGTGGCGAGGGTACGCGTTCGCGGTGCAACCGGAGCAGAGCGATTCCGGCGCATGGCGCGCGCAGTCAGCGTATTCAAGGCTTCGGATGAGTTGACGAAGTTTCGTCCCGAGACCGCTCAGCCAGAATGACTAACCGAGGCCCAAGCCGTGTGTGACGGCCTCCAACGGGCCGCCGCGTCATCCGTCAAAAGATCGAAGCGTCGGCGAATGCCCTTTGACTGTTGACTACACATGTCGCAACACAGACATTGGCGAGGCACACATGGTCAAGATCTATGGACGCATGCGGTCGTCGGAAGGCTATGCGATCCGCGATTTCCTGCATCGTTGCGACATTCCCTTCGAGTGGGTCGAACTCAACAGCGATGAAGAGGCGGCGAAGCTGGCACACGTGCAGCATCTCGGCGACTCGCGCCTGCCGGTGTGCGAGTTTCACGACGGCACGCGACTGGAATGTCCCACCATCCGGCAGATCACCGAAAAGCTCGGCTGGTTCCGCAGCCCGTCACGCTCGGAATATGATCTCGCGATCTATGGCGCCGGGCCGGCCGGTCTGAGCGCTGCGGTCTACGGTGCGTCCGAGGGATTGCGTACGGTGCTGGTGGAGCGCTGGGCTGTCGGTGGGCAGGCCGGCACCACTTCGAAGATCGAGAACTACCTGGGGTTTCCGCACGGGGTCAGCGGTACCGAGCTCGCAGAGCGGGCTCGCGATCAGGCAGTCCGTTTCGGCGCGGAAATCCTGCTGGCCCGTGCCGGCGTGCGTGCGGAATTCTCGACGGGCAACGGTATCGTCGAGCTGGAAGACGGTACGCGGATCACGGCACGCACGTCGGTGTGCGCGACGGGCGTCGCGTACCGGCGGCTCGAATTGCCGGAGGAAGCGCGCTTCAGCGGCGCGGGTGTGTACTACGGCGCGGGTGCGAGCGAGGCGTCGCTGATTCGCGGCGAAGACGTGTACATCGTGGGCGGCGGCAATTCGGCGGGGCAGGCCGCGATGCATTTTTCCCAGTACTGCAATCACGTCACGATGGTGGTGCGCGACACGTCGCTGAAAAGCACACTGTCGCAGTACCTGATCGACCGTATTTCATCCGCGTCGAACATCGAGGTGCTGACCTGCACGACCGTTACCGCATTGCACGGCGACGACGTGCTACGCGAAATCACGCTGACCCATCGCAGCGGCGGCGAAGCGCGACGCGTGAAGACGAATTGGCTCTTCGTTTGCATTGGCGGCCTGCCGCAGACCGATTGGGCCAAAGAAGTGGGCGTGGCTCGCGATGAAGCCGGCTATCTCGTGACAGGCCCTGACCTCCACGACACGGACCGGAAGCTGCAGTGGCCGCTGGATCGCGAGCCGCTGTATCTGGAAACCAGCATGCCCGGCGTGTTCGCCGCCGGCGATGTCCGCCATGGCTCGATCAAACGCGTGGCAGCCGCCGTCGGCGAAGGAGCCACGGCGGTAGCGCTCGTGCACCGCTATCTGAGCGGCGCATGATGTGCCTCGCATGAGTGAGGCGCTATCCGCTCGCTTTGTCCCAATCTCATCACCAGGAGCTGACCATGACTCCCACCTGCACGCATCTGGACGGCATCCGCGTGTTACAAACCACGAAGCGCTATTGCGAGGACTGCGTGAAACTCGGCCACGCCTGGGTGCATCTGCGGCTGTGCATGTCGTGCGGTCATGTTGCTTGTTGCGACTCGTCGCCCGATCGCCATGCTAGCGCGCATTATCATGCGACCGGCCACCCACTGGTGCGTTCCATTGAACCGGGCGAATCGTGGATCTGGTGCTATCGCGACGAGATGATCGCAGGAGAGGTGACACTGTAAGCGGGTACAGCTGGCGGCGTTGACTCCGCCGGCCGCACCCGTCGTTTCCGCGCCTCAGGCCGAGGCTTCGGCGGTTTTCCTGGTTTCTTCAGCGGTCGTCGATTCCTCCGCCGCCAGCTTCTTCACACGTACGGCCTTTTCACCGGCATCCCAGCCGATTTCGACGGCATCGCCGCTGCGCACATCGCCTCTCAACAGCGAGTCGGCGAGTTCCGATTCGACTTCCAGACGGATCTTGCGCTTCAGCATCCGTGCGCCGAACTCGGGATCGTATCCGACCGTAGCCAGATGATCACGCAGTGCATCGTCGAACGACAGTTCGATATTCTGCGCGGCCGCCGTGCGCTGCACGCGCTGGAGCTGCAGATCGACGATCCGGCGGATCTGCTCCTTGCCCAGCGCATGGAACACCACCACTTCATCGACACGGTTGAGGAACTCCGGCTTGAAGTGATGCCGCAGGATTTCCATCAGCCGGTCGCGCAGCGCGGGATAGTCGAGCTGTTTCGAATCGGCCTTCATGTTGTCCTGAATCATCTGCGAACCGATGTTGCTGGTGGCGATGATCACGGTGTTGGTGAAATCCACGAGCCGTCCCTTGCCGTCCGTCAGACGTCCTTCGTCGAATAATTGCAGCAGGATGTTGTGCACTTCGGAATGCGCCTTTTCGATCTCGTCGAGCAGCACGACACTGTATGGGTGGCGCCGCACGCGCTCGGTCAGCTGGCCGCCTTCTTCGTAACCGACATAGCCCGGAGGCGCGCCGACGAGACGGGCCACCGTGTGGCGTTCCGAGTATTCGCTCATATCGATGCGCACGAGCGCGTTTTCATCGCCGAACACCGCGGCTGCGAGCGCCTTCGCGAGTTCGGTCTTGCCAACGCCCGTCGGTCCGAGAAAGAGGAAGCTGGCGATCGGCTTGCCCGCTTCGGTCAACCCCGCGCGCGAAAGTCGCACGGCCTTCGATACGGCTGTTACGGCTTCGTCCTGGCCGACAACGCGTTCCTTCAAACGGTCTTCCAGACGCAGCAGCTTTTCGCGATCCTCGGCCGTTAGCTCGGAGACCGGCACGCCGGTCAGCGAGGACACGATCTGCGCGATATCTTCCGCCGTGACTTCCTGCGAACTGGTGCCGCGTTCTTTCTTCCAGGCTTCGGTCGACTCGTTCAGACGAGCTTGCTCGGCCGTGATTTTCTCCTGCAGTTGCTTCGCCTTGTCGAACTGTTTGGCCGCGCTCGCCGAGTCCTGCTCCTGTCGCAGACGGCGGATAGAGCCCTCGATACCGTGCAGCGCTTGCGGTCGCGAGTTCGACGAAATCCGCACGCGTGCCGCGGCCTGGTCGAGCAGGTCGATGGCCTTGTCTGGCAGGAAGCGGGCGGCGATATAGCGATCCGACAGCTTCGCCGCGGCCGTGATCGCCTCTTCGGTAATTTTCACCTTGTGATGCGCCTCGAGCCGGTCGCGCAGGCCGCGCAGGATATCGATCGTGTCCTCGACACTCGGCTCGGGCACCATCACTGGCTGGAAACGCCGTTCGAGCGCCGAATCTTTTTCGATGTACTTCTGATATTCATTGAGCGTGGTTGCGCCGATCAGATGCAGCTCGCCGCGCGCGAGCGCCGGCTTGAACACGTTGCCGATATCGAGCCCGCCTTCGCCGCCGCCCTGGCCCGCGCCGACGATGGTATGAAGCTCGTCGATGAAAATGATGAGCCGGTCCTGATTCGCAACGATTTCGTCAAGCACCTGCTTGACGCGCTCTTCGAATTCGCCCCGATACTTCGCGCCTGCCACCACGCTGTTGATGTTCAACTCGAGCACGCGCTTGCCGCGCAGCACTTCAGGGATCTCGTCCTGCGCGATGCGTTGCGCCAGACCTTCGACGATCGCCGTCTTGCCGACGCCTGGCTCGCCGATCAGCACTGGGTTGTTCTTGCGGCGCCGTGCGAGGACTTCGATGGTCGTTTCGATTTCCTTGTCGCGGCCGATCACCGGATCGAGCTTGCCGCGCTTTGCCAGTTGGCTCAGATCGCGTGCGTATTTATCGAGCGTCGGAGTGGAGGAGCGGCCTTCGACGCTACCGTCTTCCGCGCCCTGGCCCACCACCTTCACCGCTTTCTGACGCAGCGATTGTGACGTCAGCCCGAGTTTGCGCAGCAGTTCGCCGGCGAAGCCGTCTTCTTCCTCGACGAGACCGATCAGGATGTGCTCCGGGCCGACATAGCTATGGTCGAGCTCGCGCGACGCCACGAGTGCATTTTCAAGCGCGCTCTTTGCGCGCGGCGAAACGCCGATTCGGGCCTCCTCGCCATCGGATTTGGCCGAACCGCGCGGCGCGTCCCGTTCGATTGTCCTTTTGATATCGTCGGCATCGAGCTTGAACTCTCGCAGGATTTCGTTGACCACGTTGTTATCGGCGAGCGCGAGCAGCAGATGTTCCGTGTCGACCTCGTTCTTGCCGAACTCGACGGCTTTCTGCGCGGCCGCCTGCAACCGGTCGAGTCCGCTTTCGCTCAGAAAGCTTTGCAGGTCGACGGCCTCGCGTGCACGCCTGCGTCGGCGAGGGCGGGCACCGCTGCTGTCGGGACCGCCCGCTGCTTCAGACGGACCGGATGACCCGGCCGAAGCCGACCCGCGGCCAGGCGCGGAACGTCCGGCCCGCTCCCAGTCCGTGCCGCCGTTTTCGAATGGCGACCATCCTTCCTCGAACAGGCGCTCGAACAACCCGCCGTGGAAAAGCGACTCGAGTGGCGACAGGCTGCGCTGATGGCGTGCCATGAACTCCATGTGATGTTCGTCGCACAGCATCAACTGGCGGCGCTGGCCGTTCTCGGTGATCGTGATCTGTGTAGTCGCCGGTTTGCCGCAAACACTGCATTTGGCCATGATGTTCCTCTTGAGGTTCTGCCCACGCGCTGTGCGTTGAAATGTGGGCGACTGGGGTTGTCCACATCCTGGATATCTCTGCCTCGCCGGCCGCCTGCTTTACGATCCCTCGCGGCGAGACCTCGCGGGATTCGCGGCTTACCTAATCTCGATTTGCTTTGCGGTCTGCCTTGTTTCTACCGCTTGGGCACGCGCATGACGCGTATCGGCACGATCGAGGTCGACGGCAATGGAATCGCTCGCTGAAATCGCCCGAACGCGCGTGGTGGCCCAAAACGTCAGTGACTCGTGCCGCTGCGTTCGCGGCCGATGTCAGCCCTTGGCGTATTCGAACTCCGGCAGCTTTTTCAGCGCCTCCTTGCTTGCGCCGGTCAGGATTGCCTTCGGCGCTATCTGCTTGAACTGTTGAATGGGGATGGCGACGCGGTGCGCCGCCATCCCGAGAAAGCCGCCCACGTCGATAATCGCGGCCGAGAGCGAGCCATTGGGAGCGACAATCAGGTCGTCGACGCGGCCGATCTTTTCGTTCTTTTCGTTGTAGACATCAGTGTGGATCATCTTGGATGCGCGCCAGCCTGTTGCGACCAATTGCGCTTCGGTGACGGTCACGCCGAGCGTAGCCTTGCCGGCGATGGGCGCATCCTGCGCGATCGCGCCGCTGGCCACGAAGCCACCGGCGGTTAGCGCAAGCACGATGATCGAAAGCCTTGCGGCCGATGCGAAGATAGTCGTCATGGCGTTCTCCAGATAAGCAACGGTATGTTGCGCCGGGCGCAGGACGCGCTCAAGAACGCAGCGGCGCTTTCAACTTGTCGCGAAGCTTGGCGCTGCGCCACTTCCATGCGCCGCGGACGAGGACAGCACCGACAGCACGCCGATGAAGGTCAGCAGCTACTCCGTGCGGCCGCGCATTTTGCCGACCCCCGGCGATCAGATTCAGCACGCCGGTGATGATGGCAGCGTGAGACCACGAAACAGAGCGCGAGGAGGCCGGCCAGGATGCCGGCGGCACCACGGCGCGCGAGCACCACATGCCAGTCCGAATACTTCGTCGATGATTGAGTTTTTCGGTCGAATCGCCAGCAGCCGACCCATACTGCGCGCGCAACTTTATGCGGCACGTATGGTCCAGCGTATGTCCGCGAGGCGCGCGCTTCTTCCGAGTTCCTGCCCAGAGGTGTCGGATTTCTGCGATTGTTGGTCGCTCAGGGATCGAACCGCGCGCATCATCGGAACGTCGGGCGGGAATGCGCAAGGCGGAACGCGCGGGGCGTGCAGCCTGCATATCGATGGAACACTTCGGTGAAATGCTGCTGGTTCTGGAAGCCCGCGCGTGCTGCGACATCAATGAGCGGGAGGCTGCCTTCCGAGAGCATCGACTGCGCTAGTCTCAACCTTTCGGTCGTCAGGTAAAAGTGGGGAGGATGCCCTGTCGCGTTCTTGAAAGCCCGCGCGAAATGCGACGAGCTCATGTGCACGAGCGCAGCGAGGTGCTCGATCTGGATGTGCTCCGCGATGTGCTCGTGTATGAAGCGTTCCACGACGCTCAGCTTTGCGTGGGTGAGCGTTGTGCCCGTGTCGCGCGGATCGGCGGGGCGGCCATATCGACACGCGAGATGCAGTGCAATCACGTCGCCGAACGCGGCGAGACATATGGGGTCCGGGCTTCTGCCGGAGTACAACGCAGAAAGGGTGTAGGCCGCTTCGCGTAGGAAAGGGTCCCACGCCTTGAACCAGTATGGGATATCGCACCCCATGATGCCGAGCGACGTTCGAGCGGTTTCCATTAATTTAGCCGAACTGAGCGCGACGACGAGTCCGCGCGGATCGTCCTCATTGTCGAGCACGGTGCGGGCCCACGCCGGCACGATCGCGATGAATGGCGCACTGACGCTTATGTACTCACATGAACGTGCGCTGCCGCCGGCGACGCTCGCGTGTGCGGTGGTCTGGTCCGCCGGGATGACACACAAGATCCATTGCGCCGACTCAGTGGCGCAGTCCGTGCAGGACGTACCGATCGAGTGGCAGTGAAACCATTGCAAGTGCGAAGAACCTGTATTTTGCCCCATGATGCGTATCGCCTAGGATGCGGGAATCGGAGTCACGTGCCTCAGATTGTAGTGTTCGATTTTCGTCGATGCTCAATTTACTTTTTTATATGCATGGGGACGCGCGGCATTATGGTCGGCAGGGATCGCTGCAGTCAGGTGCACGCGGGGGACGGAGGGCAGGAGAAATCGGACCGTTCCATGACGGGACCGTTTACGGATGTGTCACTGGTCGCCGGTGCTGCGGGATGGCGCGCGCCGAGACCTGCAGCTTTGCGCGAGATCGAGCAAAACCTGCAAGTTTTCGATGACCTCGGCGGGAACGTAGGTGAATCAGGTGCGCTCTTCGCGCTCTCGCTCGGCGCGCTCGGCGATCGCGGCATCGACGGGATCGTCGCGCTGCCGCATCAGCCAGTAGACGCTGCCAAGTGCAACCAGCGCGGCCGCGAGGGCGGCGATGCGAGCCGGGTCCGAGGCTGGATCGAGAATAATGAACTTGCGTGCTATCGCGAGCATCGCCACGAGGATCACAGTCTTGACCTGCACGATGTGATCGCGTCTCAACATGACGCGTGTAATCGAGTGCTTGAATTCCATCGCGATCAACAGTGTCATTATCATCCCGAAGACCGCCTGGAAGATCGCATGGTCCAGAGGATCGAGCGCCCCCGACAGTAACAGCGCGATGACCGCCCGAACCAACTGCCACAGCGATACGACGATGATCACCGAGATCACGACGCTCAGCATATGGGCGATCACCTGTTCGAAGCGCTCATAGAAGGTCAGCACGCGCCATTGCAGCCGAAACTCGTCGAGAGTCGCGCGAATTGGTCGGATGGGTTTGCTCATGGAGCGGTTCGCAGGAAGGCTCGGACACGCAGCGACGCCATATGGGCGTGGACACACCGTCACGGCGGAAACGATCGCCGCTGGCAGGCTCCTGTGATGTTGAGCCATGCGCGCAGCCATTTCTTTCGCCTTCTCGCTGATCCTTGTCCCTTATCTGCTGTGCTTGCGGCACCTTACTCGCACGGCGACCCCGCAATTGCTACTCGAGAACGCCGGATCGTGAATTCCTTCGGCAAGCGGAAGCCCGTAATGGCCGAGAAGGGTCGCATCGCACGCTCCGCGATGTACAAGACTTTCCTCGACAAAGAGAATGGCTGCATCAAGGTCGCGCTGATGCCTCAGGCGCGGCCCATGTTTCGCGGAACCACGGTGACCGATTCGTAACTCCATCGGCGCAGACATGCGCCTCGCGTCTCGCTCGCATCGCTTTCATCTGGAATATGCCTTGCTGCACAAGGGAGGTCCGTGCGAATCGGCCAGCTGATCCGATGGAGAGAACCCTCCGCGGCTGGATGGGTAGCATTGGGACGAAGGCGAAGACGCTGAGAAAGAAGGCCTGGCACTCGGTCGGACGCCTGGTAACGCACAGGTGTTCGGAACCGGTACGACGCCTGGGGCATCAGCGGAGGGTCATGTGGTAACGCTGTCCGGTCCGACTCACGACTTCCGGCAATCGAGCGGGTGGGGTGAGGCGGGCTTGCGTGCAACCGGAGAAACATGATGAAAGCTGTTGTCTATAGAGGGCCGCGCGAAGTCAGCGTGGAAAACGTGCCCGATCCCAAAATCGAGCGGCCGACCGATGTGATCGTGAAGATTAGAAGCACTAATATCTGCGGTTCGGATCTGCATATGTTTGAAGGCAGGACCGACTTTGAAAAGGGCAGGGTTTTCGGGCATGAAAATCTCGGCCAGGTCACGGAAGTGGGGCAGGCAGTTGAGCGTTTAAAAGTCGGGGACTGGGTGTGCATGCCCTTCAATATCAGTTGTGGCCATTGCCGGAATTGCGAAAAGGGATTGACCGCATTCTGCCTGACCGCCAATCCTCAGCCGGGCATGGCAGGCGCTGCCTTCGGCTTCGCCGACATGGGGCCCTATCAGGGCGGACAGGCGGAATACCTGCGCGTTCCTTGGGCCGATTTCAATTGCCTGAAGCTCCCGCCCGATGCCGAGGAAAAGCAGAACGACTATGTGATGGTGGCCGATATCTTCCCGACCGGATGGCATGCCACTGAGCTCGCCGGGATGCGGCCGGGCGATGCAATCGTCATCTACGGCTCGGGTCCAGTCGGGCTGATGGCCGCGCATGCAGCGATGATCAAGGGCGCCTGCAATGTGATGGTGGTGGATCGCCATCCCGACCGGCTCCAGCTGGCGGAATCAATAGGTGCGGTCGCCATCGACGATTCGAAGTGCAATCCGGTCGATCGCGTCATGGAACTCACCCATGGGCGGGGTGCCGATGTCGGCTGCGAGTGCGTCGGCTATCAATGCCATGATCCCGCCGGACAGGAGATACCCAACCTGACCATGAACAATCTCGTCCAGTCGGTGAAGTTCACCGGCGGCATCGGTGTGGTCGGGGTATTCACGCCACAGGATCCCGGCGCATCCGATGACCTGGCCAAGAAGGGGGAGATCGCGTTCGACTGGGGAACGTGCTGGTTCAAGGGCCAGCATATCGCCACCGGGCAGTGCAATGTCAAAGCCTACAACCGCCAGCTGCGCGATCTGATTTATGCCGGTAGGGCGAAACCCTCTTTTATCGTGTCACACGAGATCGAACTGAGCAAGGCGCGGGAGGCTTACGAGCACTTCGACTCGCGCGACCACGGCTGGACGAAAGTAGTTCTGAAGTCAGGCGGATGAGGCGTTTCTGATCAGTGACCTTACGGCGGAGGCCGCCTGCAAGCCGGGTTTGAAGAAGGTCCAACCGGCCCGGTTTGCCAAGTTACATTTTTCGGTGGTCCTGAGTAGGATGGCGGCAATGCGCGCATCCTGGCACGCCGTAATCTGTGGACCGCTGTAATACCCTCGATCAGCGATAGCCTTCAATCTGGTTCTGCCCATGGCATCACGAGCAGCTCGGGCCATCCAGCGAATGGGATGATCTCTGTCGGCCCGGATATGAACCGGGCCGTCGCGAGGCCTTGATCGCGCCGATCAGAAGTCGAAGCCCGGGCCGCCCGCGCCCGGTCCGCCCGGCGCGGCGGGCAGCGGCGCGTCCTTGGGCGCTTCGTGCACGGTGGCATCGGTCGTGAGCAGGAGTCCTGCAACCGATGCCGCGTTTTGAAGCGCGGTGCGCGTGACCTTGGTCGGATCGAGCACGCCGGATTCGACCAGATCGCCATATTGACCCGTCGCCGCGTTATAGCCGAAGTTGCCGCTGCCCCCCGAGACCTTCGCGACGACCACGCTTGCTTCTTCGCCCGCGTTCGACACGATCTGACGCAGCGGCTCTTCGAGCGCACGCAATACGATCTTGACACCCGCGTCCTGATCGGGCGTCGCGCCCTTGAGCGCGGAGATCGCCTGCTTCACGCGGATGAGCGCGACGCCGCCGCCCGGCACGATGCCTTCCTCGACCGCCGCGCGGGTCGCATGCAGCGCATCGTCGACGCGGTCCTTCTTTTCCTTGACTTCGATTTCCGTCGCGCCGCCGACCTTGATCACGGCCACGCCGCCCGCCAGCTTCGCCACGCGCTCCTGCAGCTTTTCGCGGTCGTAGTCGGAGGTGGCTTCCTCGATCTGCGCGCGGATCTGCTTCACGCGTGCTTCGATGTTCGCGCTGTCGCCCGCGCCGTCGATGACGGTCGTGTTCTCCTTGCCGACTTCTATGCGCTTCGCCTGCCCCAGCTCCTGCAGTGTCGCTTTCTCGAGCGAAAGACCGGTTTCTTCGGAAATGACCTGACCGCCGGTGAGAATCGCGATGTCTTCCAGCAGCGCCTTGCGGCGGTCGCCGAAGCCCGGCGCCTTCACCGCGACGGTCTTGAGAATGCCGCGAATGTTGTTGACGACGAGTGTCGCGAGCGCTTCGCCTTCGACGTCTTCCGCGATGATCAGCAGCGGACGGCCGGCCTTCGCGACCTGTTCGAGCACCGGCAGCAGATCGCGAATGTTCGATACCTTCTTGTCGTGCAGCAGGATATACGGCTCGTCGAGCGCGGCGACCTGACGGTCCTGATTGTTGACGAAGTAGGGCGACAGATAACCGCGATCGAACTGCAGTCCTTCGACGACATCGAGTTCATCGTCGAGCGACTTGCCGTCTTCCACCGTGATGACGCCTTCCTTGCCCACGCGATCGATCGCTTCCGCGATGCGCTGCCCGATCGACTCCTCGCCGTTGGCCGAGATGGTCGCGACCTGGGCGATCTCCTTGCTCGTCGTGGTCGGCTTGCTGATCTTCTTCAGCTCCTCGACGGCGGCGATGACGGCCTTGTCGATGCCGCGCTTCAGATCCAGCGGGTTCAGGCCGGCGGCCACGTACTTGTTGCCCTCGCGCACAATCGCCTGGGCGAGCACGGTCGCGGTCGTCGTGCCGTCGCCGGCGAGATCGCTGGTCTTGGATGCCACTTCCTTGACGAGCTGCGCGCCGATGTTTTGCAGCTTGTCCGCGAGCTCGACTTCCTTCGCCACGGAGACGCCGTCCTTGGTGACGATCGGCGCGCCGAAGCTGCGCTCCAGCACGACGTTGCGGCCCTTCGGACCGAGCGTGACCTTCACTGCATTGGCGAGAATGTTGACGCCCTCGATGAGCTTCGAGCGCGCGTTATCCGAGAAAACGATGTCTTTTGCTGCCATGTCGTTCGACTCCTTGTATCTGATTCTTCCCTTCAGCGATTCACGACCGCGACGATGTCTTCTTCACGCAGGACGAGCAATTCATCGCCATCCACCTTGACGGCTTGTCCCGCGTATTTGCCGAACAGCACGCGCTCGCCGACCTTGACGTCGGGCTCGACGCGCTTGCCGTCGGCGTCGCGCCGGCCAGGACCGACGGCGAGGATCTCGCCCTGATCCGGCTTCTCGGCGGCGCTCTCGGGAATCACGATGCCCGACGCGGTGCGCGTTTCCTGATCCAGACGCTTAACGATCACGCGATCGTGCAGGGGGCGCAGACTCATTCGCTCTTTCCTCCAACCTGGTCTCTGAATTGGCACTCCTCCAAGCGGAGTGCGACGGAGTTGCGAGTATAAGAAGCGGCTCCGCGCGGCCCAAATAAGCGTTTCGCAGATCGATAGCGCGAGGGCGCGTATGTGCTATCGAGGTCGCCGAGGCGCGCGTCCGGCATCATCGCGGGGCCGAGCCGACGCAGCCGCGTTCGCGCGACGCAGTCCGCCAAATCTCGCGACCTGCTTTTGACCTGAGAAAAACTTCGTTCCCTTGCGCACTCCGCGCCGATAGAGTGCGTGCCTCGCCATCGCACCGACGCACGACAACGGTGCACCGGCCCAACGAACGAAGGAATCTCATCCATGAAAACCAGGACCTGGGGTGCGGTGCTCGCCGCACTGCTGGTGCTCGCATCCAATGCCGCGCACGCGGATCGTCTGGACGACATCAGGAAGGCCGGCGTGCTGCGCGTCGCGGCGTTCGACAGCAACCCGCCGTTCGGCTTCGTCGATCCGAAGGACAATCAGATCGTCGGGCTCGATGTCGATTACGCGCGCGCCGTGGCGAGGAGCCTGGGTGTGAAGCTCGAAGTGCAGCCGACCAATCCGGCCAATCGCATTGCGTTCCTGAAGTCGGGCAAGGTCGATCTCGTCTTCGCCAACTTCACGATCACCGACGAGCGCAAGAAGGAAGTCGATTTCAGCACGCCGTATTTTGCATCGGGCACGCAGTTCATCGCGAAGAAGGGTGTGCTCAAGTCGCCTGATCAGATCAACAGCCTGCGCATCGGCGCGGACAAGGGCACGACCAACGAACAGCAGGTGCGTGCGAAGTTCCCGAACGCGACCATCGTCGCCTACGATGACACGCCCTTTGCCTTCGCCGCGCTGCGCACGGGCAACGTGCAGGCGATCACGCAGGACGGACCCAAGCTCGTCGCGCTGCTCGCGCGCGTGCCGGACAAGGCGAGCTACGAGATTCCCCCCTTCACGATCTCCAACGACTACGAAGGCGTCGGCGTGCCGAAGGGCGAAACGCGTCTGCTCGATGCCGTGAACGGCACGCTCACCAGACTCGAGGCGGACGGCGAGGCGGGGCGCATCTACGACAGGTGGTTCGGACCGAAGAGCGCCGCGCCGCTGCCCCGCCTGTTCAAGATCGGCGATCCGCAGAAGAGCAGCTGATCCCCGTTGCCGCGGTCGATGCCCGGGTCGCGTCTCAACATCGCACCGCCCGGGCTTCACGATTTCCGTTCTATGGGTCGATCATGCAAGGCTGGCTTGAACCGAAGTATCTCGCGTGGCTGGAGCAGGGCACGGCCGTCACGCTGATGCTCTCCGCGTGCGCGGGCATTTGCGCGACACTGCTCGGCTTCGGGCTGGCGGTCGCGCGCACGTCACGAAGCGCTGCGGTCGCGCGGGTCGCCGCGCTCTATGTCTTCGTGTTTCGCAATTCGCCGCTGCTCGTGCAGCTATTGTTCTGGTATTTCGGCGCGGCCGCGTTGCTGCCGTCGGACTGGATGACCTGGCTCAACGCGCCGCATGCGGCGAAGCTCGGTATTCTCACGCTACGCTGGCCGAGCTTCGAGCTGTTCGCCGGCTGGATCGGCCTGACGTGCTACACGACGACGTTCATCGGCGAGGAGTTCCGCGCCGGGATGCGCGGGGTGGGCCATGCGCAGGAACAGGCCGCCGCGGCGCTCGGCATGAGCCGCTATACGGCGCTGCGCTACGTGATCCTGCCGCAGGCGCTGCGCATCGCGACGCCGCCGCTCGCGGGGCAATACATGAACGTGGTGAAAAACTCGTCGCTCACCATGGCGATCGGCGTCGCCGAACTCTCGTACATGTCGCGTCAGGTCGATACGGAGACCTTCAAGACCTTCCAGGCGTTCGGCACGGCCACGGTGTTCTACGTGCTGACCATCGCAGTCATCGAGGTGGCGCTGGTTCTCTGGCAGCGCACGGGTGCGCGCGCGCTGCAACGGGGTCATGCATGAGCGGGTTCGAGTGGTTTCCCTCGCTGCGCTATCTGCTGCTGGGCGCATTCCCTGCCGGACCGTTGGGCGGCATTGCGCTGACCGTGGCGCTCTCGGTCGCTTCCGCGCTGCTCGCCGCGATGGTGGGTCTCGCGGGCGGCATCGCGCTCGCCATGACGCGCGGCGCCGCGCATCTGATGCTCACGGCGGTGGTCGCGTTCTTCCGCGCCATTCCCGTGCTGATGCTGATCTTCTGGACCTTCTTTCTGATGCCGGTGGTGCTGCACGTGAACCTGCCCGGTCTCGCGACGGTGATATGCGCGCTGGCGCTGATCGGCGGCGCGTACCTGTCGCACTCGGTGCATGCGGGCATCGTCTCGATCGGCGAAGGCCAGCGGCAGGCGGCGCTCTCGCTCGGGCTCACGCGCTGGCAGGCGCTGCGCGAAGTGATCCTGCCGCAGGCCGTGCGCGTGATGACGCCTTCGTTCGTCAATCAGTGGGTATCGCTCGTCAAGGACACGTCGCTCGCGTATATCGTCGGCGTGCCGGAATTCACGTTCCTCGCCAATCAGCTCAACAACCGCCTGATGGTTTATCCGGCGCAGATCTTCCTCTTCGTCGGCTTCGTCTATCTGATGCTGTGCGGCGCGCTGCAGGGACTCGCCGGTGTGTTGCTCGGGCGTCGCAAGGCGGGGCCGGCGTAGCGGCATGTGACACAGACACGGCGCTTCGCGTGCAATACATCGCAGAAAAGCTCGTTTGTGGAACGCTTCGCAGCGGGCTAGATTGAAGCCATCGTGTATCGAAGGAAGCCGCTCATGCCGCTCATGTCGCACTACCTGCTGCACTACTGGCACATCCTCTCCGTCCGACTCGACGCATCGCGCGAGCGCCGCATGCTGCGTGAGGCAAGACGCGCGATGCAGGCATGCGCATGCGGGACGCCCACGCACCGCGATGATGAGGCAAGCCGCGCGGAACGGCTTGAATGCATCGCGCTGTTCGCCCAGGCCGGGTACTTCAACATGGGCAACGCGGTCGATCTGTTTCAGCCGCCGCCGCCTTTCTGAGCCTGAACCACCCACAACGAAGAGGAGCACCATGAGCGCCGATGCAAGACTGAACCGTCTGATCGAACCTGGCCGCACGTCCAGCAACCCGAAGGCGAATTACCGGAACGCCACGCGCTGGGGCGATCTCGTCTTCGTATCGGGCAAATCGGCGAACGGCGCAGTCGACGGCAAGGCGCCGCAGGGCAGACTCGGCGATAACCTGACGCTCGCGGACGGCCGAGATCGTGCGTGATGAGCAGCACGGCCATCGACAGTTCGCGCCGCAGCCGGTCGAGTAGTTCGAGAATCTGCGCCTGGATGGTGACGTCGAGTGCGGTGGTCGGCTCGTCGGCGATCAGAAGGCCGGGACGGCACGCGACGGCGATCGCGATCATCACGCGTTGCCGCTGGCCGCCCGAGAGCTGATGCGGGTAGTGCCCGAAGCGGCGTTGCGGCTCGGGCAGGCGCACGAGTTCGAGCAGTTCGCGCGCTTCCTTGTGCGCGGCCTGCGCCGACATCGGCCGATGCAGCGTCAACGCTTCGGCCACTTGCCTGCCGATGGGCTGAAGCGGGTTCAGCGAGGTCATCGGCTCCTGAAAGATCATGCCGATGCGGTTGCCGCGCAGCGCGCTCCATTCGCGCTCGCTCTGCGTGAAGAGCGGCTTTTCCTCGAAGCGGATCGCGCCTTGCACCTGCGCCCGGCCGGGAAGCAGGCCCATGGTCGCGAGCGCGACGGTGGATTTCCCGCTGCCGGACTCACCGACCAGCGCGAGGATCTCGCCGCGCGCGATCGTCAGGTCGAGAGGACGCACCGCGGCATGTCCGCCGAAGGACACGCTCAACTGGTCGATCTGGAGCAGGGGCGCCGAAAGACTCATGGCGCTTGCGTGGCCGGTGCGTCGGCCAGATCGCGAAAGCCCGCGCCCGTGTGACGCGGACCGAGTCGCGCGCCTTCGCCGAACAGCTTCTCGCGCAGGGTGCCCTGCGCATACGCCGTCTTGTAGATGCCGCGCGACTGGAGTTCCGGAATCACGAGATCGATGAAATCCTCGTAGCTCTCCGGTGTTACCGTGCGCGTGAGATTGAAGCCATCGATGTCGGCTTCATCGACCCAGGACTGTAGCGCGTCGGCCACCTGCATGGGATTGCCGACGATCGTCGTATAGCGTCCGCCCAGTTGCATCTGTTCGAGCAGATGCCGCACGGTCACGCCGCGCTTGCCGTCGGTCACGCGCTGCACCGACGATTCGATGCCCCGCCCCTTGTGACCGCCCGGAAGGGGCGAGCTCGTCATCCGGCGCGTAGGTGGAATAGTCGATGCCGCTGCCCGCCGCGAAGTGCGCGAGGCCCGCCTCGGGGCTCGCATGGCGCGCGTACTCGGCGAATTTTTCCTGCGCGTCGCGCTGCGTGCGTCCCACCACGACGGTGATGCCCATGATGATCTTCAGATCGCCCGGGGCGCGTCCGGCCGCGACCGCCTGCGCGCGCAGCGCGTCGACCAGCTTGCGCGTGCCTTCCTTGCTCTGGCTCGACACGAACACGCATTCGGCATGTCGCACAGCGAACGCCTGGCCGCGTCCCGACGATCCCGCCTGGAACAGCACCGGCGTGCGCTGCGGTGAAGGCTCGCAGAGGTGATAGCCCTCGACGTCGTAATAGCGGCCGCGATGCCCGTCGAACGCGCTGTGATGTATCCGCTGGTGCTGCCGAATCTGCACGCCGCGCTGGCGTACCGGGCGCTCGCTCCGGAGTCGTTTAACTGTGAGCGTGTTCCTTAAAGTTAACTTGTAGCGATGAATACGAGATTGTAGACTTCGCTACATGGAAACTCTCTCGACCTGGTTGCTGCTCGTCCTCACGCTGCCGACCGAAAACGCGACCGCGCGCATGCGCTTCTGGCGCGCCCTGAAAGCCAAGGGCTGTGGCGTGCTGCGTGACGGTATCTACCTGCTGCCGCATTCTGCAGAGCGGGAAGCAACGCTGCGCGACTTATCAGTTGCGATCGGAGAGGCTGGCGGCACTGCATATGTGCTCCGCGCGCCGAGCCTTGATGTCGAACAGGACGTCGAATTCCGTGGGTTGTTCGATCGTTCCGAGGACTACGCGACATTCATCCAGTCGCTCTCGGAATCCCGCAAGACCGTTGCAGGCCAGTCGGAGAGCGAACTCAGGCGCTTGCTGCGTCGACTACGCAGGGACTATGAGACGATCGTCGCGATCGACTACTTCCCGGACGCCGGCGCGACACGCGCCGAGGCGGCCTGGCAGGACTTCGTGGCGCACGTCGATACGGTGCTCTCACCCGGTGAGCCACACTCGGCCGAGCGGGCAATTCGGCTACTGGCGATCAAGGACTATCAGGGGCGGACGTGGGCGACGCGCCAGCATCTTTGGGTGGATCGTGTCGCCAGCGCCTGGCTCATTCGCCGCTTCATCGACCCGGACGGCCGATTCCTCTGGCTCGGCTCTCCCGAGGCGTGTCCAAAGAACGCGTTGGGCTTCGATTTCGACGGTGCCGCGTTCACGCATGTGGGTGAGCGGGTGACCTTCGAGGTGCTGATGGCGAGCTTCGACCTCGAGCGCGACCCGGCACTGTTGCGGCTTGGCGCGATGATTCACGTTATGGACGTGGGTGGCGCGCCCGTCCCCGAGGCGATCGGGTTCGAAGCCATCATGGCGGGGGCGCGCGAGCGCGCGGCCGATGATGACGCACTGCTCGACGAAATGTCGCGCGTGCTCGATTCGATGTACGCCCATTTCGCCGCGAGCGCGAAAAGCACCGACGCAGGGAGCCGCTCATGAGCACGACCGCGACGGTCGCGCCTTCGTATTCCCTCGGCGAGTTGATGCGCTACATGCTCAAACTCGGTACGTTCGGGTTTGGTGGGCCAGTCGCACTCGTCGGCTACATGCACCGCGATCTCGTTGAACGGCGTGGTTGGATCACGGACGACGACTATCGCGAGGGACTCGCGCTGGCGCAAATGATGCCAGGGCCGCTGGCCGCACAGCTTGGGATCTATCTCGGCTACGTTCATTACCGCGTGCTGGGTGCGACGGTCGCCGGGATCGCATTCGTGCTGCCTTCGTTCTTGATGGTGGTGGCGCTCGGTTGGGCGTACGTGCACTTCGGTGGATTGCCATGGATGCAGGCGGTGTTCTATGGCGTTGCCGCAGGGGTTGTCGGCATCATCGCGATGAGCGCCTATAAGCTCGTCAACAAGACCCTCAAAACTGACAAGCTGCTCTGGGCCATCTTCCTCGTGGTGGCGGCTGTGACGGTCGTGACCGAATCGGAAGTCGCGTGGCTGTTCATCGCCGGCGGCTTGGTGAACATGTTTCGCCGCGCTCCGCCCCGGTGGCTCGGCAAAGGTGGCATGAACGCGCTCGCCGCCGTGCACGGGCCGGCGCTCGGTGGACTCATGAGCGGGCATGACGTTTCTTTGATGACCCAGATCGGACTGTTCTTTACGAAGGCGGGCGCCTTCGTGTTTGGTTCGGGGCTCGCGATCGTGCCATTCCTATACGGCGGAGTCGTCACGGAAAATCACTGGCTGAACGACAAGCAGTTCGTCGACGCGGTCGCAGTCGCGATGATCACGCCGGGTCCGGTCGTCATCACTGTGGGATTCATCGGTTATCTGGTTGCGGGTTTGCCCGGCGCCTGCGTCGCGGCACTCGGTACGTTTCTGCCTTGTTACCTGTTCACGGTCTTGCCTGCACCGTACTTCAAGAAGTACGGGCGGCTCCCCGCCATCAAAGCGTTTGTGGACGGCATCACGGCGGCAGCGGTCGGCGCGATCACCGGCTCGGTGATCGTGATCGCACGTCGCTCCATCGTCGACTGGCCAACGGCGCTGCTCGCACTGATCACCGTCGTTGTGCTCTGGCGTTTCAAGAAGCTGCAGGAGCCGGTGGTCGTTGCGGCAGCCGCACTGGTTGGTCTCGTCGTCTATCCGCTCACTCACCTGTAAGCCGCTTCGAGCTGGAAAACGGCGGGGGAAATTCCTGGGCGAAAACGAGCGAAGCGAAGACGAGCACCTCGGCACACTACGAGGAGACATCATGGCAACCCGTCGTAAATTCCTGCATCAGACCGCTGCCGTGGGGGCAGGCTTGATGATCGCGAAAGCCGATGCTGCGCACGCTGCAGACCAATACGGCTATGTCGACAACCTTACTGACGCCGACGGCAAATATGCGGCTGGCCCACTACCGTTCGCGTTCGACGCGCTGGAACCCGTCATCGACGCGCGTACTGTCGAATTGCACTACACCTTCCATCACAAACCCGCTGTGGCGGCAGCGAACAAGGCCGAAGAAGCGCTCAGCAAAGCGCGCGAGTCGAATGACTTCGCGCTCGTGAAGTATCACGAAAAAGAACTCGCGTTCCAGCTTTCGAGCCATATTCTGCACACGGTTTACTGGACGAGCCTATCGGGCAAGGGTGGCGAACCAAAGAACGAACTGGCCCAAATTATCGACAAGAACTTCGGCTCCTACGCCAAGTTCAAGGCGCAACTCGTAGCGGCGACGATCGCCACGGAAGCATCGGGCTGGGGTGTGGTGGGATATTTGCCTTCCACCGGAAAGCTGATGATCCTCCAGTGCGAGAACCACCAAAAGCTCACGGCATGGGGCATCCAACCGATACTGGTACTGGACGTCTTCGAGCACGCGTACTACCTGAAATATCAGAACCGACGCATGGAGTACGTCAATCAGCTCTTCAACATCCTGAATTGGGATAACGCAGCCATGCGGCTACAGGCAGCGATGCGGGTTCCGAGCGCATGACCGAGCGCGCGTCCGGACGCGCACCGGAAAGCGTGCCGAACGATGCCGATGATGAATCGTCTCTCACACTGGTTCGCACTCGAACAACGCGTCGCCACCATCGCGCTTGGTGGCAAGGTTGACAACACCCAGTACGATCCCGTTTCGCATCACGTCTTCGTGAACGTCCGGACGCGCCAGCAACTGATTGAGATTGACCCCATCGAAGGCAATGACCGCATGCTCGTGCTGGATTTGCGGACGAAGCGCGTTTCTCAATCCTTCGACATCAGTGCTGATCCCCACGTTCTCGCATTCGATTCATCGAGTCACACGGTGTACGTAGCGGGCGAGCAAGGCGTGACTTCAATGTTCGAGGCAGAAGCCAAAGGCGTCCGACATCCGGCTGACGGGCACGTAGGACCTAACGCTCACGTGGTCTACATCGACGCCAAAACGCATTACTTGTACTTCCCGCTGAAGAGTGTCTAAGGACGCCCGCTGCTTCGGATCTTGGCGCCGCATTAACGGTGGCTCAATCCGACCAACCGGAGAATCGAAATGAAAGCACTAGTCGGATTGGTTACCCTGCTTGCCGCAGTATCGGCCAGCGCGGCATCACCGCGAGTGAACAACGGCCGACTCGTCGATGAGAACGGCATGACGCTGTATTCGTTTAGTGGGCAAGGTGCGCCCGACGCAAGATCTTGCGAAGGCGACTGCGCAAGAAACTTCCCGCCCGCCCTGGCAAGCCCTGGCGACACTCCAAGGGACAAACTCGGGCTTGTCGATACTGCCAACGGCCAACGCCAGTGGACGTATGAGGGCAAACCGCTCTATCGTGGGCTGATGGACAAGAAGCCCGGTGATCGGGCCGGCGACGGTCTCAACACCGTATGGCACAGCGTCCAGCCGTACTGAATCGGCTTGTACGATTCACATTGACGTCGAAAAGTTTGACGAAGCGAACAGCGAACAAATTTTTTTTTGCTCAGACGTCGGCGGAGGCAGGCGAATGACTGCACCGCTCGGAAAAGAGCGCCTCGGTACTTTATCGAACGACCGACGGGTTTGGGTCGTGGGTGTGAGTTCGGACGAACTCGGGGGCGCGGTCTCCGTCTCAAGACGGCCCATGTCTGCAGCCCGCCATATCGCTGACGTAGAAGCGAAACACGTCGAACGTTGGCAATGGCCGAAGCGCCGGTGTCCGCCGTCGGCCAGGGTTCGGCGCGTCAGTCACTCGGGAGCATCAACCCTTTGCGACCGATGGCGACCATGCTTTCTGGTCGGTCTCAGCCGCGAATATAAACCCCGGCGAAGCTCAGGCGACCCGATAGCGAGCGCGGCTCGTCGCCATCCAGCACCATGCCGGCTCATGTTGACATGACGAAGTCAGGTAGAACGAACTGACCAAGCTCCTCAATGACGTCACCTGCGGCGCGTTGGCCGTATTTCAAATTGATGATCACATGGTTGACGCCGACCTCCTGCAAGGTGTGCAGCAGCGCGATCAAGTGAGATCGTCCCAGTTGATAGCCCAGATGGATCGACCGTGGTGGTGTCTGCGGGTTATCTGTCAGGTCGATGTATAGCGACTGGGTAAAGGGTTTGAACAGTTCACCGCATTCGGCACGAACCGCCGTGCGCCAGCGCTCGACAATCAGCTGCTGGGTCTTCGGTGCACGCGGATAGCTGATCCAGCCATGACTGCAGCGGGCAATCCACTCCAGCGTCTGGCGGCTATGGCCGGTGACGAAGAAAGGAATTTCAGCCGTAGTCGGCTTGGGAATCAGATCTGCCCCCTCGAGCTTGCCGCCGGACCAGGTCAAAGGCACGAAGCTCTTGAGCTGAACCTCGCGAAATACCTCGAGGTATTCGCGGAACAGGCTGCCGCGCTGCTCCGGGTCGACACCGAATGCTGGAAACTCTACTGGACGGTCACCGGAAGCCACGCCGAGTAACAGGCGGCCACCACTGAGCTGATCGACGCTAGTTGCAGCCTTGGCGGTGTGTAGGGGATTGCGGATTGGCAGGATGACCGACGCGGTACCCAACGCGATCGAGCGAGTGTGTGCCGCCATGAAACCCAGGTAGACCCAGGGATCGAAGACCTGGCCCGAATCACCGAAGGTGGGATCGCGTAACGGCACGTCGCGAAACCAGAGGGCCGAGAAACCCAGCTTCTCGGCACGTTGGGCCAGGCTTACTTGGTCGAGCATAGTCGGTGCATCGCCGGTAAAGGCCTCTAGGGGAAAGAAAAGACCTAGGCTCAGGCGGCCTTGGCGGTAGGTGCGCTGAAAGGCAGGTTGTTGCTGATAGGGAATGGAACTCGGAGTAAACATGCTTCTCCTACCTATTTCCGGATATAGATTTCCGAGGGGCTGAACAAACGCCTGCGATCCTGCTCTGGTGGCGTTAGCTCGCCGATTCTCTCCGTCGCGGCGCGCAACGCGAACGGAGCGCGGCCACCGCGTCGCCAATCGGTTCGCTGCCACCGGCAAATCCGACGATCGTGTTGACAAGGCCCACTCTGAGCGTTTCGAGCACGACGTCGGCAACATCTTCGCGCGAAACGGAGGCGCGAGCGGACTGCGCGTCGGTGGTGATCTCAATCGTCCCGGTGCCCGGCTCCATGGTCAGTGTGCCGGGACGCAGCACAAGATAATCGAGTCCACTGCGGATTAGATAGTCGTCCGATGCACGCTTCATCTGGGCGTAATGCTTAAGTGCATCCGGGGCGCGTTCGGGGGCGTAGGCCAGCAAGGTGCTGACGACGATGAAGCGGTCCGCACCATACTGTTTTGCACAAGTCACCGCCTTGATGATCGCGTCCCGGTCGATCTGACGCTCCTGCTCGGCGCCCTCAGTTTCAGCGGATCCAGCGGCAAAGATAACCGTATGTACCCCCGCGAGCGCCGCGCAAAAGTCCTGCGTCAGGTCGACGATCACGGGACTCGCGCCGAGGCCTTCGAAATGGGCCCGCTGCGCCTCGTCGCGTAGCAAGGCACGAAACGGCGTGCCCGCACGGTGCAATTTTTCTGCCACTAAGCGGCCGGTGCGGCCGGTGGCGCCAATTAATGCAATGCTCATCGTGTCACTCTAAGAACACATCTCGGCGGGATGCACGAGCTGTCGGTGTGCTGACCCGTTCCCGACGGCCATCAGCTACCGGAATCGCGGTCAAGGACGGCAGGGTTACGTTGTCTGGTTTCGTGCGCAGTTGGACGCAAAGGCGCAAGGCCGAGAGGAAGCGATATGTCCGGAACCCACTTCAGTTCCTACTCCGGGTACCGCTCGAGGTTTGCGTCGGTTCTGATCGTTGCTCCTTATCGGTTCGTTGATAGACTGAGCCGCGCAAGGGGACTGCGCCAGCGCCACACGAATCGATCCATCGTAACGCGTGCCCACGTGCATTTCTTCCCTTCGCCTGCGCAGTTATTGCGCAATGCTGCTTTCAGTTCATCCACCTTCCTTGCGAATAAACATGACGACTCCGCGACCGTGGAACGGCAGTGTCAACGCAAGGAACTGGGATGACGCCCGTCCCGCAGGACGCTTCGTAAGGCGCGACGACTCGAAATAGCGCCGCTGCGCCTCCGCGTCGAGCGTGCCGATGCGAGCGACGACTTCCCGCGCCTGACACGCCGGTAAATCAGACGAGCGCGTCGCGCGGGATATCGACATTCACGTTCTTGAGGTTGTGTTCTCGCGCGCATCGTACGCGCACGAAGCTGCGCAGGCGTTATGCAGTTTTCGACGGGCAGGGTGTTCATGCGTGCGACGGCAGCAAGTCCGGCACTCGAGCCCGGCGCGGCTACGACGGCAGCTTCGCCGCGAGTACATCGATGTTCATGATTTCCGGCGGTTTGGCGAAGAGATCGGGCGCCTTCGCCATCAGCGCCTCGGCTACCTTGCCGGAGAGGTGCGCCTGGCGTCCGGCATCGTCGGGGAACGCATCGAAGATGCCGTACACCGACGGCGCGATTTTCAGCCCGAACCACGCGATCGTCGCGGGTTCCTGCTCGACGAGCGGCAGTCCGCCCATCAGGAAGCTTTCGACTTCCTGCTCCTTGCCCGGCTTCGCTTCGAGCCGGACGAACAACGCGGTCTTGACCATGCCTGCCTCCTTGTTGATGCCGTTTGCGGGTATCGACGGGAATTCCAAACCGTCGCCGATGGTGTATTGATCGGAAGCGCCGTCGCACCAGCATATAGCGAAGAGTCTCCTGATACACAGTCTGATTTGAACATCCTTGGCGGGCTTCACCGTATTGATCGGCATTATCAACCCGCTCGGGGTCGCGTTCGTGTTTCTCGACGAATGGAAGGGCTTGCGGGCAACGGGCTGCCTTTGCTGCAGCCACATCGCGCCTGGCGCTGTGGGGACGTCATACTCTGCCGGCCACTGCGTCGTGGTCGCGGCCCAAGACCGACGTATCGCAGCGGTCGTGTCGATGACCCCCGCAATGGACGGCTTCGCCACGCTGCTGCACCTCATGCGCCAAGGCGAGATCGGTCTGCTGCTCTCTCGCGTGTTCGCGGTTTGATGCTGTCCGCAATCGTGGACACCGACACGGAAGTCCTCAGATCGCTGGGGGTACGACAAAGAGGCTGAGTCGAACAGGGCAGTTTCCGTGACAGAGTGCAGTCGGCCAAGAAGCGTCATTCGCTTGAGCCGTCGATCAGACGTTCAGACGTCGGTTTCACTCAGGACGCAGCCATTCGCGATGTCGCGCTCGAAATCAGCGTCGAGCTGTTTTCCATTGAAGGCCTGGCTGAAATAGCGGCCAGCAATGAATTTCCGGGACGGCTTTTTGCGAGTTCGTCGAACATCCGTAATGTGCGGACGTTCTTTTCGACGCACCGGCCGAAGTTCGAGGCGAACGCCCCGATTGTGAATCTTCGAAAGCGGCAGACTAGCTGAGGGCATGGCAGCGCCGCATCCGCCCCCCAATGGAGCGATGAACCGGGGTGAGCGCAGGATCGTGACACATCCGAGCAGAAACCGGAAAGAAGCGCGCGCGGGCGATGGCTAGACTGGCCGAGAGCGGGATCCCTACCGATGTGATCTGACGCCGACGCTTCGATGCATCTATGGCAGCACTCTTCGGGGCAAGTCAAAAGCAAGGAGCAAATATATGCCTGATACGGAAATCGCGCCGGGAAAAGCCGGGCAGCACGACGAGCAAATCGCACTACGCAAGCTGTTCGAACCCATAAAGGTGGGACCGCACAACCTGCGTCATTGTGTCGTAATGGCGCCGCTGACGCGATCGCGCGCGAGCCGCCCAGGCAACATACCGTCGCAGCTCAACGCCTGCTATTACGCGCAGCGCGCATCGTCCGCGCTCATCATCAGCGAGGCGACGCAGGTGTCGATGCAAGGGCAGGGCTATGCATGGACGCCTGGGATTCATACTCGCGAGCAGGTCGAAGGCTGGCGGCTGGTGGCGGACGCCGTGCATGAGGCGGGCGGGTTGATGTTCATGCAGCTCTGGCACGTCGGGCGCATATCGCACCCCTCGTTGCAGCCCGATGAAATGCTTCCCGTTGCGCCGTCTGCGGTCACGCCAAGAGCGGAGGCGTTCATCGAGAACGAGCGCGGCGAAGGTGTCGTCGCGCCCTGCGTCACGCCTCGCGCGCTGCAGGTCGAAGAGATGCCGTATCTCGTGCGCCAGTACTTCAGGGGTGCGCGCAACGCAAAGGCTGCCGGTATGGACGGCGTCGAAGTGCACGGAGCGAACGGGTATCTGCTCGACCAGTTTCTGCTGTCCGGCTCGAACCGCCGCACGGACGAATACGGCGGGTCGAGCGAGCGCCGGGCGAAGCTGCTCTTCGAGGTGATCGAAACGGTTTGCGAAGTGTGGGGCCCGGAAAAGGTCGGCGTACGGCTCTCGCCTCTCGGCACCTTCAACGACATGCATGACGACGATCCCGAGGCGACCTTCTCTTACGTCATCGAGAAGCTCAACCGATACGGGCTGGCTTATCTGCACATCGTCAATCCCGCGCTGGCGGCAACCGGCGAGGATGTCGCCTTCACGGAGCGCGCGAAACGCATGAACGAGCTGATACGCCGCACTTATCGTGGTGTGCTGATGGTCGCGGGCGGGTTCGACGGCAGCAGTGCGGAAAGGTGGCTCGAGGACGGCAACGCGGACCTGATTGCGTTTGGACGCCTGTTCATCGCTAATCCCGACCTGCCGGAACGCTTCCGGTCGCGCGCTCCGCTCAATTCGCCGGATCCGTCCACGTTCTACGGAGGCGGCGAGCGTGGGTATACCGACTATCCGTCGCTCGCGCAGGAGCGTGGGGAGGCCCCACGGTCCGTGATCGACGGACGTTGGAGATAGGCAATCGTTGGCCGGCGGGCTCTCATGCGTCACCCAAGGATTGCGATGTGCGCCGAGCCGGCCACCGATCACTTAGAGGCTCATATGGCTGACACTACCTGGGTTGTCGTTGCCGACGGCAGCCGTGCACGATTCTTTGAGACACCGGGACTCAAACTGGATTTGCGGGAAATCGAAGACCTGGTCAATATCGTCCCGAGTGGACTGGCGCTCAGCGAGAAGGATCGCGAAAAATTCGCGAAGACCGTCGCCAACTATGTCGAACAGGGACGGCTTCAACACCGATATCAACGATTGCGATTTGCCGTGGAGCCGAAGTTTCTCGGGATGCTGCGCGAGCGTCTGAGCGAGGAGACGCGTCAAATGATTTTTGAACAAATCGACGAAGATCTCTCGGCCCTCGATGCGCGCGAGATTCAAGCGCACCTGCAAAGGCATTGACGGCGACCTGCCAGATGCCATTTCGGGACCGCTACAAACGCTTCTTGCGAGGCTTGTCCAAGTACGCACCTCCTGAGCGCGATGACCCACCCCTTGGAATCGTTGTCGGCGTTCCTGGCCAACTGCGCGCCCTCCGGAATGACTGCGACAAATGGCGCACTTATGAGCATGGAGTGATTCACACCGAGGTCGTCACAGCCCGCGGCCTGCACAACTGACGTGCCCGCCGGTATAACGAGCCGAAGTCCCTGCACGGTATTCGGCCCGCCGTTGGTGAAGCGACGTTCATCGGTTGGCAGCGTAGCCCGGGTCCCGGCGAGACGGCGGAAAGCCGGCGCGCCTCGCTGCGAAGACAGTTGAAAAGGTGGCAGCGCATGTCATCGCCGTCGATGAAAGCGGTTGTACACCGAACGGCAAATGCGAGCGCGCCGTCCTTGTTCGCGAACAGGCCGAGCTTGCCGAGCGACGTTGCATGCCCGTTCTCGTCGAGGATTGAGGCTGTAGCCATGACGGTGCGTCCTGCCGACGCAACACGCTTGATCGATCCGTGACGTACGTCGCCAGCTGCGAAGTCGGCGAGGGCGCAAGGGCTGTGGCGCTGGTGCATCGCTATCTGAATAGCGTGTGAGCGTAAGCGCAACCTTGATCCGCACGTGCGCGCACCTGTCCGAGGAGTACGATCATGACCCCTGGTTGCACGCATCCAGGCGAGCCCGCATTCTCCACACGCCCATCGACTATTGCGTGGACTGCGTCAAGCTTCGCCAGCCGTGGGTACATTTGCGGCTTTGTCTTTTCGTGCGGACACTACCGCGGCCGCTTTCCATCTTTGACGGCTTCATGCGGGATATCGTCGAGGGCCATGGAAGCTGACGAGCTGTTTCCGATGTCGCCGTGTGCGCACCGCGCTACTTGATCTCGAGGCGCCGCTTCGCGGCGGGTTCATTCGCCGCTTTGGGCACCCGCACGGTGAGCACGCCGTTCTCGAAATTCGCTTCGGCGCGTTCTAGATCGACGCCGGAGGGTAGCGGAATCACGCGCTGGAACTGTCCGAACGCCCGCTCCACCCGGTAGCAGCCCTTCTCGTCGCCCTTCGATTCGATGCGCTTCTCGCCGGTCAGCACCAGCATGTCCTCAACGACTTCGAGCTCCACGTCCTCGCGCGACAGTCCTGGCAACTCGGCCACGATGCGAAGCGCGTCGCCGTCGTCGACCACATCGAGGCGCGGCTGAAAGCGGCTGGGGCTGAAGTCGCCGAACCAGTTGCCGATCGGTCCCATCCCGCCGAACGGATCGCGTATCAGGTCGGTGAGAAGATGCAGGGGATCGGGCAGCGGCCAACGCGCCGCATCGAACGATGCTGGCCATGTGGACGCGCCCGCATCCGAGGTCGACGGCGCGGGGGCTTGCTGCGAGGGCGGGGTGTTCAGCTTCGCGCCCGCGGCCTTTTCCTCCGGGCTCTTGCGCAGGAAGCGGAAGGGGTTCCACTTATCGAGGTCCAATAGCATCGCTATGCTCCTTGTCCGATGAGCCGTCAGAGCGGCCCGAATCTTCAGTGACTCCTGCCTTGGCGCTCGCGGCCGACGTCAGCCCTTTGCATATTCGAATTCCGGCAGCTTTTTCAGCGCATCCTTGTTAGCGCCGACCAGGATTGCCTTCGGCGCTATCTGCTTGAACTGCTGAATGGGGATGGCGACTCGGTGCGCCGCCATCCCGAGAAAGCCGCCGACGTCGATAATCGCGGCCGAGAGCGAGCCATCGGGCGCGACAATCAGGTCGTCGACGCGGCCGATCTTTTCGTTCTTTTCGTTGTAGACATCAGTGTGGATCATCTTCGATGCGCGCCAGCCTGTTGCGACCAATTGCGCTTCGGTGACGGTCACTCCGAGCGTCGCCTTGCCGGCGATGGGCGCATCCTGCGCGGTCGCGCCGCTGGCCACAAAGCCACCAGCGGATAGCGCCAGGATAAATGTCGACAGCCTTGCGGCCGATGCGAGGTTAGTCATCATGGCGTTCTCCAAAACGCGCAACGGATACGTGTACGCCGGGCGCAGGATGCGCTCATGAGTGCTGCGGCGTGTTTTGCTTGTCGCGAAGGACAGCGCTGCGCCAATTCCGTGCGCCGAGGCCCAGGACGAACAGAAGCGCGCCGGTCACGATGGCGTACGTGCCGATCATCCAGACGAGGGCAACGGCTCCAGCACCCGGGAAGGCCACCACGAAGATGCCGAACAGGACCGACAGGCTACCGACGCACAACAGCAGCCACTGCGTGCGGCCGTGCCTTTTCAGCCGAACCCAGGCGATGAGGTCGAGCACTCCGGTGACAATGGCGTTCGCGCCCATCACGGTGATCAAGACGAGCGCCGTGACGCCCGGCGCCGCGACGGCGATCAGGCCCGAAGCGATCGCGCACAGGCCGAGCAGCAAGGGAATCCACCAGTCGGTGCGGATCGAACGATGTCCTATCGCCGCGCTGACCGCCGCGACGCCTCCGATGAGTGCATACGCCGCGAACATCGCGACGAGAAGCAGCAGCGTGAGACCAGGCCAGAAGAGCGCAAGGAGGCCAAAAAGGATTCCCGCGGCGCCCCGCAGCGCGAGCATCCACCATGCGCGTCCGAGCAGTTCGTCCATCGGTTGGGTTCCTCAGCCGGATCGCCGGTATCCGGCTAATACAGCGCGTGCAGTTTTTGTTTAGTCAAGCCTACGTTCGCCAGGCGCGCTCTTCTTTCGAGTTCCTGCCCAAAGGTGTCGGACTTCTGCGTTTGTCGGTCGCTCACCGATCCAGTCGAAAGCGCATCGACAGATCGTAGGCGGTGATGCGCAAGGCGAATCGATATGGGTCCGGCATTGCCCAGTGACGTTGCGGGCAGCCGGTGAACGAGGGCTTGCTCCAGCTACTGATCTGGTCGCGAAAGGGTTCGAGTGTCGGAGTGAGCTTCTTGCGGCCCATGAGCCCGGCGCGCGCTATGTCGCGGTCGGAATCGCCTTGCCGCATACGGACAAGGACTTGGCGGTACTCAAACAATTCGAACCTCCGGTTGGCCCTGGGCGCTTCTCAGAAAAGAGCGAAGCGTGCCCAGTTGGGAGAGTTCGAACCGCGTTCTGCCACATGGCACAGGTGGCGCCTATACGCCGACCCTCCGCTGGCGCCTATGCGCCGATCACCAATTGGCTCCTATACGGCGATCCGTGACATATGGTTCGCGTCGAGGCCGGCAGTGCCCGTTTCGGGCCGCTCGACCCCTTGAAACCGCGCATCCAATAGGGGGACCTAATAAACCGCTTTTATGCGGTGGATAGGGTGTACAGTGAGCAACGGCCCTCACTTTGTCGGTCGGTCGTCAGAGGTAGTGATGCGATTGGCTTCCGAGATACCATCCTTTTCGGAAATGAGACTGTCTACCAACTGGCTCGTCAGGCGCGGCTCGGCAATCTCATTGTTGGGTCAGGCAGATCGACGGCGCAAAAGTAGCGATTTCCTGCAAACAGTATGACCATCTGATCGTGGCTCTCGATTTTCTCGAATGCGGGCCGCAGTTGCGATGCCGTCAGGCATCGCACATGTTTCCGGGCACATGTCGATGCCTAGGAAATTATCTTTCAGTCGACGGCGAAACGCACACGCAGGCCTGACTGGAAGTTCGAAAAATCGATATTCGGCCGCCGCTGACATGTTTTCGTGACTTTTCAAAGGCGGCACTAATCTCGGAAGTAGTCGACGCGCAAGGAGCCAGAAACCGCTGCGCTATGGCGGGGTCACTGAATCTTGGGCAAATCGCCGGCAAGTCCCGATGGACGGGCTGCTTGGCCCTGCTGGCTCAGCCGTCTTTTCTTCGACCGGGCACGTGTGCTCAAAGGCACGATAACCGCAACACCGATACGGTCGGGATCGAAAACGACCCGGCGAACCAGTCCGAACCTTTACATCAAACGGACAAACACCAGGAAGGCAGTCATGAATGATCGATTGGTTGACGTAGTAGACCGCAGCGGCACGGTGCTGCACACGTACCCGATTACCCTAAGTGATTCGGGCAACGCCGCGCACGACTCGGAATACCAAGCCAAGGCGCTCGAAGCAGCCGCCCACGGCCGGCTTGTCCCCGATGCTGAACTCGGCACCCTGACGGCCAGGATGCATATTAGTCGGGGCGGGCAGATGGCTCCCTACGGCGATGACCTGGAGAAAAACTCAGAGACGAAGCTCGGTTTAGAACAGGCGGTTCGGGAACGCGCGTATTTGCTCTGGGAGAAGGACGGGCGCCCTGAAGGGTATGCGCAAGAGTATTGGCATCGCGCTCTTGACCAGCATCTTCGGGAGCGGGCCTACGTTTTGTGGCAGCAAGAAGGAAGTCCCGAGGGGCGGCAAGATGAATATTGGCGTCGGCTTGTGGATTTCCAGGCTCAGTGAGTGCCGCGCGCCCGGTTGTCCGGGCCGTACGGCGAAATAACCGCCTAGCAGTGTGATCTTCAGGTCGGTCAGTGCAGCCCAGCTGAGGGTCGAACAAAACGGACGTAGCTGGGAGTTACTCGTGCGGCCGGCAGCCCGCCAACTGAAGAATGCCAGCGCCGACGCCTCTTTAGCGTGCTGCGTCGCAGTGCATGCGCACGGGTCGATGGATCCCATCAAATCTCGATCTCTGCGCGCCAGGCATTGCTCGCCTTCGAGCCACTCGACGACATCAACGTATTTCGACTGCAATCTGGAATCCTGCACTGGCCTGTGGCGCGACAATTTGGAGGAGAGAATTGCTTTTCATTTCATCAAAACTTCTCGAGCGTCAGATACATGCTTTTTACTTGGGCAGATAACGGAAGAAAATATTGAAGTGGGCAGCGTCCTACGTACCTGCCATGTGAAAGCACGAGCCTTTTTCAAAGGAGGACCGATAACGGCGTGTTCAGTGGAGCGTCAGTGCTTTGGAGCGCCAAACACTGCCTCGCGTGGCGCCCGACATTGAGCCCAGAGCTTCCGTGCAGATTCCTGTCTGAGCGGTCTGCATTTCCTGCACTACACTCGTTGATGTAGAACAAAGACGTCGTGCGCACGGGAGAAGGCGTCATGAGCCGGCCGCTGGATGATGAACTCTTGCGCGCGTCGCGCGTCAGGCCTGCCAGGCGCTGGATCGCATGGTTTTTCGCCATCGCGAGCGTGATCATTTGCGCGGTGGCGGTGCGCATGACGCAGATCGAAATGCAGACCTCGCTTCGGCAGGCCCGTTACTTGTCGGAGTTGGGGCGCGAGATCGGCTTTTCTGTCGGCGAGGGACCCAGCGCCAGCGTTCCGCGGGCGTCCGCCGGACCCTATGATGTGCGGCTCGGCTATGCGTTGCTGCCGTCGTTCGAGGAGCGGCTCCTTGCGCGCGGGTTTGCCGTCACCGCGCAGGCGCGCGGCTCGGCAGCCATGCTGTCAATGGCCGATCGGGGCCTTTTCGTTCCCTATGAAGAGAAGGACCGCGCCGGGCTTGCACTGCTCGATTCGCGCGGCAACCCGCTTTACAGCGCTTCGAGTCCCGGTCTCGCCTACGAGAGCTTCGAGTCCATTCCGCCGGTCATCGTCAATGCACTGCTGTTCATCGAGGATCGCAGCCTGCTCGACAACAGCCTGCCCAACCGCAATCCGGCAATCGACTGGGGACGCTTGGGCCGCGCACTCTTCGACCAGGGCCTGCGAGTCGTCGACAAGCATGCCCCGCAACCGGGCGGCAGCACGCTGGCGACCCAGATCGAGAAGTTCCGCCACTCGTCGGGCGGACGCACGGCGTCGCCGCCGGAGAAGCTCCGCCAGATCGCATCGGCTTCCGTGCGTGCGTATCTCGAGGGCCCGCAGACGATGCCCGCGCGCCGCCAGCTCGTCGTGCGCTATCTGAACTCAGTGCCGCTTGCGGCGCGGCCGGGCATCGGCGAGATCAACGGGCTTCCAGACGGCATGGCCGCGTGGTACGGACGCGACTTCGACGAATACAACCGCATCCTTAACGCACCAGTTTCGGCCGACATGCTCGATGCGCAGGCGCTCGCGTTCAAACAGGCGCTATCGCTGATGATTGCGCAGCGCGCGCCATCGCGCTTTCTGCGCCCGGGCAGCCCGGAGCTCGAGCGCCGCACCGACAGCTACCTGCGCCTGCTCGGGGCGAACGGCATTATCGCCCCGGCGCTGCGCGACACGGCGCTTGCCGTGCCGCTCGAACTGAATCCGGCGCCGCATCGTCGCGCGGCGGTGTCGTTCGTCGCGCGTAAGGGCGTGACCGCGCTGCGCTCGAACCTGCTTACGATGCTGGGCGTTTCCAGCCTCTACGATCTCGACCGTCTCGACCTCAGCGTCACCGCCACGCTCGACGACGCGGTGCAGCGGGCCGTGTGCGAGCGGCTCGCGAGCGCGGCCACCCGCGATGGCGCGGCGGATGCCGGGCTATTCGGCTATCACATGCTGCGGCCCCGCGATAATCCTTCGAACATCTCGTACAGCTTCACGCTGATGGAGCGCAAAGGCGGCTCGAACCTCGTGCGCGTGCAGACCGACAGCGTCAACGAACCTTTCGACATCAGCCGCAGCGGGCGACTCAACCTGGGCTCGACAGCCAAGATGCGCACGGTTATCACCTACCTGCAGATCGTCGCGGCGCTGCACGCGCGCTATGGGGCGATGAGCGCAGCGCAGTTGCGAGTCGTGACGCCCGACCGCCAGGATGTCCTGACGCGCTGGGCGCTCGACTATCTCGCGAAGACCCCGGACCGCTCGCTCCCCGCGATGCTCGATGCTGCCGTCGCGCGCAAGTATTCCGCGGGCGCCGGCGAGACTTTCTACACCGGTGGCGGCGCACAGGCCTTCTCCAACTTCGAGGCGACCGACAACTCGCGCGTGCTCACCGTGGAGAGCGCGTTCCAGCATTCAGTGAATCTCGTGTTCGTGCGCCTGATGCGCGATATCGTCCATTACGAAATGGTCGAGGCGGCGGGGCCGTCGTCGGACTGGCTCAACGATCCGGTGGTGCGTCACGCCTACCTGACCCGTTTCGCCGACGCGGAGAGCCGCGTGTACATGAACCGCTTCTACACCAGATACCGGCTCCGGACTGCAGACGAGGCTCTTGCGCTGCTGTTGCGCGACGTGCGCAAGTCGCCGCCGAAGCTCGCAACGGTGTTGAGAAGCGTCGCACCCGACGAGCCGCAGGCGTGGTTCGATGTCCGCATGCGCGCGGCGCTGCGCGGCACGCCGTCCGCGTCGATCACGGACGAGGACCTGGCGAAGCTCTACGTCAAATACGGCGTCGACAAGTTCAATCTCAACGATCGCGGGTATATCGCGAGCGTGCATCCGCTTGAACTGTGGACGCTGAACTATCTGCGATCGCATCCGCTTGCGACGCTGACTGACTTGCAGGAGGCGAGCCGCGATGCGCGCGCCACCGCCTATTCATGGCTCTTCAAGACACGCTATCACGCGACGCAGGACAGACGCATCAAGCGCATGGTCGAGTTGCAGGCGTATGCGCAGATCACGAAAGCGTGGCGCGCGCTCGGCTACCCGTTCTCATCGGTTACGCCTTCCTTTGCTACCGCGATCGGGGCTTCGGGCGACCGTCCGGAGGCGCTCGCGCAACTGGTCGGTATCGTGGAGAACGGTGGCCAGGGTCTCGCCACGCAGCGCATCTCGACGCTCGAATTCGCGAAAGATACACCGTTTGAGACCCGGTTCACCCAGGTGAGCGCGCCGGCGAAGCCGTTGCTCGCGCCCGAGATCGCAACGGTGGTTCAACGGCTCCTGCGCGACGTGGTCGAGGGCGGCACGGCGAAGCGTCTCGCCGATGGCCTGACATTGCCCGATGGCCGCGCACTCGACGTCTCCGGCAAGACGGGCACCGGCGACCAGCGCTTCAACGTGTATGCCCGCGGCCGGCGTCTCATCGAATCGCGCAAGGTGAACAGGACGGCCACGTTCGTCTTCGTGATCGGCGAGCGCTTCTTCGGCACGATCACGGCCTACGTCCGCGAGCCTTACGCCGCGCATTACGACTTCACAAGCGCGCTCGCCGTGCAGTTGCTGAAGTCGCTCGGGCCGGCGCTGCAGCCTCTACTGGCCGACGGACAGGCGGCTGGAGCCGCCGGCGAAGCGAAACCGGAATCCCGGTAGAAGCGCGCGTCAGGATGCCAGGCGCAGATGCCGCTTGCCGGAAGTGGTGTTTTCCGAGGGTCCGGTATGGCGTGAATTGCGCCCTGGCCCAATGCGAACGGGCGATCATCCGACGATGTCGATCCTGCGTGCTCGCGTGATACACGCGCGGCATCCCCTGAACCTGCAATCCGGCGCCTGCGGGATCCAGCGATGCCGGATTGCGCGGACCGTCCCGATCGTTCATTTCAAATCGACAGGCACGAAGCTGCGCACACGCTCGCGCTGAATCAGCAAGGCAAGCAGCGCCGTGTTCGAGCTAACAGATTCATGCACCAGACGCCTCATCCTCGACAGGATGACTTTCAGACGCGCGATACCTTGTCGTGAACTTGCATTCCTAAGGACTTCGAGTTTCGCGCCGTAAACCAAATAAGCGGCCAGACATTTCCTCGTCGCCTGTCGCCTTACCTTCTGAAGCGCAAATCAATTGAACCCTAGCGAGTCGCGCATTCGCCATGCGGGGGAATTTTTCATGGCCTCGACACGTTACGATATTCCCAGCTCGATGCGTCGCAGATTCCTTTCGACGCTCGTCCTGGGCGCCGGCTCGCTCGCGCTAACTGCATGTGGTGGTGGCGGGTCGAATTCGTCGACTGCGGCGAGCTCGTCAAACAACACAAGCCCGAGCACGACCGCCGGCTCGCAGGGCACGAGCAACGTCAGTCCGAGCCCGGCCGCTAGTCCTCAGAGCGCGAACGAGACCGGTCCGGGCACGGGCTCCGGCACCAGCTCGCAGAGCGCGAGCAACGCCAGTTTGAACGGCGTCTTGCTTGACGCGTCCTTCGGCGTGAAAGGCGACGGGATCACGAACGACCGCGTTGCGCTGCAAGCCGCGATCGACGGGTCAGTCGGACAGATTCTGCTGATCAC
>NZ_JALQDH010000060.1:0-99938 GCF_023631365.1 Caballeronia sp. INML2 | reverse complement strand
CCGGCGAGCGCATGTACCGCACGGGCGATCTCGCGCGTTATCGTGCCGATGGCAACATCGAGTTCCTCGGCCGCAACGATCACCAGGTGAAGGTGCGCGGCTTCCGTATCGAACTCGGCGAGATCGAAGCGCAACTCGTGGATCATGCCGCCGTGCGTGAAGCGGTGGTCATCGCGCGGGCCCGAAGCGAAGCCTCGCAGGATCAGCAACTCATCGCTTATGTCACGCTGCTTGCCGATGTCGATGCCAGTGTCTTGCGCGAGCATCTCGCGGAGCGCCTGCCCGATTACATGGTGCCATCGGCGATCGTCATGCTCGATGCACTGCCGCTCACGCCTAACGGCAAGCTCGACCGTCACGCGCTGCCCGATCCGCACGCCGATGCCTTTGCGCTGCGTCCCTTCGAAGCGCCTTTGGGTGAGACCGAATCATCGCTCGCCGATCTGTGGGCCGAGTTGCTGGGCCTCGATCGCGTGGGCCGGCAGGATAACTTCTTCGCGCTCGGCGGCCATTCGCTGCTGGCCGTGACGCTCATCGAACGCATGCGCCGCATCGGCCTGCACGCCAACGTGCGCGATCTCTTCGCGACGCCCGTCCTCAGTACGCTCGCGGCATCGATCGAGCGCGGTGCGATTCCGGACGATATCGTCGTGCCGCCCAATGTCATCACGCGCGACACGACTGCGCTCACGCCTGCCATGCTGCCGCTCATCGCCTTGACGCAAGCGGATATCGATCACATCGTCGGGCAAGTGCCTGGTGGTCTCGCCAACGTGCAAGACATTTACGCGCTTGCACCGCTTCAGGAAGGCATTCTGTTCCATCACATGCTGACCACCGAGGGCGACCCGTATCTGCAAACCGCGCGTATCGCCTTCGATAGCCGCGCGCGTCTCGATGCCTGGCTCGATGCGCTGCAACGGATCATCGCACGGCACGACATCCTGCGCACCGCCTTCATTCACGATGGCATCAGCACGCCCGCGCAAGTCGTCTGTCGCGAAGCGCCTGTCACCATCGACGAGATCGAGCTCGATCCCGCGCACGGTCCGGCAGCCGATCAACTCGCGCGTCTGTTCGATGCGCGCTCTCAACGCCTGCCTTTGCATCAGGCGCCCCTGCTTCGGCTCACCATCGCGAAGGAGCACGATTCGCCGCGCTGGCTCGCGCTGCTCGTGTGGCATCACCTGATCGGCGACCACGTTACGCTCGAAGTAATTCAGAAGGAGATCAGCGCACTGCTCGAGGGTCGTGCGGATGCTCTCAATGTGGCGCAACCGTTTCGCGATCTGGTTGCGCAGGCTCGGCTCGGCGCCACTCAGCAGGAGCATGAAGCGTTCTTCCGCGACATGCTCGCCGATGTCAGCGAGCCCACGCTGCCCTTTGGCTTCACCGATGTACATCACGACGGCTCCGCTGTTGCCGAAGCTCGCGTGACGTTGCCCGCGGCGTTGAACACGCGTCTGCGCACGCAGGCGCGAGAACTCGGCGTCAGTCTCGCCAGTCTCTGTCATCTCGCATGGGCGCGTGTGCTCGACGCGGCAAGCGCCAGCGATGGCCGCATCGTCTTCGGCACCGTGCTGCTCGGACGCATGCAGGCAGGTGTCGATCAGGCGCTCGGGCTGCTCATCAACACCTTGCCGATTCGTCTCGATGTGAACGATGCCTCTGTTGTCGATAGCGTGCGTGACACGCACCGACGTCTGGCGGCCTTGCTGCAGCATCAGCATGCCCCGCTCGCGCTCGCTCAGCGATGCAGTGGCGTGGCCGCGCCCGCGCCGCTCTTTAGCGCGCTGCTGAACTATCGGCACAATCAGGCCGTCGCCGATGAACAGTACGCCTTCGAGGGCATCGAACTGCTCGGCGCCGAAGAGCGCACCAACTATCCGCTCATGCTCGCTGTCGAAGACAACGGCGAGAGCCTTGGTTTGACCGCGCAAACGCTCGCGCCGCTGTCGCCCGATCAGTTGTGCGGGTACATGGAGCAAGCGTTATCGAGTCTCGTGCAGGCGCTCGAGCAGGCACCGCAGACGCCCGTCGATCAACTCGATGTGCTGCCGCCCGACACGCGTCAGTTACTGGTCCAGACGTGGAACGATACCGCCGCGCCTTACCCTGTCGAGCTGTGCATTCATCAGTTGTTCGAGCAGCAGGTCGAGCGCACACCCGATGCGATCGCGCTCGTCTTCGACGATCAAACGCTCACGTACGCGCAACTCAATGCGCGTGCCAATCGGCTCGCGCGTCGTCTGCTCGCGCTCGGGGTCGAGCCGGAAGATCGCGTGGCGCTGTGCGTGGAGCGTGGCATCGGCATGGTGGTGTCATTGCTCGCGATACTCAAAGCGGGCGGCGCCTATGTGCCGCTCGATCCGGCCTATCCCGGCGAGCGCCTGACTCACATCCTCACCGACTCGACACCTCGGCTGCTAATCGCCGATGCCACCGGCCGCGAAGCGCTCGGTGATACGGGTACGTTGAGCGTGCTCGATCCGAACGCATCGCTCGATGAATCGGCAGGCAATCCGCAAACAAGGCTCGCGCCGCATCATCTCGCTTACGTGCTCTTCACTTCGGGCTCCACAGGCAAGCCCAAAGGCGTGATGGTCGAGCATCGCGAGATGCTGAACTTCCTGTGCTCGATGCGCGATATCACCTCGATGAGCGCCGCCGACAAACTGCTCGCCGTCACGACGATATCCTTCGATATCGCGGGGCTGGAGTTGTATTTGCCCTTGAGCACCGGCGCGTGCATCGTGCTCGCGTCCCGCAGCGACGCGGCCGATCCGCTCGCGTTGCAAGCGCTCATCGATGCGCACGCCATCAGCTTCATGCAGGCGACGCCGGCCACCTGGCGCATGCTGCTCGATACGCAGTGGAGCGGCAGCGCGAAGCTTACCGCGCTGTGCGGCGGCGAAGCGTTGTCCGCGAACCTCGCGGCGCGTCTGAACGAGAAGGTCAAGGCGCTGTGGAATCTCTACGGTCCGACTGAAACAACGGTCTGGTCGTCGTGCTATCGCACGGGCCCCGAAGCGCATAGGTCATCGACGATATCGGTCGGTCGGCCGATCGCCAACACGCGTCTGTACGTGCTCGATGCGCACTACCGGCTCGTGCCGCCCGGTGCCGTGGGCGAGTTGTATATCGGTGGCGCGGGTGTGGCGCGCGGTTATCTCAATCGTCCCGATCTCACCGCCGAACGCTTCCTCGACGATCCATTCATTGCCGATGCCCGCATCTATCGCACGGGCGATCTCGCGCGTTATCGCGCCGATGGCAATCTCGAGTTCCTCGGACGCAACGATCATCAGGTCAAGATTCGCGGCTTCCGCATCGAACTCGGCGAGATCGAAGCGCAGCTCGCCAGTCATCCGGCCGTGCGCGAAGCCGTCGTAATCGCACGGGCACGGCGTGAAGCGACACAAGACCAGCAACTCATCGCCTATGTCACGGGACTTGCCGATGTCGATACGAACGCGCTTCGCGAGCATGTGAGTGCGCGCTTGCCCGATTACATGGTGCCATCTGCGTTCGTGACGCTCGATGCGCTGCCGCTCACGCCCAACGGCAAGCTCGATCGCCGCGCATTGCCCGATCCGCAGTGGCAGGATCTTGGCGCTTATGTCGCGCCGCGCACCTCGCTCGAACACACGCTCGCGCAGTGCTTCGCCAGCGTGCTCGGCCTCGAGCGCGTGAGTGTCTTCGACAACTTCTTCGCGCTTGGGGGGCATTCGCTGCTGGCCACGCAACTCGTATCGCGCTTGCGTCAGGCGCTTTCCATCGAATTGCCCTTGCGAACGTTGTTCGATGCGCCGACCGTGGCTTCGCTCGCCGAAACGTTGCAGCAGGAAACGGGTCACGTCAGCGCAATCCCGACACTGCAAGCGCGCACGCGGCCGCGGCATTTACCGCTGTCTTTCGCGCAGGAACGATTGTGGTTCCTCGAACAGCTCAACCCCGGACAATCCACCTATAACATTCCGGTAGCCGTGCGCCTGAGCGGGTCGCTCGATGTTCGGTCGCTCGAAACTGCTTTGAATGCCCTCCTGGAGCGTCACGAAAGCCTGCGTACTTCTTTCGTGCAACAAGGTGGTCAGGCCGTTCAATGCATCGCGGCGCAATTGCAAATCGCACTGCCCCTCGTCGAACTCGACACGCTCGCCACCGATGCGCAAGCCGCCGAAGTCCGCCGGATCACGCAAGCCGAAGCCACGCGAGCGTTCGATCTTCAGCACGGGCCGCTTCTTCGCGCGCAACTGCTTCGCCTCGCGCAAGACGAGCATATGCTGCTCTTCACGATGCATCACATCATCTCCGATGGCTGGTCCATCGGCGTGCTCGTGCGGGAACTCGGCGCCTGCTATAAGGCCATGTTGCATGACGAACCGCTCGCTTTGCCGCGCCTGGTCGTGCAGTATGCCGACTTCACATTGTGGCAGCGGGATTGGCTCGCCGGTGCGGAACTCGATCGACAGACGCAATACTGGTGCACTCAGCTCGCCGAACTCGCACCGCTCGATCTGCCGACCGATCGTCCTCGCCCTGCACGAATCAGCGGACGTGGCGCGACGTTGCCCTTTTCGCTGAGTCCTGACTTGTCGGAGCGCGTGAACACGCTCGCGCATCGCGAAGGCGTAACGCCGTACATGGTGGTGCTCGCCGCGTTCCAGACGCTTCTTGCTCGCCTGTCCGGGCAATCGCAAGTGGCAGTCGGCTCGCCGATCGCCAATCGCACGCATGCGCAGATCGAACCGCTCATCGGGCTGTTCGTTAATACGCTCGTATTGCGTGCGGATCTCTCGGGCGAGCCCTGCTTGCGTGAATTGCTCGCGCAAGTGCGCGATACGACGCTCGCCGCTTACGCGCATCAGGACCTGCCCTTCGAAAAACTCGTCGAAGCGCTCGCGCCGGTGCGTGACATGAGCCGCACGCCGCTGTTTCAAGTGATGCTCGTCTTGCAGAACGCGCCGCTCGAGGCACTTGCTTTGCCGGGCCTCACGCTGGAACTCCTGCCTCCGGCCGAAGCCGGCGCCAAGTTCGACCTCACGCTGAACCTGACGCATACGCACGACCGCTTCACAGGCAGCATCAGCTACGCGACCGATCTTTTCGATAAGCACACTATCGTTCGTTTCGGTGAACGCTTCACGCGATTGCTCGATCAGGCGCTCGCGCGGCCGGATGCACCGCTGCATGCGCTCGAGCTCGTGTTGCCTGAAGAGCATGCGCTGTTCAATCAATGGAACGATACGGCGTGCGCCTACCCCGACCACCTCTGCATGCATCAGCTCTTCGAGCAACAGGTTCGACGCACGCCCGATGCGACGGCGCTCGTCTTCGAAGACGAATCCCTTACGTATGCGGAGCTGAATGCGCGTGCGAATCGGCTTGCGCATCGACTGATCGCGCTGCGCGTGCAGCCGGAAGATCGCGTCGCGTTATGCATGGAGCGGCGCATCGGCATGATCGTCTCGTTGATAGCAACGCTCAAGGCGGGCGGCGCATACGTGCCGCTCGATCCTGCCTATCCCGGTGAACGGCTGAATCACATTCTTGCCGATGCCGAGCCGCGACTGCTGATCGCCGATGCAGTCGGCCGTGATGCGTTGGGCGACACAGGCCCGCTAACGGTACTCGATCTTCATGCATCCGACGAGGAAGCGCTCTCGCCGGCCGATCCGCAGGCACCTGTCGCGCCGCATAACCTCGCGTATGTGATCTATACGTCGGGATCGACGGGCAAGCCGAAGGGCGTCGCCATCGAACATCGAAATGCCGTCAACTTCCTCAGCTGGGCGCTGAACGCCTTCACATCGAAAGAGCTTTCACACACGCTGTTTGCCACATCGGTCAACTTCGATCTTTCGGTCTATGAATGCTTCGCACCGTTGACCTGCGGGGCCACAGTGCATCTCGTCGACAACGTCCTGGCACTTTCTAGAAAGCCGCACGATGTGAGCCTCGTCAACACGGTGCCATCGGCGATCACTTCGCTACTCGATGCGGGCGCATCGCTGGCGTCTGTCAAGACGATCAACCTTGCCGGCGAGCCGCTCAAGCTCGCACTGATGAAACGCATCTTCGCCGAGACCGATATCGAACGATTGTGCAATCTGTATGGGCCGTCCGAGACGACCACTTACTCGACGTGGATCGAGATGCATAAGGGCGATCGCGTGACGGAGACCATCGGCAAGCCGATCGGCAACACGCGCGTCTATCTGCTCGATGCTCGATGCAAGCCGGTGCCGCTCGGCACGGTGGGCGAAGTGTATATCGGCGGCGCGGGCGTGGCGCGTGGTTATCTCAACCGGCCTGAACTCACCGCCGAACGCTTCCTCGACGATCCGTTCATGCCCGGCGAGCGCATGTACCGCACGGGCGATCTCGCGCGTTATCGTGCCGATGGCAACATCGAGTTCCTCGGCCGCAACGATCACCAGGTGAAGGTGCGCGGCTTCCGTATCGAACTCGGCGAGATCGAAGCGCAACTCGTGGATCATGCCGCCGTGCGTGAAGCGGTGGTCATCGCGCGGGCCCGAAGCGAAGCCTCGCAGGATCAGCAACTCATCGCTTATGTCACGCTGCTTGCCGATGTCGATGCCAGTGTCTTGCGCGAGCATCTCGCGGAGCGCCTGCCCGATTACATGGTGCCATCGGCGATCGTCATGCTCGATGCACTGCCGCTCACGCCTAACGGCAAGCTCGACCGTCACGCGCTGCCCGATCCGCACGCCGATGCCTTTGCGCTGCGTCCCTTCGAAGCGCCTTTGGGTGAGACCGAATCATCGCTCGCCGATCTGTGGGCCGAGTTGCTGGGCCTCGATCGCGTGGGCCGGCAGGATAACTTCTTCGCGCTCGGCGGCCATTCGCTGCTGGCCGTGACGCTCATCGAACGCATGCGCCGCATCGGCCTGCACGCCAACGTGCGCGATCTCTTCGCGACGCCCGTCCTCAGTACGCTCGCGGCATCGATCGAGCGCGGTGCGATTCCGGACGATATCGTCGTGCCGCCCAATGTCATCACGCGCGACACGACTGCGCTCACGCCTGCCATGCTGCCGCTCATCGCCTTGACGCAAGCGGATATCGATCACATCGTCGGGCAAGTGCCTGGTGGTCTCGCCAACGTGCAAGACATTTACGCGCTTGCACCGCTTCAGGAAGGCATTCTGTTCCATCACATGCTGACCACCGAGGGCGACCCGTATCTGCAAACCGCGCGTATCGCCTTCGATAGCCGCGCGCGTCTCGATGCCTGGCTCGATGCGCTGCAACGGATCATCGCACGGCACGACATCCTGCGCACCGCCTTCATTCACGATGGCATCAGCACGCCCGCGCAAGTCGTCTGTCGCGAAGCGCCTGTCACCATCGACGAGATCGAGCTCGATCCCGCGCACGGTCCGGCAGCCGATCAACTCGCGCGTCTGTTCGATGCGCGCTCTCAACGCCTGCCTTTGCATCAGGCGCCCCTGCTTCGGCTCACCATCGCGAAGGAGCACGATTCGCCGCGCTGGCTCGCGCTGCTCGTGTGGCATCACCTGATCGGCGACCACGTTACGCTCGAAGTAATTCAGAAGGAGATCAGCGCACTGCTCGAGGGTCGTGCGGATGCTCTCAATGTGGCGCAACCGTTTCGCGATCTGGTTGCGCAGGCTCGGCTCGGCGCCACTCAGCAGGAGCATGAAGCGTTCTTCCGCGACATGCTCGCCGATGTCAGCGAGCCCACGCTGCCCTTTGGCTTCACCGATGTACATCACGACGGCTCCGCTGTTGCCGAAGCTCGCGTGACGTTGCCCGCGGCGTTGAACACGCGTCTGCGCACGCAGGCGCGAGAACTCGGCGTCAGTCTCGCCAGTCTCTGTCATCTCGCATGGGCGCGTGTGCTCGACGCGGCAAGCGCCAGCGATGGCCGCATCGTCTTCGGCACCGTGCTGCTCGGACGCATGCAGGCAGGTGTCGATCAGGCGCTCGGGCTGCTCATCAACACCTTGCCGATTCGTCTCGATGTGAACGATGCCTCTGTTGTCGATAGCGTGCGTGACACGCACCGACGTCTGGCGGCCTTGCTGCAGCATCAGCATGCCCCGCTCGCGCTCGCTCAGCGATGCAGTGGCGTGGCCGCGCCCGCGCCGCTCTTTAGCGCGCTGCTGAACTATCGGCACAATCAGGCCGTCGCCGATGAACAGTACGCCTTCGAGGGCATCGAACTGCTCGGCGCCGAAGAGCGCACCAACTATCCGCTCATGCTCGCTGTCGAAGACAACGGCGAGAGCCTTGGTTTGACCGCGCAAACGCTCGCGCCGCTGTCGCCCGATCAGTTGTGCGGGTACATGGAGCAAGCGTTATCGAGTCTCGTGCAGGCGCTCGAGCAGGCACCGCAGACGCCCGTCGATCAACTCGATGTGCTGCCGCCCGACACGCGTCAGTTACTGGTCCAGACGTGGAACGATACCGCCGCGCCTTACCCTGTCGAGCTGTGCATTCATCAGTTGTTCGAGCAGCAGGTCGAGCGCACACCCGATGCGATCGCGCTCGTCTTCGACGATCAAACGCTCACGTACGCGCAACTCAATGCGCGTGCCAATCGGCTCGCGCGTCGTCTGCTCGCGCTCGGGGTCGAGCCGGAAGATCGCGTGGCGCTGTGCGTGGAGCGTGGCATCGGCATGGTGGTGTCATTGCTCGCGATACTCAAAGCGGGCGGCGCCTATGTGCCGCTCGATCCGGCCTATCCCGGCGAGCGCCTGACTCACATCCTCACCGACTCGACACCTCGGCTGCTAATCGCCGATGCCACCGGCCGCGAAGCGCTCGGTGATACGGGTACGTTGAGCGTGCTCGATCCGAACGCATCGCTCGATGAATCGGCAGGCAATCCGCAAACAAGGCTCGCGCCGCATCATCTCGCTTACGTGCTCTTCACTTCGGGCTCCACAGGCAAGCCCAAAGGCGTGATGGTCGAGCATCGCGAGATGCTGAACTTCCTGTGCTCGATGCGCGATATCACCTCGATGAGCGCCGCCGACAAACTGCTCGCCGTCACGACGATATCCTTCGATATCGCGGGGCTGGAGTTGTATTTGCCCTTGAGCACCGGCGCGTGCATCGTGCTCGCGTCCCGCAGCGACGCGGCCGATCCGCTCGCGTTGCAAGCGCTCATCGATGCGCACGCCATCAGCTTCATGCAGGCGACGCCGGCCACCTGGCGCATGCTGCTCGATACGCAGTGGAGCGGCAGCGCGAAGCTTACCGCGCTGTGCGGCGGCGAAGCGTTGTCCGCGAACCTCGCGGCGCGTCTGAACGAGAAGGTCAAGGCGCTGTGGAATCTCTACGGTCCGACTGAAACAACGGTCTGGTCGTCGTGCTATCGCACGGGCCCCGAAGCGCATAGGTCATCGACGATATCGGTCGGTCGGCCGATCGCCAACACGCGTCTGTACGTGCTCGATGCGCACTACCGGCTCGTGCCGCCCGGTGCCGTGGGCGAGTTGTATATCGGTGGCGCGGGTGTGGCGCGCGGTTATCTCAATCGTCCCGATCTCACCGCCGAACGCTTCCTCGACGATCCATTCATTGCCGATGCCCGCATCTATCGCACGGGCGATCTCGCGCGTTATCGCGCCGATGGCAATCTCGAGTTCCTCGGACGCAACGATCATCAGGTCAAGATTCGCGGCTTCCGCATCGAACTCGGCGAGATCGAAGCGCAGCTCGCCAGTCATCCGGCCGTGCGCGAAGCCGTCGTAATCGCACGGGCACGGCGTGAAGCGACACAAGACCAGCAACTCATCGCCTATGTCACGGGACTTGCCGATGTCGATACGAACGCGCTTCGCGAGCATGTGAGTGCGCGCTTGCCCGATTACATGGTGCCATCTGCGTTCGTGACGCTCGATGCGCTGCCGCTCACGCCCAACGGCAAGCTCGATCGCCGCGCATTGCCCGATCCGCAGTGGCAGGATCTTGGCGCTTATGTCGCGCCGCGCACCTCGCTCGAACACACGCTCGCGCAGTGCTTCGCCAGCGTGCTCGGCCTCGAGCGCGTGAGTGTCTTCGACAACTTCTTCGCGCTTGGGGGGCATTCATTGCTGGCCGTTCAGTTGATGGCATCGATTCACGCGAAGCTCGGCCAGGACATTTCGATTCGCGTTCTCTTCAATGCGCCATCGGTGGCGGAACTGGCAAATCAACTGAACGCCGCACCTTCAAACAACGAATTCGATCCGATTCTGCCGATCCGCACACCGGGCGATGGCGCACCGCTCTTCTGCATTCATCCGGTCGGCGGATTGGCGTGGAGTTATGCGGGTCTCGCGAAGATCATCGATGGCGACCGGCCGATCTATGCGGTCCAGACGCCGGCGTTAAAGCACCCCGGTTACGGTCCCGCTAGCATCGCCGAGATGGCGGCCGACTACATCGCGCGCATCCGCACGATCCAGCCTCACGGTCCGTATCACCTCCTCGGCTGGTCATTTGGCGGACTGCTTGCGTACGAAATGGCGACGCAACTGCAAAGCCTCGGCGAGAAGGTCGGCGAACTCGTATTGCTGGATTCGCGTCTGCCTGACGGACTCGCTGCACCCGAAGTCGATGAATGCGCGCTGTTCGCAGCCACGTTCCCGAGCATGTCGCCCGATCTGATGCTCACGCTTCAGGCGATGCGATCGACCAACGAGCGCGTGGTCGCGCTGCGTGAGCATCGGCTGATACCCGCGTATATCACGGACGACCACATTACGACGCTGATAGGTACAACGCAGCGGAACATGCAGTTGCAATCGATGTTCACGCCCAAGTCGTTCCATGGCGATATCGTCTATTTCACGGCGACGCGCTCCGAAGCGCCCGGACAACCCCGACGTATCGCGCAATGGCGAGACTGCGTGAATGGTTCGATAGCGAATTACGACATCGATTGCATGCATACCGAGATGTGCCTGCCATCGTCGCTCGCGATGATCGGACAGAACCTTGCATCGATGAATGTGATCGGCGCGTCGGCGAAGTAGAGAACCAGCATCGCCACCGCTCAAGAGGCCGTGGCGATGCTATCGAACGAAGGCATGGAAGGAGTCAAACGAGTGCGCCGAGCCCGCCAATATGACGATCGCTCAACCTTCGCGCCGCTGCTTGCGATCGCTGTGCTTGCGCACGTTGCTGGCGAGTTCAGAAATGATTTCGGTGGCCGCGCCGATGATCTGATTGAAGTCGAATCCCGCGCGCGTCATCTCTCGATAGAACGATCGTGCAAGCATCTTGGAGAGCTGGCTCGGGTTCTGGACGGATTGCGCGACGATGTCGCCGATCGTCTGATCCGACGATCGCCTGATCGTTGCCTGGGCGAACGGCGAGGCGACGAGCTTCTCCAGCCGGTCCGCCTCGACGGATCGCGTGACGAACGTACCGAGAATCTGGAGCAGCTTCAGATCATGTTCATCGAATTGCCGTCCGAGCCGCGGTCCCGATACTTGCACGACGCCTATCGTCTTTCCATTCAGCGCGAGGACGGCGAACATCTTGTCGTGCGCGTCCGAGTATTCGACGATGGCCGTCTTCTCGCCAATATGGACTTCGCCGAATGCCTCGGTGTGCGCGGAGCACAACTCGGCGACGCGATCATCGACGGGTATCGAAACGACGCATCGCTTCACGTGCATTGCCTCGGCGACCATCGCTGCGAGGGCTTCCGGCGAGACGTCGACCCTCTCGGTGTCTGCAAACTCGACGAGCTGAGAATCCTGCTCTTCATAGGCATGTTCGGCGCTTTTCATGAGGACTCCACCGGTAGGTTGCGATGTGCGTCAGGTTATGCGTCGAAAGTTAGTTCGCCCTTAGCCCATGACCACGATTCGAAACGACCCGCGCCCTCATCGCCCGCTAACTTTCGAAAGACACACTAAGCCTGGTTCCAGATAGGTGCTCAAGATGAAACGTCCCTTATTCATGCAGCGGCGCAGTATCAAGGTTCGCGACGGCCGTTTTGATATCTCCGTTGAAGAGTCCGGAAGTATCGGCACGCCCTGCGTCTTGCTGCACGGCCGCGGCGAGTGCAGCGGCGTATGGCGAACGTTGACCGACGTAGCGTCGGCCGAACATCGCTTCGTGTCGATCGATTTAAGGGGCCACGGCGATTCGAGCTGGGACCCGGAGCGCGCTTACGATTCACCAACCCTTGCTGGCGACGTGTTACAGGTTCTGCTTGCAATGAACATAAGAAAGCCCGTTCTTATCGGTCATTCGCTCGGCGGCAGTGTCGCGTTGCAATTGGATGCCCTGCTCGGGCACCATGTTTCCGGACTGGTCATGGTGGACTTTGGACCGGAATCCGACGCATCGGGTTCACAACGCGTTCGTGCCGACATACGCGAGACGCCGGCTACGTTCGACACGATCGACGGATACGTATCGTGGTTGCTCGACCGGCGTCCGCTGGCGAACGGCCGTGCACTTCGCAATCTCGCCCTGCATGCGTTGCGCCGAACGCCGGCCGGCATGTTCGAGCCGAAGCTAGACCGGCGCGTCGCTGATGAGTCGCCGCAAAACATGGAGCCGCGCGCGGAACAGCTGTGGCAGATGATGGCGTCCGTGCGCTGCCCGACGCTCGTCGTGAGAGGCGTCGGGTCAGCGGTGCTCAAACCGCAGGATGCACAGCGCATGGCGCATCACGCGCTGCGCGAAGGACAGCTCGCCACGATATCCCGCGCCGGCCATGCGGTGATGACCGATAACCCCGATGAATTCAATCGCACGATCGAGGCATTCCTTGCTTCCCTGCCGCATGCCGCAAGCGGAGGTCAGTGATGTTCTCCATCATTCCCGCGCAGCTTCGCCGACAGTCCATGCCGCGACTGGTCATCGCAGTCATCGCCGGGTTCGCCGGGGCGCTGTGCAGTGCGGAGATCGCGCGTCTAATCAGCAAAGTCGCCGCCGGTCAGATCGAAACGCGCGGACTGGTGATCGTTTTCTTCGCGGTGTGCGCGGCGCAACTGCTGTTCAGAACGAGTTCGCAGATCATCGTGCTGGATTTCGGTCAGCAGGTGATATGCAGTCTTCGAATCGAGCTATGCCGCAAGATTCTGCGCACGCCCTACAAGAAGCTGCAAACGCTTGGCAAGCCGCGCCTGCTCGCCATTCTTACCACAGACATCAACACGTTCGCGCAAGCTGCGCAAATGCTGCCGCTCGCGTTCGGCAACGTGGTGCTCATCGCCGTATGCCTCGTGTATATGGCGTGGCTTTCGTGGCAGGCGTTCGCGTGCTTTTTCGTCTTTCTCGTCGTCGGAGGGGCGATTTATCATGTTATCGAGCGCTGGCCCTTGCGCGAAATGCAAGCGGTGAGAGATCAGCTCGATGTCATCTTCAGGCACTTTCGTTCCTTGCTGGAAGGCACGCGGGAATTGCAACTCAACGACGCGCGAGCCCGATACTTCACCGAGCACGTCGTTCATTCGACCGCACACGCATTCCGCCGATCGTTCACCCGCGCGATGCTCGTCTATTCGCTCGTCGCCAACGCGGGTGGCATGCTCTTCTATGTGGCGATCGGCCTGATTCTGCTCGTCGTGCCGCATTGGTTTCCACAATCGCACGGCGTGCTCGTGACGCTCACCCTCTTGCTTCTCTTCCTGATCCAGCCGGTCAGCGAAGTCATGACGACTTTGCCGATTCTTCGTCAGGCGTCGATTGCGCTGGGGCGCATCCGCATTCTCGATGCCGAGCTCACGCAGCAACCGGATGATGATGCTCATGTCACGCCAGACGATCCCTTCGGGGACGCAGCCGAAGGCGTGCCGCTGATCCGGTTCTCCGCCGTATCGCATCGATATCCGGGGCTGACGGAAGATCATCCGTTCACATTGGGGCCGATTGATCTATCGATTCGTCAGGGCGAAGTGGTCTACTTGATCGGCGGCAACGGCAGCGGCAAGACTACGCTCGCGATGCTGCTGCTCGGACTGTACGAACCCGAGCAAGGGCATGTGGAATTGAACGGCGTAAGAGTCGAGCGGGAGAACCTTGCGCATTATCGCGAGCGCTTCTCGGCCGTGTTCGCCGACTTTCATCTGTTCGATGAGGTGCTGTGTGAAGACCAGTCGCAGATTGCGAAGCAGGCGGCGCAGTATCTTCACAAGCTCGAACTCGATCACAAGGTCAGCATGAAGGGCAACCGGTTCAGCACGGTCAATCTCTCTTCCGGACAACGCAAGCGCATGGCGCTCATAGCGTCGTATCTGGAAGATCGCCCAATCTATCTGTTCGACGAATGGGCCGCCGATCAGGATCCCGTATTCAGGCGCGTGTTCTACACGCAGTTGATTCCCGAGCTCAAGCGCAAGGGGAAGACAGTCATCGTCATCTCTCACGACGATGCCTATTTCGAATGCGCCGATCGTCTCGTTCAGGTTGCGAACGGGCGCCTTACCGACGTATCCTCGGAAGCACTGAAAGAAGGCCTGTTCGCCGGACGCGGTGGCTCGGCAGTGGCGGAATGAGCTTGCCGTTCACTCGAACACCGCGTCTCCGCCCACGGCGTTGTGTCGCGACGCCTGCTGAATGCGGTGGCTACTAACGACACCGTGAGCCGCCCAGGCGGTGATGAGTTCACGGTACTGCTCGACGGCGTCGGTCACGCCAGCGAAGTCTGGAATAGCGGGATCGATGACGGGCTATGCCGACAAACTCGAACGCGCGAAACATGTCGGCGTGACGATTCTTTCCAAGCCGTTCAATATCGGCGACTTGCAGGCGCTGCTGCAGAGCGTGAAACTGTCGCGGCCGGCGGGTGCATAGCGTTGCGATCGTCCGTTATGGAATGCTGTGCTCGGAACCACATGGCTACAGGAAGCGAATATGGACTTTGATGTAATGGTGCTCGGCGCGGGTATCGTCGGAACCTCGATAGCCGTTCACTTGCAGCGCCGTGGAGCGAAGGTCGCGCTGATCGACCGAAAGGCGCCCGGTAACGAGACATCGCTGGGCAATGCCGGCATCATCCAGCGAGAAGGCGTCTACCCGTATGCCTTTCCGCGCGACCTTGCCACGATCTCGCGATACGCGTCGAACCGCGCAACCGACGTCAGATACCATGCGGCCGCCATGCCGAAGCTGCTGCCGTTCCTGCTTCGCTACTGGCATCATTCCCGACCCGACCGTCACGCGAAGATCGCGCGTGCTTATTCGGCGCTGATCGGACATAGCGTTTCCGAACATCGGGAACTGATCGACGCAGCCGGTGCTGACGCGCTGCTGAGAACCGGAGGATGGATCAACGCTTTCCGGACAACCAAAGCGTTCGACATTGCCGTGAACGAGGCTTCGCGCTGGAAAGACGAATATGGCATTCCGTTCGATGCCCTTTCCTACGAGGCCCTGCATGACGCGGAGCCTTCGCTCGGCCGCGCACTCAAAGCGGCTCTCCGATACACATCCGCAGATTCGGTGAGCGATCCGTCGGGCCTCGTGCGGGCGTATGCGAAGCTGTTCGAGACGCTTGGCGGCACCGTATTGATCGGCGATGCATCGACGCTCGAAACCGGATGGCGGTTGACTACCGCATCAGGCGTCGTATCGGCGAAACAGGCCGTCGTCGCGCTGGGACCGTGGTCGACTGATGCGATTGCGAAGCTGGGCTATCGCTTTCCGCTCGAGGTCAAACGCGGCTATCACATGCACTACGCGGCGAAGCCCGGTGCAACGCTTAATCAACCTGTGCTCGATGCGGAAGTCGGCTATGTCATCACGCCCATGACACGCGGCATCCGCTTGACGACAGGCGTCGAGCTCGGCCTCAGGGATTCGCCGAAGACGCCCGTGCAACTGGCGGCGGTGGAGCCTTTCGCTCGCGAAACGTTTCCGCTCGGCGAGCGCCTCGATGCGCAACCCTGGCTCGGGCGCCGACCGTGCACGCCCGACATGATGCCCGTGATCGGCCCGGCGCCGCGCCATGCAAATCTGTGGTTCGCCTTCGGTCATGCGCATCATGGGCTCACGCTCGGCCCGGTCACCGGACGCATCATCGCCGAGATGATGACCGGCGAGACTCCGCTCGTGGACCCTCGCCCGTTTCGTGCGGACCGGTTCTGATCGAGCGATGCGCTAAGCGCGATTCGCCATCAGCAACAGCGTTTGCCCGTCCTGCAGCACAGCTCCGTGCTGGTTCAGCACGGTCAGCCTCAACGTCGCGATGCCGCGGTCGGTTCGTTTGGTGACGCGCTTCTCCACGACTTCGATACGCACCTGGATTCGATCGCCGATCATCAGCGGCGCGCGAAACGCCCAGTTCCAGCTCAACGTCGCGAGTGCGCTGAAGCGGACGTCGCTGCGCGTCTTGAGGCCGTCGGCCAGCGCGAGTCCCAGAAGTCCATGCGCGATGCGCCCGGGAAAGCCCGCCTCCTGCGCGGCGACATCGTCCATATGCAGGTCGTACAGATCGCCCGAGACGCCCGCGTAGTTGACGACGTGCGACTCCGTGACCGTCATCCCCGAGGTGACGTAGTGATCGCCGGGTTCGATGTCGTTGAGGTCGTATTTGCCCGCCGGAAGCAGACGTCCCGTGCGCGCGTCTTCGTTGATTGCCTGGCTCATGTCCTGTCTCTTGTCTCTGTTGTCTCTGTTGCGTCAGCAAACCGATTGCAGGCGCTGCGCGCATACGGCCAGCACTTCGTCCGGCGCGACCTTCCACCACCGGTCGCGCGAAAAGATTTCCACTTCCATCATGCCGGCGTAGCCCGCGTCTTCCATCTCGCGCCGAAAGCCCGCCAGATCGATGACGCCATCGCCCATCATGCCGCGATCCATCAGCATGTCCTTCGTGTCGGCGTGCCAGTCGCACACGTGATACGCGAGAATCCGCCGCGCGCGGCCCGCCGCCGCGATGGATGCCGACAGCAGCGGGTCCCACCAGCAGTGATACACGTCGATGGCGATGCCCAGCATCGACGGATCGTCCGGCGCGATGCGTTCGCACATCGCGAGCGCCTGCCCGATCGTGTTGACGACGGAACGGTCCGCCGCGTACATCGGATGCAAAGGCTCGATGGCAAGCGGCACCTTCAGCTTGCGCGCCTCTTCGAGCAGACGCGCGATGCTCTCGTCGACCCGAGCGCGCGCGCCCGCCAGATCGCGGCCGTTCGCATTCACGCCGCCCACGACGAGCACGAAACAGCGCGCGTCGAGCTCGGCGGCATCGTGCAGCGCCGCGATATTGCCGTCGATGCTCGCGCGCCGGTCCGCTGGCGTCGCGCCGGTCAGATACGCCGAACGGCAATAGCCGGTGACCGTGAGTTGCAGCGCGCGAAGCCGGCGCGCGACCGCTTGCGCGCCGATCGCCTCGACCTCGTGCCGCCACGGCGCGACGCCGCCGAAGCCCGCGCGCGCGATCCGCTCCAGCGTCACATCGAGCGATTCGCGATGCCCGAGCGTCGCGGTATTGATGGCGCATCGTTTCAGTGAATCCATCTCGCGCTCCCTTGCATCGTTCACAAGCCGAAGGTCTGCATGACGAGCCGCATCCGGTGCACCGCGAGTTCCGGATCGCGCAGAAGGTTGGCGGCATCGGCGAGACGGAACACGTCCGCGAGATAGAGCGGCGGACGCGCGCCGTGATGGCCGCCCGGCATGAAGAAGTGCGGCTGGAATCCGTTCAGGTACGCGAGAAAGACGACGCCCGTCTTGTAGTACTGCGTCGGCGCGCGGAAGATGTGCCGCGAGAGCGCGACCGTGGGTTCGAGCACGCGCTCGTATCGCCCGATATCGCCGCTGGCGAGCGCGGCGAGCGCCTTCGACGCGGCGGGCGCGATCGCATCGAAGATGCCGAGCAGCGCGTGCGAGAAGCCCGCTTCGTCGCCCTTGATGAGCGACGGATAGTTGAAGTCGTCGCCCGTGTACATCTTCACGCCTTCGGGCAGACGGCGGCGGAACGCGATCTCGCGCGCGTCGTCGAGCAGCGAAATCTTGATGCCGTCGATTTTGTGCGCGTTCTCCGCGATCACCGCGAGGCAGGCATCGGCGGCTTCGTCGAGATTGTCGCTGCCCCAGTAGCCTTTCAGCTCGGGATCGAACATGTCACCGAGCCAGTGCAGGATCACGGGCCGTTCGCACATCGCGAGCACTTCGCGGTAAACGCGCCGATAGTCGTCGCGATGCCGCGCGACGCGTGCGAGCGCGCGGCTCGCCATCAGGATCACGCGGCTGCCGGTGCGCTGGATGGCGTCGAGCTGCATCGCATAGGCGCGAATCACGTCATCGCACGATGTCACCGCGTGCGCGCTCAGATGGTCGGTGCCGCAGCCCGACGCGATGAGCGCCTGAGGCATGTCGCGCGTTTCGGCCATCGTGCGTTGCACGAGTTCGAGCGCGATTTCCCACGACAGACCCATGCCGCGCTGCGCGGTGTCCATCGCTTCGGCAATGCCGAGGCCCTGCCCGATCAGATAACGCCGGTACTCGATGGTGCGCGGCCAGTCGAGCGCGGCGGGCTGATTCAGTTCGCCGCTGCGATGCGGATCGGCGACGACGTGCGCCGCCGAATACGCGATGCGGTTGAACGTTGCGCCCGCCGGCGCACCGCTGATCGGATCGCCTGTGAGCGTGTAGGTGTCGAACTGGCCGGAAGCGGCCGGAAGAACGATTTGCATGATGGTGGTTGCGCGCTCAGGCGTGCTCGTCGGAGAAACATGAAAACGAGGCGGGCATTTCGATGCCGAAGAACGTCGCGAACGCCGCGAGTTGCCCTTCGATCATCGGCCGGCCGTTGGTCGCGCGGCAGCCGCACTGCCGCGCATGTTCGAGCAGCGGGGTTTCGGCGGGCGTCATGATGATGTCGACCACCTGAAGCGCCGGCGCAAACGCGCCGAACGCCGCGGGCATGCCGTCACCCGGCCGCATGCCGACCGGCGAGCAGTTGACGAGCAGATCGATGCCCGCGAGATTCGCCGGATCGATATCGACGCTCGCCGGGCAGTCCGGATAGAACCGGTTCAGCCGCGCCGCCAGTTGCTCGGGCAACTCGCGCTGCGGATCGGCAAGCGCGATGCTCGCCGCGCCCGCTTCCGCCAGCGCATGCGCCACCGCCGCGCCCGCGCCGCCCGCGCCGAGCTGCTTCACATGCTTGCCGCGCACCTCGAAACCGATGCGCTTTAAGCCCAGCACGAGGCCGGTGCCGTCGAACATGTCGCCGAACCAGCTTCCGTCGGGACGCTCACGCATGACGTTGATCGCGCCGACACGGCGGGCGGTGTCGGAGACTTCATCGACCATCGACATGGCGCGCACCTTGTGCGGCACCGTGACGACGAGCCCGTCGACGTTGCCGAGCGCCTGAAGCCCGGCCATGACCGGCTGGAACACGTTGACGGGGACATCGAACGGCAGGCAGACCGCATCGATGCCGCCCGCTTCGAACAGCGCGTTCATCAGTTGCGGCGTTTTCACCTGCGTCACCGGATTGCCGACAATGCCGAACAAGCGCGTCGCCCCGCCGATGCGATATCTGCGCGTGGCTGGCTGCGTCACCGCTGTCCCTCCGCCAAACCAGCGAGGCGCGCATGACGCGGCCACGGTTGCGTGTCCATCGCGGCATCGAGGCCTATCGGCTCGGGGCGGAACAGGCGTTCGTCCATCAGCTTGAGATCGGGCGAGATGACTGGCCTGAACGCCATGTGCGCGAGCACGTCGCGTTCGAGATCGATGCCCGGCGCGATCTCGATCAGTTCCAGCGCACCCTCGATGGCGCGAAACACCGCGCGCTCGGTGACGAAGAGCGTCGTCTGATTGCGTTCCTGCGCGTACGGCCCGCTGTACGACACCTGCTGGAGCTTCGACACGAACTTGCGGTGCGCGCCTTCCTTGAGAATCTGCAACTGCCCGCCTTCGCACGACACTTGCAGGCTGCCCGCCGTGAACGTGCCGCCGAATACCATCTTGCGCGCGTTCTGGCTGATGTTGATGAACCCGCCCACGCCGATCAGCTTGTTCGCGAAGCGGCTGATGTTCACGCTGCCCTGCGAATCGATTTCCACGGCCGAAAGAAACGCGATGTCGATGCCGCCGCCATCGTAGAAATCGAACTGTGACGGCATGTCCACGATGGCGCTGTAGTTGCGCGCCGCGCCCGCGTCGAGACCCGCGGCAGGCGCGCCGCCGATCAGCCCTTGCTCGTTGGTCAGAACGATGTGATGCAGCACGTCCTCTTCCGCCGCGACGAGCCCGATGCCCGTGCATACGCCCGAACCCACGTTGCACACCACGCCGACGCGCAGTTCCATCGCGAGACGCCGCGCGATGATCTTGCGTTCGTCGAGCGGCAGCCGCGGAAAACCGCCGAGCGGAATGCGCAGTTCGCCGCTGAACGCGGGATCGTAGGCGGTCTGGTAGGTCACCGGCTGATCCGGCTCGACGACCACCGCATCCACCAACATGCCGGGAATCTTCACCGTCTTGGCGGGCAGCGTACCGCGCCGCGCGAGCCGCTTGACCTGCACGATCACGAGGCCGCCGTTGCGCCGGGTCGCCTGCGCCATCGAAAGCATGTCGCCGAACACGGCTTCGCCTTCCATCGATACATTGCCATCTTCGTCGGCCGTCGTGCCGCGCAGGAACGCGACATCGACTTCGAAAGGCTTGTAGAACAGCCACTCGCGCCCTTCGATTTCGATCAGGCTCACGAGCTTGTCGTCGCTCGGCGCACCTTGCAGGCCGCCGCCGTTACGCGGATCGACGAAGGTATGCAGGCCGACGTGGCTGACGAGTCCCGGCCTACCCGCCGCCATTTCGCGCGTGAGTTGCGACAGCGCGCCCTGCGGCAACGTCCACGCTTCGAGTTCCTTGTTCAGCGCCATCTGCGCGAGCGGGGGCGAATCGACCAGCGTGCCGCACACGACGCGCTTGAGCAGCCCAGGATGCGCGAGCCGCGATGCGCCGCGCTCGCCGCGATCGCCGAGACCGACCGGATGCACGGACGTAATCCGGCGCGGCGCGCCCTGCGCGAGAAAGCGGCGCTCGAGCGCCTCGATGAGCGATTCGGGCACGGCATGTCCGCTTCCCGATCCTCCGATCATCAACGTGTCGCCGTCCTTCAGTAGGGATGCAGCCTGGTCGGCGGTCAAAATTTGCATGTTCTGTGCTCCGGTGTTTTCTGTGTCTGTCGATGCGTGCCTCTGCTACGCCGCCGAGCGCGATTCCGCAAATACCTGCTCGTCATCGCGGTGACGCGAAAGATGCTTGCCGAGCAGCGCGGCGATCAGCGTGAACAGGCAAAACGCGGCGAGGTACAGCATCACGTAGGTCGGCTTGCCGTCGGCATAGGCGACCAGCGCCGTGGCGATGAACGGCGTCGGCCCGCCGATGAACGCGCCCGAAAACTCGCGGCACATGGCGATGCCGGAGAAGCGGTACTGCGTCGGAAAGAGGTTGGAGAGGAACGCGCCCTGCGCGCCGCACGTGCAGCCCCAGCTGATGCCGTAGACCGCGCTCATCGCGATCGTGGCGAGCACGACGTCCTTCGAATCGATCGCATGAAAGAGCGGCCACACGAGCGCGAGCGCGATCATCGCGCCGGCGGCGAACACGTTGCCGCTGCCGTACTTGTCCGCGAGCATGCCGCCGACTGGCGCGCAGAAGAGCGAAAAGCCGAGCGCGATGATGAGCACGACCAGACTGTCCGCCTTCGCCATGCCGACGGTGTTCGTCATGTAGCTCAGCGCGAAGGTGTTGAGCACGTACGACAGCGCCTGATGGCCGCCCATCGCGAAGAAGCCGCACAGCAGTTCGCGCCGGCTCTTGCGAAACAGTTCGGCCACGGGCACTTTCGCGCCCTTGGCCTTTTCGCTCGCCTTCTCCATCGCCGCTACGTATTCGGGCGTCTCGTCGAGTTTCGAACGGATGTAGATGGCGACGCCGAACAGCGCGAGCGACAGCAGGAACGGCACGCGCCACACCCACGAGAAGAGGATGTCCTCGGGCACGTACGAAATCATCAGGAAGGTGGCGATGGCGATCATCACGCCGAAGTTGGTTGCGGCGTTCGGAATCGACGTGAAGAATGCGCGGCGGCTCGGCGGCGTGTATTCGGCGATCAGCGTGATCGCGCCCGCGAGTTCCGCGCCCGCGCCGAAGCCCTGCATCATGCGCAGGAGCACGAGCAGAATCGGCGCGAGGATGCCCGCCTGCTGCCAGGTCGGCAACAAACCGAGGCCGACGGTCGCCGCGCCCATGATCGTCACGCAGAAGACGAGCGCGGGCTTGCGGCCGTATTTATCGCCGATGTGGGAAATGACGATGCCGCCCAGCGGCCGGATGATGAAGCCCACGGCAAACGTCGCGAACGCGGCGAGCGTGCCCGCCAGCGACGACAAATGCGGAAAAAACAGCTTGTTGATGATGAGGCCCGATGCCGCCGCGTAAAGCCCATAGTCGTACCATTCGATGATGGTTCCGAGCGTGGACGCGAATACGGCGCGCCGGATGTTCCTGCGGTCTGCCCGCGCGAGTGCTGGTTGCATGGCGCTGTCTCCTGCTTCTCTTGTCTGATCTCGTGTGCGATGCCGCGCGCCTGAAGGTCGCGGCATCCGTTGACGGTTTCGCTGCTGATCGTGTCGATCGTGTCGATCTCGTGAATCAGGTCCGGCCGCGATTGCCGAACGCGTTGGCGCCCTCCTCGTAATTGCCCGAGGCGAAGCAGAGCGAGGTCAGCTCGTTCTCGTAGCGGATGCCTTCGTCCACGCTCATCGAGAGCGCCGCGCGCACCGCCGCCTTCACCGACTGCGTGGCGATCGGGCTGAAACCGGCCATCTTGCGGCACAGCGCCATGGCGTGATCGACGACGGCCTCGTCGTCCACCACCATCTCGACCAGGCCGATGCTGCGCGCCTCGTCCGCATCGATGGTGTCGCCGGTCAACAGAAGGCGCATCGCCTGTCCGTAGCCGACCAGACGCGGCAGCATCTGCGAGGCGCCGCCGCCGCCCACCCATCCGCGCAGCACTTCGGGCGCGCCGAACTTCGCGCTCCGGCCGGCCACGCGGATATCGGCGCCGAGCATCATTTCCAGTCCGCCTCCGAGCACCCAGCCCTTCAATGCGGCGACGACGGGCTTGCTGAAATCGCGCACGACCATCGCGTAATCGGTGCGCGCGCGGAACTCCCACGCGGTCCGGTACGTCTTGAGCGAATGCAAGTCGCTGCCCGCGCTGAACGCGCGCTCGCCTTCGCCGCGCAGCAGCACCACGTGAACCGTCTCGTCGCGCTCGATGTCCTGCCGGATGCCGACGAGCGCCTGCGTCATCTCGGGTGTGATCGCGTTCATCTTTTCCGGCCGGTTGATGACGATCTCCGCCACCGCGCCGTGCTTGCGCATCAGTATCTGTTCCTGCATCGCGCCTCCTTTTTGCCGACTGCCGGAGCAGTCATGTCCCTTTGCGTTTTCCCTTATACTTACTTACTAGTAAGTAGCTTGAGCGGACATTAACATCTATCCCGAACGTCGCGCAACGGGAATTTCGAGGACGGAGAAATGGAGGCTACACAGTGGATGCGAAGACGCTCGAAGCACACGGAGGAACGCGGCCGGCCGATAGGGGTCGTGTAAAATCAGCCGTTGCTTCGCCCCGTATGAGGCTTAGTCACCACACCGATCCTCACCGAGGGAAAACCTTGAGTCAGACCGAGAAGACCGCAAGAACCGACAAGACGGCTCCAGCTACCCGGCAGCGGTCGTCCATGTACGACAGCATCAAGGACGTGGCCAAACGGCTTCTGATCGCGCACGGTTATCACAAGACGACGTTCGGCGTGATCGCGAAGGAGCTCGGCATCACGACGACCAACATCCACTATCACTTCGGCAACAAGAACAGTCTCGTCGAGGAGGTGGTGAAGGATTACGTGGCAGGCGCAACGGAAGGTCAGAAGAATATCTGGCTCGACGAAACCATGTCCTTGCAGGAAAAGGTGCAGGCGGAAATCGCCTTCAACCGCAATCTCTTTCGCAAGTACAACCCCAACGGCAAGACGCGCAAGCCGTGGAGCCTGATCGGCCGGCTGCGCCTCGAAAGCGACGTCCTCACCGACGAAGCGCGCGCCGCGCTCGCGGGCTTCACTACCGAAATCCACGGCGCGGTGGAGTTCGCGGTAGCGCATGCGAGCCGCAGCGGCGAGCTTAAGCGCGACACGCCCAAGGAAGACCTGATCTTCCTGCTCACGCATCTGATCGACAGCCTGTCGGTGTTCGCACAGGACGCGGGCGGCTTCGAGCGTGTCGAGCAGTTCATGAACTCGTTCTCGCGCGTCGTCCTCGCGAAATACACGAAGTAATGTTCGGGCATAGCAAGCATCTGCAGTACACAGTCCGCGTCGCCGCTCCCAATCCGGGTCTGGCGAATCTGCGGCTCGAGCAATTCGGCGGTCCGCAGGAGTTGCATAACAACCGCGTATGATCGGAAGGTTGACACGACTCTCGACTTTCTTGTCATCGGATTAATCGAGTTCACTCACAGTATCGAACAAGGATGAACCTGATTGAACGCGTTCCGCTGATCGGGTCCGCGCTTTGCTCTACATCGTGACACCTGACAATCCGAAATGGAGAACACGATGCCCCGCCCGACCCCCACCCAGGACACGACTGCCGCGACTTCCGCCGTCACGCAAAGTCAGGATGCCATTCAATTGCTGACGGATGATCATCGCGCCGTCGAAAAGCTGTTCGATGCGTTCGAGAAAACCCAGAAGGACGATCTGGATGCCAAGTCCACACTCGTGCGACGCGCCTGTGAAGAGCTCACGGTTCACGCGATGATCGAGGAAGAACTGCTTTATCCCGCAGCGCAGGAAGCGCTAGAAGAAGACGACCGCCCCGATGTCGAGGAAGCCTATGTCGAACACTTTCTCGTGAAGGTGCTGATCGACAAATTCACGAAGCTCAAAGCAGGCGAACCCGGTTTCGATGCCACCTTCAAGGTGATGAGCGAGATGGTGCGTCATCACATCGAAGAAGAAGAGTCAGACTTGTTTCCCAAGCTGCGAAAGTCCGGCGCCGATCTCGGTGCGCTCGGCAAGAAGCTGATTCAGCGCAAGGAAAAGCTGGAGGCGAAGATCCCGAAAGATGCTGGCGATAACACGATGCGCCTGCATTGATTCTGGCCAATATAAAGAAGAAGCGGCGCGCCCGACGTTGGGCGCGCGCATCCGCTGGTCATCCGCGCAGCGCGTCGAGCACATCGGAGAACGCACGATGTGTCGATGCGCTCAATCCCGCGCCGACCGCCGTCTGCACCGTTCGGCGCACACCGAGAATGGCGATGCCGACGAGCGCGAGTGCAATCAACTCGGCGTTGGGAGAGCGCAGAAACCACGGCACGGGGCGCGTCGTCGGCAGCGCACGCGGAACGCGCGTGACACGCAAGGGTCCGTCCGCAGTGTGCGCGGCAATCAGCTCCGCGCGCGATTCCGCCATGCGCGCGAGCACGGCTCCCTGAGCTTCGGCATGCTTCATTGCGCTGCCTCCCTGATGGCATCCGCGTCGCGTTGCAATTGTTCGCGCAGCATTTGAAACGGCTGCGCCGGCTTGCGCGACATCATCACAATGACGGCGATCACCGCAACCGCGAACCAGGCGCCCGCGACGCACCACGCCGTCAGCACGAGATACGGCGTGCTCGCCGCGGTCACGATTACGGCGATCGACACGAAAGACAACGTGAACAGCGCACCGATCGTGAGCGCCACGAGCGCGACCACTTCGTGCAATACGCGCTTCTTGGTTTCAGCGAGTTCGATCGGAATCAGCTCGCCATAGTCGACGAGGCGTCTCGTGCAGAAGTGGCCGATCCTGCGCCAGTTGGCGATCTTTCTCTGGATTGTCATCGTTGCTGCTCCAGCGAGGTTTCAGTCGAGACGGAGTGTCCTGTCACCACCTGGAGCACCGCGCATGCCTGCGATACCCACCCGCGCAACGTGAACGCATTGGCCCGAGAGCTGCGGCCGAAATGAGAATCGGTGGCACAGCCGTTGCTGAAATGTGATGCGCCGACCTCGCTTTTCGTCGACGATTTTTTTGGCCCTTTAGCACTTTATCCACGACGTGGTCGATTCAGGCCGCGTCTTCGCCAGCGCAAGACCTCGCGCTGAGACTCGCGGTACCAGACTGCAAGTGACGTAATCCCGCTCCTCTCAGTCGCTGCGAGCCCAACGACATGTGCAACCCAGACGAGCGCTGGTTCAAGGCAGGGACCCCGCTCGCCTTACACAAGGAAACGTCATCATGTTTGTTCATAACAAGCGCCTGCAATACACCGTGCGCGTCGCCGGTCCGAATCCCGGCCTCGCCAATCTCATGCTGGAACAGTTCGGCGGCCCGCAAGGCGAACTCGCCGCGGCCTGTCGTTATTTCACTCAGGCAGTTGCGGAAGACGATCCGGGCCGCAAGGACCTGCTTTTCGATATCGCCACCGAGGAGTTGAGCCATCTCGAAGTGATCGGCTCCATCGTCGCGATGCTGAACAAGGGCGCGAAGGGTCAGCTCGCGGAAGCGGTGGAATCGGAAGCGGAGTTGTACCGGTCACTCACGGGCGGCGGCAACGACTCGCACACCACCGCGCTGCTTTACGGCGGCGGCCCCGCGCTCACCAACTCCGCGGGCGTGCCGTGGACCGCAGCCTACATCGACACCATCGGTGAACCGACCGCCGATCTGCGCTCGAACATCGCGGCCGAGGCCCGCGCGAAGATCGTCTATGAGCGTCTCATCAATGTGACCGACGATCCCGGCATCAGGGACGCGCTCGGCTTTCTGATGACGCGCGAGATCGCACATCAGAAGTCGTTCGAGAAGGCCTTGCACGCCATTCAGCCAAACTTCCCGCAAGGCAAGTTGCCGGGCAATCCGGAGTTCACGAGCGTCTACTTCAACATGTCGAAGGACGGCGATGCACGCGGTCCGTGGAATGAAGGCGGCGACTGGAAGTTCGTCGAAGATCCGCAGCCGGCCGTGGATGGCGGCGACGGCACCGCGACGGTGAGCGTATCGGAGCAGGACGTAGAGACGCTCCAGGCGATGGTCTCGCGCACCGCATCCGATCCGTCGAGCGATCCGACAACGGGCGCGGATCTCGGCGCAGGCAAGGCGAGCTGACGCGCGACCCGCGCCTTGCGCGGCGATGGCGAACCATCGTTCGGTTTGCCATCGCCGCGATGCGGGACTGTTACTTCAAATCATCAGGTACTTTGCCGCCGTTTTCCGCGAGCTTCTGCATGACCTGCTTGTGAAGCCATATATTCATCGCGGCCGAGTCCTCCGTATTTCCCGTGTAATGCAATTCCGCCGCGAGTTCCTTGCGCGCAGACAGGCTGCTGTCGAGGCCGAGCAGCTTCATCAGATCGACGATCGACGTTCGCCAGTTGAGTCGTTCGCCGTGACTTGCCTGCATCTTGGTCAGCACCGCTTCGACATCGACTTCCTGCATAGGCGCGGCGGCCTGCGTCGGCGCGGACTGCGCAGGCGCGGAACCAGGCGCGGCAGCGGGCGTTGATGAAGCCGGCGCGGCCGGCGCGGCCGGCTGTCCGGCGGCTGGGCTCGCGTTGGCGGGCGCGCTGTCGTGGTGAAAGATCTTGTTCAGGATATTGGAAAAGATACTCATGACGTCTCCTTTGGAAGTGAGCCCTCGGTACGTGCAAGTGTCATGCCGCAGCGCTGCCGACACATCCGTCATTCGACGCAGCGATAATCCGACGCGGAATAACGCTTGCTGTATGAGTGTCGTGCCGTAAAAGCACGGTAGCGCGAATTCCCCACAATAAAGTAGCCCCGCAATGCGGCGAGGAGTCATCGTGGACATGTCATCCTGTTCCCCTTCCATCACGACCATGATCCGCATGGATCACACGCACGTGATGGCGGCCTTTCATCGCTATCACGCGCAAACGCCTTGGTGGAGAAAACGCGCCATCGTCGAGCTTGCCTGCACGGCACTGGAAATTCATGCACAACTGGAAGAAGAAATCTTCTATCCCGCGCTCAGCGAGGTCATGGCCGGCGACGAGCGTCTCACGAAGAGCAAGCCCGAGCACGACGCGATGAGGGAAGAGATCGCCAAGCTGCGTGCAATGGGTCCGCAAGACGCCGCGTACGATGCGCGCTTCAGGCAGCTCATGCGCGAAGTGATGCATCACGTCGCGGACGAAGAAACTGTCTTGCTGCCGACCGCCGAGCGCGCGCTCGCGTCACAGCTATCCGAACTCGGCATGCGCATGACGAAGCGCCGCATGCAACTCGTCGCTCAACATCATCCGTCTGCGATCGCGGCGAATACGGCCGGCACGTTTCCGCTCGCGTCGCTTGCCGTCATCTCGCTGGGCGCGCTCGCTATCGCGCGTTGTCTGCGGCCCGCAGGCGCGCGCCGCATCGCACGTGATGCGTGATTCACGTCACGCTTCGCGGCGTGCCGTTGACCTCGACGATCAACACCGGAATCGACTTGGCCGCCGGCACTTTGCTTTCCTTCGCGTGATGCCATAGCGGCAGCAGCGGGTTGCACTCCGGGTAATAACCCGCGATGCATCCCTGCGGTATGTCGTAGGGCTGTATGCGCAAGCCTGCGACGCGTCGCTCGAAACCATCGTCGGAAATCGTGCGCAACGTCACGCGGTCGTCTTTCTTGAGCCCGTGGCGCGTCATGTCGGCCTCGCACATGAAGATCACCATGCGCTCGCCGCGGATGCCGCGAAATCGGTCGTCGAGACTATAGATCGTCGTGTTGAACTGGCTGTCGCTGCGCAGCGTCATGAGACGCAACGATTGCGGCTCGCGCTCGGGCATGTCGGGATCTTCGATAAGAGTCTCGGGCACGAAGAACTCCGCCTTGCCGCTCTTCGTCTTCCACTTGCGTTCGCGCGCCGGCAGATCGCGCGGGAAGCCACCCGGCGTCCACATTCTTTCGTTGAAGTCGTGAAAGGTCTCGGGATAGGTCTTCGCGATCTCGTCGCGCACCAGCGCATAGTCGTTGCGCCACCGGTCCCAGTCCACGGTCGAGCGTGCGCCGAGCGTGTGCTTTGCCAGTTCCGCGACGATATACGGCTCCGAGCGCGCATCGTGCGATGCAGGTTCTGCCACACCGCGCGAGCCATGAATGCAGCCAGTGCTGTCTTCCATCGACACGGCCTGCGCCCCGCTTGCCTGCGTGTCGATTTCGATGCGGCTCAGGCAAGGCAAGATGTACGACTTCTCGCCGTGCACGAGATGACTTCGATTCAGTTTCGTCGCAACATTGACCGTGAGCTTCAGGTTGCGCCAGGCCGGTTCGATCCGCATGCGGTCCGGAACCGAACGCACGAGATTGCCGCCGAGATTGATGATCGCGCTGACTTTGCCGTCGAGCATCGCCTCGAAAGTTTCAACGATGTTCATGCCCTTCTCGCGCGGCGGCTCGAATCCGAACTGGCTTGCGAGCTTGTCGAGCGGCGCGAGTTCTGGCTTCTCGGTAATGCCCACTGTGCGTTGCCCCTGCACGTTCGAATGTCCGCGCACCGGCGACGGCCCCGCGCCCGGCTTGCCGATGTTGCCGCGCAAAAACAGGAGATTGCACAGCATGCGCACGTTCTGCACGCCCTCTCTGTGTTGCGTGATCCCCATGCCGTAGTGCGCCATCACCGCGTTCGCACGCATGTATTCCGCGGCCGCGGCTTCGAGGTCCGCACGCGGCAGTCCCGCCACGCGCTCGATCTCGCTCCACGACGCGGCGCGCACATAGTCCGCGAAGGCTTCGAACCCCACGGTGTGCGTATCGATGAAATCGACATCGAGCACGCGCGGCTCGCCGCGTTCCTTCGCGCGATCGTCGGCATCGATGACGGTCTTGCAGATGCCCAGCAACGCCGCCGTGTCGCCGCCCGTCTTCACCTGATGGTATTGCGTGCTGATCTGCGTATGCGCAGGCGTCATCATCTCGAGCGGCGATTGCGGATTGGCGAACTTCAAAAGGCCCGGCTCGCGCAACGGGTTGAACGTGATGATCGGCACGCCGCGTTTTCTGGCGTCTTGAAGCTGATGCAGCATGCGCGGGCTATTGGTCCCGACGTTCTGCCCGAAAAAGAACATGAGATCGGTCTTCTCGAAGTCGTCGAGCGTAACCGTGCCGACGCCCACGCCAATGGCTTCCTTCAGTCCGACGCTCGTGCTTTCGTGACACATGTTCGAGCTGTCCGGCAGATTGTTGGTGCCGTACATGCGTGCGAAAAGCTGGTACATGTACGACGTTTCCAGCGATGCGCGCCCCGACGCATAGAACGCGACGCCCTTCGGATCGAACGCGCGCAACTCGCGGCCGATATCCTCGAACGCTTCTTCCCAGGTGACGCTCACGTACTTGTCCGTAGTGGCGTAATAGCGCAATGGCGCGGTCAGACGTCCTGCGTCTTCGAGATCGTAGTCATGCCACGCGCACAGCTCCGCGACGGTGTGAAGCTCGAAGAACTGCGGCGTCATGCGCTTCGCCGTGAGATCCCACGCAGTCGCCTTCGCGCCGCTTTCGCAGAACTCGAACGTGTGCGGATCGGCCGGCTTCGCCCATGAGCAGCTCACGCACGCGAAGCCTTCGGGCTTGTTCTGCTTGAGCAGCACAGTGCTGAGTTTGAGCGGCACCTTCTCGTGAATGAGCGCACCCGTGACCGCCCTGAGCGATCCCCATCCGCCCGACGAATACGGGTATGCGCCGTTCTTGCGAGCGGCATTGTCTGATTCGGCCATGTCTTTGCCTCGAGCGTCGTCTTAATGCTTCTATGCGAGGCTCAAGCAAACCGCATTCCCTTTCCGATAGCCTTCGCTTTCGTGGCACAGCGATTGCTCCCTGGTCTGAACGTCCGCCTTCTGTCCAGCGAGCGATCATGCAGAGCGCACTGAGCCCGGCAGGCATTCAGGCCAGCCGTATCCTAGATCTTTGGCATCTGACACTGGCCGTCTGCTGCATCGTTTTCGCAGCGATCCTGCTCGCCTGCCTGATCGCAATGATCCGCGCGCCACGTGCCGATCACGCGACGCCTGCGGACCTGTCCGCCATCGGCCGCCGCGAGCCGCAGGTGCGCTTCTGGGTCGTCGCTTCGACAGCCGTTTCCACATTTCTCCTCTTCGGGCTGGTGCTCGCGGACGTACTTACGGATCGAGCGCTCTCGCGCCTTCCGGTCGACAACGCGCTGCGTATAGAGATGACGGGTTATCAATGGTGGTGGCAGGCGCGCTATCTTCCCGATGGCGAGGCGCCCGGTTTCGTGCTCGCAAACGAGCTGCACGTCCCGGTCGGGCGGCCAGTCGTCGTATCGTTAAAGGCCGCCGATGTCATCCACACGTTCTGGGTGCCGAACCTGCACGGCAAGAGGGACATGATTCCCGGGCGCGATGCGACCATCGAATTCCGCGCCGATAAAGCAGGCGTTTATCGCGGGCAATGCGCCGAGTTCTGCGGCTACGAACACGCGCTGATGGCCTTCTCGATCACAGCCGATCCACCCGCGCAGTACGAAGCATGGGCCGCGCAACAGCGCAAGGCTGCGCAAACGCCTTCGGACGAAATCGCCGTGCGTGGCCGCGACGTGTTCATGAGCCAGGATTGCGCGCGCTGTCACACCGTCCGCGGCAGCGGAGCGCAAGGCACGCTCGGCCCGGATCTTACGCACATCGCGAGCCGCCGGACGCTCGCCGCCGGCACGCTGGCGAACAATCGCGACAACCTGACTGGATGGATAGTCGATCCGCGCGCGCTCAAGCCCGGCACGGTCATGCCGCCCACGCGCCTGCCGCCCGCCGACCTGAATGCGCTGCTCACGTGGATGGAGACGCTCAAATGAGCAACGAGCCGAACGCCCCCAGTCTCGTCGACGGCCCGCACGCATCGCCCGAAGTGCGCGCGGCGCTCGCGGCGACGTGGAGCGACCCGCCCGGGTTCATCGGCATGTTGTGCGCGGTCAATCACAAGACGATCGCAAGGCGCTTCATCGTCACGACATTTGTGTTCTTCCTGCTTGCGGGACTGCTCGCGCTCGTCATGCGCGCGCAGCTCGCGCGTGCCGATCAGCGCCTGATCGGGCCGAATCTCTATAACGAACTCTTCACGATGCACGGCACGACGATGATGTTCCTCTTCGCCGTGCCCGTGATGCAGGCGGTCGCCACATTCCTCGTGCCGCTGATGATCGGCGCGCGCAGCATCGCCTTTCCGCGCGTGAACGCCTATGCCTACTGGGTTTTTCTGTTCGGCGGGCTGCTGCTCTTCGCGTCGCTCGCCGTGAACACCGCGCCGAACGCGGGCTGGTTCAGCTATGTGCCGCTTGCCGGTCCCGATTACTCGCCGAACAAGGGCGCCGATATCTGGGCGCAGATGATCACGTTCACCGAGTTGTCGGGCCTGCTCGAAGCGGTCGTGCTCATCACGACGATCTTCAAGCTGCGCGCGCCCGGCATGTCGCTTAACCGCATGCCGCTGTTCGTGTGGGCCACGCTCGTCACGCAGTTCATGGTCATCTTCGCGATGCCTGCTGTCATGTTGTGCAGCACCGCGCTGATTCTCGACCGCCTCGTCGGCACGCATTTCTATAACCCGGCCAAGGGCGGCGACGTGCTCTTGTGGCAACACCTTTTCTGGTTCTTCGGTCATCCCGAGGTCTATCTGATCTTCATTCCGCCGCTCGGCTTCATCTCGTCGATCATTCCGACTTTCGCGCGCCGCCCGATGTTCGGCTATCCCGCGATGGTGCTGTCACTCATAGCCACTGCGTTTCTTGCGTTCGGACTGTGGGTGCACCACATGTTCGCGACCAACATCCCGGAGCTGGGCAAGAGCTTCTTCACCGCCGCGAGCCTGATGATCGCGATTCCATCGGCCATTCAGATCTTTTGCTGGATCGGCACACTGTGGACAGGAAAGCTCAATCTGCGCGTGCCGTTGCTCTTCGTGCTCGCATTCTTCTTCATCCTCGTGATGGGCGGGATGACCGGCATTATGGTGGCATCCGTGCCGCTCGACCTGCAGGTGCATGACACGTACTTCGTCGTCGCGCATCTGCATTATGTGTTGCTGGGCGGCGCCGTGTTTCCGTTGTTCGGCGCGTTCTATTACTGGTTCCCGAAGTTCGCGGGCCGCATGCTCGGCGAGCGGCTCGGCAAATGGCAGTTCTGGCTGTTCTTCATCGGCTTCAACGTAACGTTCTTTCCGATGCATCTGCTCGGCCTCGAAGGCATGCCGCGGCGCGTGTGGACTTATCCGCACGGGCTCGGCTGGGACGCCATGAACATGACGGCGACCATCGGCGCATATGTGATCGCGTTGAGCGTGCTGCTTTTCATCGTCAATGTCGTGCAGAGCGCGCGCAGTCAAGTGCCGGCGAGGGCCGATCCTTGGGGCGCGGGCACGCTCGAATGGAGCGTGCCGTCTCCGCCGCCGCCCCATAACTTCGATGCGATTCCCGTCGTGCATGGCCGCGATCCGCTGTGGGAGCCTTCCGCGCAACCGAGGTTCGTCGCGGGCCTCGCCGCCGATGCGCGCGAAGTGCTCGTGACGAGCGTGCTCGATGCGCAGCCCGATCATCGGCCGCTGTTTCCGAGGCCGTCGATCTGGCCATTCGTCAGCGCCGTCGCGACGACCGTGCTCTTCATCGGCTCGATCTATACGCCGCGGGCGATCGTGTGGGCGTCGCTGCCGGTCGCGGTCGCCATGATCCTCTGGTTCTGGCCGAGCCGCAGCGAGAACCGCGTGGCGCTCGAGCGGGAGCAAAGTCCATGAATCACACTCGCCCCGACGATATCGACACGAGCGATCTCGTGCTCGACGTGCGTACGCTGCCGACCTTCGCGTTCAGCCATCGCAGCCTGATGTGGTGGAGCACGACGGGCCTGATGCTGATCGAAGGCACGGTCTTCGCGATCGCAGTCATCATGTACTTCTATCTGCGCACGCGCGCCCCGGCCTGGCCAATGGCCGCCGATGCGCCCGGCCTGCTCTGGGGCTCACTCAATACGGCTGTGCTGATCGCGAGCCTGTGGCCGAATCAGCTTGCAAAAAACGCTGCGGAACGTGGCGAGCGCCGCAAGGCTGCGATATGGCTCGTCGTTTGCCTTGTGGCATCGCTCGCGTTTCTCGTGATACGCGGGTTCGAGTTCGCCTCGCTGAACGTGAGCTGGTACGCCAATGCGTATGGCTCCGTCGTCTGGCTGCTGCTCGGGCTGCATACGACGCACCTGATCACCGACACCATCGATACCGCCGTGCTCACCGTGCTGCTTTTCACGGGGCCATTCGAAGGCAAACGTCTCGTCGATGTCAGCGAGAACGCGCTCTATTGGTACTTCGTCGTGTTGACCTGGCTGCCGATCTACGCCGTGATCTATTGGGCCGCTCGCTTATGAAAACCTGGCTTGCGCTGCTCGGCGCGCCTTCGATCGTGCTCGGATGCCTCAGCGTGAACTACGCGCTGGTGACGCCCGCGTGCCGCCTGGGCGGCCATGCCTTGCTCGACGGCGTGAGCGGCGCGAGCCTGCTCGTCTGCGTCGCCGCGACGCTCCTCGCGTGGCAGCGCTGGCGCGACGCGCGGCGCACGCTCGGCCTGCCGACGCCCGATGCCGGCGATCGTCCCGCGCGCGCAGGATTCATCGCGGCGGTGGCGGCGGGCGTGGGCGCGCTGTCGGTCTTGTCCGTGATCGCGATTTCGATACCGCAATGGCTACTGTCCGCCTGTTGAAACGCGCGCTGCCTTGCGCCCTCGCCGCATGCGCCGATGTCCATGCCCATGGCGTGACGACGGACGCTTCGCCGCTCGCGTGGACGTTCGAGCCGTGGGTCGTCGGCGTGCTGGTGCTAAGCGCGGCGCTCTACATCGCCGGATACCTGAGGCTGCGCACGCGAGGCGCGCAAGGTCGCTCGCAACGCACCGGCAGACTCCTTGCGTTTTTAGCGGGCTGGCTCACGCTCGTCGGTGCGCTCGTATCGCCGCTGCATGCGCTGAGCGACTGGCTTTTCTCGGCGCATATGCTTCAGCACGAGCTTCTGATGCTCGTGGCCGCGCCGCTTCTCGTGATCGGCCGGCCGCTCGCGGTGTGGCTTTGGGCTTTTCCTGCGAATGCGCGAACGCGCATCGGCGTGGCGACGCGCTCGCGCTGGATCAGACATCCATGGCGCTTGCTCACGCTGCCCGCCGTCGCCTGGACCCTGCACGCCGCAGCGCTCTGGTGCTGGCATGCGCCGCGCTTTTTCGAAGCGGCGCTCGCGCGCCCCGGCATCCACACGCTTCAGCATGCGAGCTTTCTCGCGAGCGCGCTGCTTTTCTGGTGGTCGGTGTTCGGCCGCGCATCGGAGGCGCATGGCGCGCCCAATGCACACGCGATGCTTTCGCTCTTCACGACGATGGTCCATACCGGCGCGCTCGGCGCACTGCTCACGCTCGCGCCGGGCGTCTGGTATCCGTCGTGCATCGAGACGACGCTCGCGCTCGGCTTCGATCCGCTTCAGGATCAGCAACTCGGCGGCCTCGTGATGTGGGTGCCGGGCGGGCTCGCGTATCTGGTGGGCGCACTGCTCGTCGGCGCCCGCTGGCTCGCGCGGCGGCCGCCACGCATCGGGAGCGGCGCGCGATGACGATGAAATCCATGCGTGCGCTTGCGCACTTCGCCATGCTCGCGCTGCTATCGCCTGTTGCGGTCATGGCAAACGATGCGGCGCCATCGCCCGACTTAATCGCGCGCGGCGCGTATCTCGCGAAAGCGGCCGACTGCGCGGGCTGCCATACTGCGACGCCGGACGGCGCGCCCTATGCGGGCGGGCTCGAAATGACCTCGCCGTTCGGCACTATCGTAAGCAGCAACATCACCCCGGATCGCGAGACGGGCATCGGTGCTTATAGCTATGAGGATTTCGCGAAGGCGCTGCGGGAAGGCGTCGCGCGCGGCGGCAAGGGACTGTATCCCGCGATGCCCTATCCCGCCTTCGTCAAGATCACCGACGCCGACATGCGTGCGCTCTACGCCTACATGATGCACGGCGTGCCGCCCATTAGGTATCGGCCGCCGGAAAGCAAGGTGCCGTTTCCGTTCAATCAGCGCTGGGCGCTGCGCGTGTGGCGGATGGCGTTCGCGCCGAAGGACACGTTCGAGCCGAACGCCGCGCGGGATGCGTCATGGAATCGCGGGGCGTATCTGGTGCAGTCGCTCGGACACTGCGGGTCGTGTCATACGCCGCGCGGTATCGCCTATCAGGAACGGGGCTATGACGAGTCATCGAAGACGTATCTGTCGGGCGGCATCAATGACAACTGGTTTGCGCCGAACCTGCGCGCGGACATGGGCTCGGGGCTCGGGCGCCTGTCCGCGGAGGATATCGCCGCGTTTCTCGGGACCGGCCACGGCGCGGGCATCGTCGCGTATGGAAGCATGGTCCAGACGGTGGAAGACAGCCTGCAATATCTCAGCGATGACGACTTGCGCGCGATCGCCGTCTATCTCAAGAGCCTGCCCGCGACGGGCGCCGCAGATGGCGCATATGATCCCGCGCTCGCAGCGAGGGGCCGTCTCAAGACGCGCGCACCCGATGTCCCGCCCGAGCAAGGCGCCGCAGTATACGCGGGTTTCTGCGCGCAATGCCATCGCGATGACGGCAAAGGCGTCCCGAAAGCGTTCCCTTCGCTCGCGGGCAATCCCTCGGTCCTCAGTGAGGACACGACTTCGCTGATACGGCTCGTCGTCGAAGGCGGTAACAGCCCGGCGACGATCCACGGTCCGCCGCGCCAGCCGATGCCCGCCTTCGCCGGCCGCCTGACCGACGTGCAGATCGCGCAAGTGCTGACCTACGTGCGTGCATCGTGGGGCAACGACGCGCGCCCCGTTACGACGAATGACGTCGCCTCGATGCGCAGCAAGTTGCACAAATAACGCAGGCAATCATCGGGCGGCGTGCCGCGGGAGATCGAGCTTCAACGCGCCGTGCACAGAGGCGCATTGACCTGAATGGGCGGCGCCTTGTCATCGAATGGCGGCTGACGCACGAAGCTTTCGATCACGCCGGGCCTGAAAATCAGGCAGTAAGTAGAGCCGCCATATTGAAAGTAGCCGAGCTCTTCGCCCTTGCGCACACGCTGTCCGGGCAGCGCATCGATCATGCATGACGAGACTTCCGCCATGCCGCCGAAGACGCACGCCACTTCGCCGATGGCCGGATCGTCGCAATCGATGACGATCACCGCACGCGCGGCAACCGCCGTGATATAGCCTTGCGAATCGTTGAGGCTGCTCGGGTCGTAACCTTCGGCATCGGCGTCGGAGTAATACGTGCCATCGACGAGATACGCCTTCACGATCGTTCCGCTCACCGGCGCATGCCAGCGATGATAGAAAAAGGCACTGAGAAAGGCCTGATACACCGTTCCGCCGACGAAGCGACGCGCGAGATCCGCTACATGCCTTGCCGCTGCCGCGCGATTACTTCTGCACGCCCGGTTGCAGCGCCGCTGCATCGCGCCCCGCGCGCGGCGTCATGCGCGCGAAAAACACGACACCCGCAGCCACGACCGACATCACCGCGAGCCCCGTCAAGCCGCCCTGAATCGAACCCGTCTTCTGTTCGAGGAAGCCGAACGTGGCCGGCGCGACGAAGCCGCCGAGATTGCCGATCGAGTTGATCAGCGCGAGCACGGGCGCCGCGATGCGCGCATCGAGATAACCTTGTGGAATCGGCCAGAAGCATGACGATGCAGCCTTGAAACCGATCGCCGCGAAGCAGATCGCGACAAACGAGAAGACCGGACTGCCGAGACCCGCGGCATACATGCCGGCCGCCGCGATCAGCAGTACGCACGCGACCCACGCCTGCTGAAACTCGAAGCGTGCCGCGAGCGCCGCGAACAGATACATCGCGACGATGGAGATAAGCCACGGAATCGAGTTGAAGAGGCCGACCTGGAAATCGTTGAGATGCCCCATCTTGCGGATGATGCTCGGCAGCCAGAACGTCGCGCCGTAGATCGTCAGCGAGACCGAGAAATAGATCAGGCAGAAGATCAGGATCTGCGGATCGCGCAGCAGACTCCACGACGATGGCTTCTTCGTGTGCGCGGCATCGCGACGGCGCTGCTCGTCCTCGATTTCGGCGACGACCGCATCCTGCTCGGCGGGCGTGAGCCATTTCGCGTCGCGCGGCTTCGAATCGAGCCAGAACCATACGAAGCCGGCGAGCACGACCGACGCCATGCCTTCGATGATGAACATCCACTGCCAGCCGCGCAGCCCCACGCCCTCGATCAGCATCAGCCCGCCCGAGATCGGGCCGGAGAATACCGAAGCCAGCGCCGAGCCGCTCAGAAAGACGGCCATCGCCTTGCCGCGTTCATCGCGCGGCAGCCATTGCGTGAAATAGAGCACGACGCCCGGGAAGAAGCCCGCTTCGGCCGCGCCGAGCAGAAGCCGCATCGCATAGAAGGAGGTCTCGCCCTTCACGAAGGCCATGCCCACGGCCGCGAGCCCCCACGTGATCATGATGCGTGTGAGCCACGCCTTCGCGCCGAAGCGCTGCATCAGCATGTTCGACGGCACCTCGAACACCGCGTAGCTCACGAAGAACAAGCCCGCGCCGAGTCCATAGGCCGCCGCGCCGATGCCGAGATCCGCGCTCAGATGCTGGCGCACGAAACCAATGTTCACGCGGTCGATGTAATTGACGATGAACATCACGACGAAAAGCGGCAGCACATGCCACTTGATCTTGCGGACGGCGCTCGACAGCGCGCTGGAACTGCTCATGAAGTTGTCTCCTGGAATGCGCGTGTACTTGTTCTATGACTCAGAAGCGCGGGTTCTTGCCGGTGAAGTCCGGCTGATACTTGCGCATCTGCGAGAGGTCGTCGCGATTGCGCACGCCGCACGTCAGGTATTGCTCGTGCAATGCGGCGAGCTGCTCGCGATCGAGCTCGACACCGAGACCCGGCGTCGTCGGCACGCGCACCGCGCCGTTATCGAATTTGACGCGGCCGCCCTTGATCACTTCTTCCTCCTGCCACGGGTAATGTGTGTCGCACGCATACGTGAGGTTCGGCACGCTCGCCGCGACATGCGTCATCGCCATCAGGCTGATGCCGAGGTGCGAGTTCGAATGCATCGACATGCCGAAGCCCCACAGCCGGGCCATGCGCGCGAGGGTCTGCGTTGCGCGCAGCCCGCCCCAGTAGTGGTGATCGGAGAGCAGCACCTTGATCGAGCCCATGTTGCAGCCGCGACGGAAGTCGTCCATCGTGGTGATGACCATGTTGGTCGCGAGCGGCAGCTTCGTGTGCTTTTGCAGTTCGGCCATGCCTTCGAGGCCGGGGCATGGGTCCTCGTAGTATTCGAGAATCTCGTCGAGCTCGGGCGCGGCCGCGATGCTCGTCTCGAGTGTCCAGTTCGCGTTCGGATCGAGGCGCAGCGGCACGCCGGGAAACGCCTTCGCGAGCGCCTGCATGCAGGCGATTTCATGCGCGGGCTCGAACACGCCGCCCTTTAGCTTGATGCTCTGGAAACCGTACAGGTCGATCATGCGCTGCGCCTGCGCGACGATCTGCTCCGGGCTGATGCCCTCGCCCCACGCGTCGGGTGCATAGGGCTCGCCGATATGTTCCGCGTACTTGAAAAACAGATATGCGCTGTACGGCACGGCGTCGCGGACCTTGCCGCCGAGGAGATCGACGACCGGCGCACCGACGATCTGCCCTTGCAGATCGAGCATCGCCACTTCGAACGTGCTGATGACCTTCGGCGCATTTTTCGCGGCATGCGAGCCGGGGGCGAGTTCGAACTCGACGGCGCCGGGCGTCGCCTTGATCGTCGCGCGCACACGCTCTTCCATCCGGTTCAGGTCGAACGGCGACAGGCCGATCACAAGCTCTCTGGCCTGATCGAGCACGCGCAGCATCGGCTCGTCGCCATACGTTTCGGAGATGCCGACACGCCCGTCGCTCGTCTCCAGCTCGACGATAGCGCGCAACGCCCAAGGCTCATGGATGCCCGCGGCGTTAAGCAACGGGCCGTCGCGAAAGGCGATCGGCGTGATTCGAACCTGGGTGATGGCGATATCGCGGGTCATGTCGGGCATCTTCGAAAGTTGCAGGAGTTCCGGCATCGTAAAGCACTAATACATTAGTGTGTCAGTCGGGTATACGCTCATCGTCCTTTTCGAAGTTGCCCCGCCACATGCCGCCGAGCGCGGCTATAGTACTAATGTTTCAGTCGCGAACCGCTTTCCCTCTGACATGAAAAACGCCGCTTCCGCCACGGTCCATCGCCTCGACCGCTCCCGCCATGCCGCGCCGCAGGTTTTCGAGCGGCTGCGCGAAATGATCCTTTCGCTCGAACTGGAGCCCGGTACGGTGCTGTCGCGCACAGAACTCGCAACGCGCTACGGCCTCAGCCAGACGCCTGTGCGCGATGCGCTGATGAAGCTCGGCGAAGAAGGACTCGTCGACATCTTTCCGCAACACGCGACGGTCGTAAGCCAGATCAGCGTGGCGTCGGCGATGCAGGCGCATTTTCTGCGCCGCTCGATCGAACTCGAAGTCGTGCGCACGCTGGCGCGGGACCACAGGGCGTCGCTGGTCGCGCGGCTGCGCGCGACGATCGCGGAACAGACGGAGTGGCTCGATCCGAAGGACGTCGAGCAGTTTTCAGCGCTCGACCAGGCTTTCCATCGGCAAATGTATGAGGCCGCGGGCGTACCGCAACTCTGGGACCTCGTGCGCAGACTGAGCGGCCATATCGACCGCCTGCGCCGTCTGCATTTGCCGGTCGAGGGCAAGACGATGGCCGTGGTGCGAGATCACACGGAAATCGTCGATGCCATTGAAAAAGGCGATGCCGACGCAGCCGATGCCGCGCTGCGCAGGCATTTATCCGGCACGCTCAGTCAGGTGGACGAGATTCGCACACGCCACCCGACTTTCGTGACCGATCACTGAGCGGGGGCGTCATTCAGACGCCGTGGGCGCGCAGGCGAGCCGAGTACCAGCGCGAAAACTGCTCCACATAGCTCTCCGTGAACGGCGAGAACACAGCGGGCCGATAGGCGGGATCCTGCGTGCCTTCATGCGTGATCTCGACCAGATGCTTGTCCTGCGCGTTGGTCGCGACCCACACTTCCGTCAGATCCTGAATCTGATAATCGACGCCCTCGACCGCATCCGCGTGCACGAGCCATTTCGAGCGCACGAGCGTTTTATCCGGCGCGAGCGGGATGATGTACGAGATGACCGCGTGGTCGCTCATCACGTGCGTCCATGCGTTGTGCGTCCAGAGATGCGTGTCGCCCAGATCGCGCCGCTGCAGATTGCCGAGCAGCTTTTGACTCGCGACCTTCGTGCTGATGGTCTGCGATTCGCCGTGTCCCGCGATGACGAGTTGCTGCGTTCTGAACTGCGTGACGGCATCCTCGTCCAGCCATTCGACGGTCGCGCTCGTGAAGCCGTCGCGCTCCCAGCTTGCCTGACATGCCGCGTTCCGGGCCTTGTAGGCCTCGATTTCCCCGAGCGCTTCCTCCGTGAGATTTTCCGTGCTGAAGCCGAAATCCTCGGGCAGAAACGAAGCGGTCAGTTCCGGATGCGTCGCCGCGCAGTGATAGCACTCGCGGTTGTTCTCGATCACGAGCTTCCAGTTGCCGTTCTCGATGATCTCAGATTCGAACGCGATCTTCGTGTTGCGCAGGTCGAACGGCGCGAACCGCGGCGCCATCGTGTCTTCGAGCTTCGCGATGTCCGTCGGCGGTTCGTCGGCAAGGCACACGAAGATATGCGTGCCGACGATGCGCGTATGCACCGGCAGCAGGCTGCGGCACTTCGGATCGAAATCTCGGCCCATGTGCGCGGCGTGGCGCAGGCTGCCGTCGAGATCGTAGGTCCACTGGTGATACGGGCACACCAGCATGCCGACCGTCGATTTCCCGGCCTCCTTCAGGCGCGCGCCGCGATGACGGCAGACGTTGCGATAAGTGCGGATGTTCTCCTCGTCGTCGCGAACGATGATGATCGAAGCCCGGCCGATATCCACCGTGGAGACATCACCCGGTTCCGGCACGTCCGCCGTCACGCCGACCAGAATCCAGTGCTTATGGAAAAAGACCTCGACATCCTTCTCGAACACGTCCTGCCGCCCGAACAGCTCGCCGGGCAATCCGTGGCCGGGCTCGCGGCTGCGGATCAGTTCGCCAAGAGTCTTGCATTGCACTTCGGACATCGTCGCTCTCCATCGTTCAGGGATCGGGACTTCGAGTGGTCCCGCGATAACCCGAGTATTGGATCGCTGAAAAATAGCGTCAATACGCTTTATTTTCCGTGACAGATGACTTTGGGTTATGCGTGCGCATCGCCGCGCAGCCACTTGATCAGAGCGTCGATAGCGGGCGTGATGGCGCGGCCGTGCGGCACCACGGCGAAGTAGCAATCGTCCGGCTTGAACGACGCCACTTGCAGCCTGACCAGTTCGCCGCTTTCGAGGAAATCGTGAACGAGCCGGCCCCATCCGAGCGCGACGCCCTGGCCGTAACGCGCGGCCTGGATCGCGTCCGTGTAGAGGCTGCAACGCAGCGCGAAATTCAGGCGCATCGGCCTGAAGCCGACCGCGTGAAACCATTCTTCCCAGCCCATCCAGCCTTCCGAAGTCGAATCCGATTCGACGAGCACGGTGCCCGCGAGCGCTTCCAGCGACATCGGCTCTGCCTGCGCCTCGAGCCATGATGGCGAACAGACCGGAAATACCTCCTCGTCGAAGAGCAGCGTCGCCGTGCCGTCCGGCCAGACGCCGTTGCCGAAGCGCACCGCGACATCGATCTCCTTGTGCCGCAGATCCGCCGTGAACATTTGCGTGGACAGGCGCAGTTGCAGATCGGGCTGCGCGGCCTTGAGCGACGCGAGCCGCGGCAAGAGACGGAAGTGCGAGAACGCGGAAGTAGCGGCCAGCACGAGCTCCTGCTGCACGGGGCCGCGCGCGATGCGGTCGAACACGCTCGCGATCTTCTGCATGGATTCGGCGACGACGCGATACAGCGCCTCGCCTTCGCCGGTCAGTTCGATCGCGCGATGCAGGCGGCGAAACAGCCGCGTGCCCAGGGTTTCTTCGAGGAACCGCACCTGCCGGCTCACGGCGGCCTGCGTGACGCCCAGTTCGTGCGCCGCGAGTGTGAAGCTGCCGAGCCGCGCGACAGCTTCGAACTCGACCAGCGCAGTCACCGACGGAATGAGCCGCCGATACCCTTTCGTTTTTTCGGTTGCAGGTTTCATGCGTCGCTCAGAGAACGGCCTTCGATTCGGCCGCGGGCCATTGCTGCATCATCGTGCCGATTTCCTCGTCGAGCCATTCGCGAAACTGCATGTATTCCGGGCGCGATTTCGCGTTGCGATGCGTGATCAGATAGTGATGACGGTCATGGAACACGAGCGCGTCGTCGACGGGACGGACCAGCTTCTTTTGTTCGACCTGACGATGCACGAGATGATGCCAGCCGAGCAACGTCCCTTCGCCTGCTTCGGCCTGCGCGACGAGCAGCCGATAGTCGTTGCTTTCGAAATTGTCGTGCTGATCGAGGCGTTCGGAACCGTCGCCTTGCTGATACCAGTTCTTCCACACGCGCCAGTCGACGTGCTCGCACACTTGCGCGCGACCGAGCAGCGAAAGGCTCAGCGTGGGATGCGCGAGCAGATCGAGCGGCTTGAGCGTGCGCCCACGGAAATAGCGCTCATGAAAAGGCGCGCTGCACACCGGATACACGATGTCGTGAAAGAGCGGTTCGACTTCATACTCCGCCTCGCGCGGCGGATTCTTCGTGATGATGACATCGGGCTGCATGAGCTCGTCGAGCTCCATGAAGTGCTCGGTCACCATCACATGCAGGCGGATGTCCGGAAAGCGCTGGCGAAACGCGGGCAGCCTGAACGAAAGCCAGAGCGCCGAAAAGGTATGAGAGATGCAGAGCGTCAACGCGTGGCGATCGACGCGCCGCACCGCCTGCGCCGCCTCCGCGATGTTCATGATCGAGAGATACGACGCGTTGTAGAGAATGCGGCCCGCGTCGGTCAGCGCGATGTGCCGGCCAGTGCGCTCGAAAAGCGCCACTTCGAGCGTGTCTTCGAGTTCCTTGATCTGCCGGCTTACCGCCGCCTGCGTGACGCACAGCACTTCCGCGGCTTGCGTGAAGCTTTCGTAGCGCGCCGCGGTGACGAAACACCGGAGCGCGCGCAGCGACGGCATCTGGGCGAGTAGCCGGTCCGCGAACTGCTGTTTCTTCTGCATGTGAATCACCTTCGAGGGGCGCGATGATCGCCTGACTTCGTTATCCACGCCCTTTCACGCGGCGCATGATGTTGTCGAGCGCCTCCGCATAATGCGCGTACGTGCCCCGCTCCGACAACTCACGGTTGAACTGCTCGTTGAGGCCGCCGGGCGTGCTCGCGTGCCCGATCATCGCGGAGAAAGGCTCGGTGCCAGAGGTCGCTTCATGTGCAAGCCCCACATGATAGCCCGACAAAAACGAACGGGCCGACGCATACGGCACGCCTTGCGCCACGAGCCACGACGCCTGTTCCTCGAGCAGCGCGAAGAAGGCGGCCATCGTCGCGGTCGCGGCGGACAGGGCATCGAACTGATGCTCGTCGTCGACTTCGACCGCTTCGCCGAGCGGCGCGAACAGCGTCCGTGCGATGTCGTCGTGCGGGCAGATCGCCGTGCTGCCCTTGCCCGCCGCTACGGCGGGCAGCGGCACCGCGCGCACGATTCTCGCCGAACGGCGCACCAAAGCCCGGATCTGATCGAGGGATTTCCCCGCGATAAAGCTGATGACGTGATGCCGCGCATCGAATGTAAGCTCGCTCAAAACGTCCTGTGCGATCTGCGGCACGACCGCAAGACAGACGACGTCCGACGTATCGAGCACGCGCTGATTGCTTTCGCAGACTTCGATACGCGCGTCGAGCGCGGCCAAGCGCGCCGCAGTTTTCGCATTGCGTGGCGACAGCGCCACGCGCTCGAAAGAAACGCCGAAGCGGATCATGCCGGTCACGACCGCCGCCGTGATCGTGCCGGTGCCGATGAAGCCAATGCGCATGTTGCCTCGTCCGATGATCAGTCGAGCTTCAGCCAGGTCGTCTTCAGCTCGCAATATTGGTCGTGCGCGTAGACCGACTTGTCGCGTCCGCCGAAACCGGACTGCTTGAAGCCGCCGAAGGGTGTCGAGAGATCGCCCTCGCCGAAGCAGTTCACGGTCACGGTGCCCGCGCGGATGCGCGCCGCGACTTTATGCGCCTGGTTCACGTTGTCGGTCCATAGCGATGCCGCGAGTCCGTAGCACGTATCGTTCGCGATGCGCACGGCCTCGTCGACGTCAGCATATTCGATAAAGCAGACGACCGGGCCGAAGACCTCGTCGCGCGCGATGCTCATTTCCGGCGTGACGTTGTCGAAGATCGTCGGCTCGACGAACCAGCCGCCCGTTTCAATCAGCGTCGCGTTTCCGCCGCTCGCGACACGCGCACCCTCGGCCTTCGCCTTCTCGATGTGGCCAAGCACCTTGCGATAATGCGCCTCCTCGATGAGCGAGCCGAGCTTGACATCGGGATCGAGCGGATCGCCGGTTTTCCAGCCTTCGAGCACGGCCTGCACCTTTTGCAGCAGTTCGGCCTTCTGGCTCGTGTGAACAAGAATGCGCGAGCCCGCGCTGCAGTTCTCGCCCATGTTCCAGAACGCGGCGGCGACAGCCTGCTCCGCGACGGCATCGAGATTCGCGACGTCGGGCAATACGACTTGCGGATTCTTTCCGCCGCATTCGAGCACGACGCGCTTCAGGTTCGTATCGGCGGAATAGCGCAGGAAGCGCTTGCCCGTTTCGGTCGAGCCCGTGAAGGCGATGAGATCGACATCCGCGTGCGTGCCGAGCGCCTGACCCGCGCTTTCGCCGAAGCCCGTCACGACGCTGAACACGCCGGGCGGCACGCCCGCTTCCAGTGCGAGATCGGCGATGCGCAGCGTCGAGAGCGAGGTCTGCTCCGCAGGCTTCACGATGACGCTGTTGCCCACGGACAGCGCCGGCCCGATCTTCCACGCCAGCATCAGCGCCGGAAAATTCCACGGCAGCACTGCGCCGACGACACCGATCGGCTCACGCGTGATCATGCTCACGACGTTCGGACCGGACGGCGACAGCGCGTCGTAACGCTTGTCCGTCACCTCGGCATGCCAGCGGATGCACGCCGCCGACTCGGGAATGTCGAGCCCCATGCATTCGCTGATCGGCTTGCCGGCTTCGAGCGCTTCGAGGAGCGCGAGCTCTTCGGCGTTTTCATCGATCAGTTGCGCAAGGCGCCGCAGGACCGCCTTTCTCTGCGATGGCGCGGCCTTCGACCACACGCCCGATTCGAACGCCTCACGCGCCGCGACGACCGCGCGGTCGATGTCCTTGGCGTCGCACTTCGCGACCTCCGCGAGCACCTTGCCGGTCGAAGGATTCAGCGTGCCGAACGTTTCATTCGATGCGGCATTGCAGCGTGCTCCCGCGATGAATGCGCGGCCGTCGAGCGACAGGTGTTCCGCCTGACGTTTCCATTCCTGATACGTCGTCATGTCATGTCCTCAGAGATTCAAAGCTCGGCGCCCGCCGAGAATTCCTTCATCCAGATCGCCGCCGATACCGCGACGTCCGCGATCGGCCGCATCGGCAGCGAACGCGGATGCGGCTGTTTCAGCAGTTGATCGATCAGTTCGTTCGATTGCCCGAGCGCGTGTTCGGCGATGAGCTTGCCCGCCGCCGATCCGCGACTCAGGCCGAGCCCGTTGCAGCCGACGGCCTCGTACACGCCGTCGTCGCGTTGCCCGAATAGCGCGCCGTTATTTGCCGAAAGGCACAACGCGCCGCCCCATGTGTATTGCAGCTCGACGTCCGCGAGCATCGGAAAGCGCCGGTCGAACGAGCGTTGATGCAGATGTTTCGCTTTCGCGAGGTCGCCTTCCGACACCGAAAGATTGGGCCGGAACGCGAAATGGTTGCGCACGCAAATACGGTTCGTGGCGAGACGGCGCACGGTGGTGCCCATCGGATCGGCCGGAATGAGCGCCCAGGAATTCGTGCCGCCGAGTTTTGCGATCTCGTCGTCGGTCATGACACGCGACATCGACGCGAACGTATAGACCGGCAGCAAGCCGTTCGGATGGCCGCCAAAGGTGGCTGCATACGCATTGGTGCACAGCACGACGCGCTTCGCCTCGATACTGCCGTTCGCGAAGCTCAGCAGCTTCGTCTGGCCGCGCGTATCCATGCCCTTTACCGCGCTCATTTCGAACACGGTTACGTTCGACGGTTGCGTCGCAGCGAGGCCGCGCATAAGCGCCGCCGGCTGAACCGTGCTGCATCCCGGCGTGAAGAGCGCGCTCTGATAGAAGCGCGTGCCCGTCACGCCGGCGATCGCGGCCTCGTCGAGCCACTCGCATGGCTCGTCGATACGCGCGAGCCCATCCGCGAAATGAGTCAGCGCCGCATGGCCCTTCTTGTTCACCGAGGCGTGATACTTTCCGTCGTCGCGCCAGTCGCAATCGATACCGTTCGCCTTGACCGTGCTGCGCACATAGCCGATGCCATGCCGTTGCAGGCGCACGTCCGCCTTGTCGGCCTCGACACTGCGCGAATAACTCTCGCTGCTGATGTCATGCGGCAAATCGACGAAAAAGCCGGAATTGCGCCCCGCTGTCGAACGCCCGATGCGATCAGCCTCCACGAGCGCGATCGAGGCATCCGGTGCAAGTTCGGCAAGCCGGCGCGCCGCACACAAACCGGTGATACCCCCGCCGACCACGACGAAGTCGAAGCGCGCTTCGCCCGTCACACTTCTGGCGGGCGCGACGGGTGGCAGGCTCTCCCACCAGCCGTTCACGCCGTCAGGCGCGGGAAACCGCATGAAGTCCAGTTTCGAGGCCATTCACGTTACTGAGCGTTGCGCAGCAAGGGTTGAACGATCTTGGCGAAGGCACTGCGCTCTTCGTCGTTGAGCGTGCCGAGCGGCGCACGTGCGTTGCCGACGCGCGTGCCCGCGAGTTCGCATCCGTAACGCACATACTGGATGAATTTCCCGCTGCGCTCGAGCAGTTCGAGCACGGGGAGCAATTGCGCCATCAGCTTGCGGCCAGCATTGAAATCACCGCGCTTCACGCATGCTTCGAGCAACTCGCCATGCGCTTCAGGCAGAAAGTTCGATGCCCCCGCGACCCAGCTTCGCGCGCCCCATGCGAAGAACTCGAGCGCCTGATCGTCCATGCCGCAACTGAGAACGAAGCGCTCGGGCAGATGCGTGGCGAGATGATGCAGATGCGCAATATCGCCCGTGCTCTCCTTCATCGCCGCGAAGTTGGGGCGCGCGAGCAGCTTGTCGAGGACTTCATCGCCGATAGCCGTGCCGGTGCGTGCCGGGAAGTTGTAGAGCATGATCGGCATGTCGAGCGCGTCATCGACCTTCAGCAGATGATCGAGCAACTCTTCCTGCGTCGGCTGCACGTAATACGGCGCTGCGATGAGCAACGCGTCATAGCCCGCGCGTTTCGCCTCCTGTCCGATACGCAGGACTTCTTTCGTCGTGGTCGCGTTGATGCCCGCCGTGAGATACGTCTTTCCGCCGACGGTGGAGGCCACCGTATCGAACGTCTTTACGCGCTCGTCGAAGCTGAGCGCGTAGTACTCGCCGGTAGTGCCGCCGACGCCCATGCCCGATACGCGGCCCACGAGACTGGCGGCGTGCTGACCGAGCATTTCATGATCGATTTCGCCGTCGTCCTTGAACGGGGTGACGAGCGGAGTGTGTACGCCTTCGAAGCTCATGTTTGTCTCTCGATGAATGGAGGGTGTGTGCTCATGCGCGGTGCGCGTCAGGCGTCACTGCGCGAGCCACGCCTTTACCTTGTCCGGATGCGCGTCGACGAACTTCTTCGCGGCGGTTGCGTAATCGTTGGTCGAATTGCCTTCGAACTCGATCGCCTCGACATCCGCGAGCGTCAGCTTGTAGTGTTTGAAGAATACATCCGCGCGTGGAAACTTGGTCGCGAACTGCTTCGATGCGAAGGCGTGAATCTGTTCCTCGCCGCCGAGCGTGCCCTTCGGGTCCTTCAGATAGCGCATCTGCCACTTCTGAAACAGCCAGTGCGGGCTCCATACGGTCGCGACGATCCATTGCTTCGATCCATACGCACGCTGCACCGATGCGAGCATGCCCGCCTCGCTCGACGATTGCAGCTTGTAGCCGGACAGGTCATAAGCCTTGATTGTCCGCTCCGACGCCTGCATGAGACCGCCGCCCGGTTCGATGCCCTGGATCACGCCGTTGAGTTGCTTCTGCACCTCGGGCTTCTTCAGGTCTTCGATCGACGAAAGCTGCGACTCGGGCACATACGCTGGCACCGCCCAGCCGTTCTTGCCGCCCGTGTAAATGATGCCGACATCATCGAGCGTGTCCTTGTAGCGCGCCACATACTGACCGTGCGTCACCGGCAGCCATCCGCCGACCATGATGTCGAGATCGCCGCGCGACACGCCCTGATACTGGATGCCGATATCCGCCTGGACGAACTGCACCGGCTGCTGGAGCTTCGTTTCGAGCACGTACTTCGCGACATTCGCGACCGCGAGCACATCGGCCCAGTTCGTGACGGCGATCTTGATCGGCTCGGCCGAGATCGCCGGGCTCGAGCCGGCCCCGAACGCCACGATGGCCGGCGTCACGATCTTGACGATGAGGGATTTGATGAAGCTGTTTTTCATTTCGGACTCCGTAACTGACAATGCAGTATTAATGTGTAGTCGACGCTGTGATGCTCAGGTCTGAGCGGTGCTTCCGGCCGCGGCGGGCTTGGCCGGCGTGGAGATGACTTTCTTCTTCGACTTCTTCGACTTCACGCCGAAACTCTCCGTCAAACGATCCAGAATGATTGCGAGCAGAACTACGCCGAGCCCGCCTTCGAAGCCGATGCCGATATCGAGCCGCTGAATCCCGCTCAGGACGTATTCGCCGAGGCCGCCCGCGCCGATCATCGAAGCGACCACCACCATCGACAACGCCATCATGATCGTCTGGTTCACGCCCGCCATGATCGAAGGCAATGCATTCGGCAACTGGATCTTCCAAAGCAGTTGCGCATCCGTGCTGCCGAAGGACCGGCCCGCTTCGAGCAGTTCCTCCCGCACCTGGCGAATGCCGAGCGTGGTCAGACGCACGACCGGCGGCATTGCGAACACGATCGTCGCGATCACCGCGGGCACGCGCCCGAGACCGAACAGAATGACCGCGGGAATCAGATAGACGAACGCGGGCATCGTCTGCATGAAATCGAGCAAGGAACGCAGCACGACTTCCACACGTCTGTTGCGTGCGCCCCAGATGCCGAGCGGCACGCCGATCACGAGGCTGAAGAACGTCGCCGCGATGACGAGCGCGAGCGTCGAAACCGTCTGCGCCCAGAGGCCCATGTAATTGATCACGTAGAGCGCCGCGCCGACGAACACCGCGAATACGACACCCCTTCTCCACAGCGCAAGTCCCATGAGAATCACGAGCATCGCGATGAACGGCACCGCGCCCAGGCCATCTTCGAGCAGCTTGATGACCGCGCCGAGCGCGGCCGAGAACGCGTCGAAGCCGCCGCGAAAGTGCGAGAAGAGAAAGTTGACTGCGTCGTCGGCGAACTTTCCAAAGATCGAGGAATTCATGCTGCCCTCCGCTCCATGACCTGCTTGAGAATCGTGCGGCACGACACCACGCCCGCGAGTCTGCCCTGTTCATCGGTGACCGGCACGTCGTGCTCCTGACCGAGCGCGATGGTCGCGAGTTGATGCAAATCGGCTGTCAGCGGGACCGCCGCGACGTCGCGGAGCAAGGCGTCGGCGATGGGCCGTTTGCCGCTCTTGTGCAGCGATGCAGGCGTCACGCAGCCCTGATAGCGCCCCGCCTCGTCGCAGACGTATCCGCACTCGGCGCCGCTGTCGATCAGGCTGTTCAGATAGCGCTCCGACGGCGCGCTCGTGCTGCACGCGATGAGACCGCGTTCGACCTTCGTCATCAGACTCGATGCTTCGAGGAAGCGCGATACATCGACATTGCGGAAGAAGTCGCGCACGTAATCGTCGGCGGGCGACTGGATGAGCTCGGCCGGCGTGCCAACCTGAATCAGGCGCCCGTCCTTCATGATGCCGATGCGCCCGCCGATCTTCACCGCTTCTTCGATATCGTGCGAGATGAAGACAATCGTGCGCTGTTCTTCCTTTTGCAAGCGCAGCAGTTCGTTCTGCATTTCGAAGCGGATGAGCGGATCGAGCGCAGAGAATGCCTCGTCCATCAACAGTACCGAAGGGTTCACCGCGAGCGCGCGAGCAAGGCCGACGCGCTGCTGCATGCCGCCGGACAGTTCGCTCGGCAACAGCTTTTCGTAGGAAGCGAGGCCGACGCGCGTCAGTGCCGCGCGTGCGATGTCATAACGATCCGCCTTCTTCCTGCCCGCGACTTCGAGGCCGTAGGCAATGTTGTCGATGACGGAGCGATTCGGCAGCAGCGCGAAAGACTGGAACACCATCGCCATTTTTTCGCGGCGCACGGCGCGCAGTTCGGGCGTGCTCATCGGCGCGATGTCGCGGCCTTCGAGGATCACTTGTCCCGACGTCGGCTCGATCAGGCGGTTGAGCAGACGCACGAGCGTCGACTTGCCCGAGCCCGACAAGCCCATGATGACAAAGATCTCGCCCGCGTTGACGGCGAGGCTGACATCATCGACGGCGACCATGTTGCCTGTTTGCGCGAAGATTTCGTTGCGGCCGAGGCCTTGCTTCAACAGCGCCTGAGCGCGCTCCGGCTTCGCGCCGAAGATCTTCGAAAGATTCTTGACCGTGAGGATCTCGGTCTGGGATGCCGCAACCGTTCGGGCCGGCGAAGCGATTCCCGGCTGCGAGGAAATCGGATTCGTGACGTCGTTCGGTGCGAGCGTCAGGTTGGGAATCATCGGGTCATTCCACCTAGCAAGTTCGAAAAAGGGATATGTCGCTGCCGGAACTTCCCGGCGTTCTTTGCGTTGAATGAAGCGTACATGGCCAATTTCGATCACCCACCGACATTTTGTGAGCACTTTCCGATACTTCTGGTAATGCATCGGCGCATCGCACAAGGTGCCCGAGAATGGTGCAGCGTTGCGCGAATATCGCAGCGCCATGGCGGACGCGGCTTTGCGGGCGAAAGCCCTACGCGTGGACGATGAGCGCCACGCGGCCGTTCGCAAAAGACGCTAGGGAATGTCCCTAGCCTGGGTCGTCTGGATAACTTTTTCTGCTGGTAAAGGCGATAACGCCGCGCATCGGGCGCGGCGTCGAAGGAGAAAGTCAGCAAGCGAATTACCCGAAGGTAAAGCTATACGCCTGCGCACCCGGGTCGAGAAACTCGATTTCGAAAGTGCGATCAACGATCGGACCCGTCTGACGCACGAGCTGATAAAGACGCGCGCTCGTCACGACGCCGCTGCCATCGGCGGCGATGTCCGCGCCATGCGATGCGCCCGGCGCCGCACCATCGATCGTCACGCGAAATCGGACTGGCTTGCCATCCGGCGACGGTCCGAGCACGAGATGCAGATCGCGCGCATGAAAGCGATACGCGATGCGCGCGTGCGGCGCGGCCGGCGCCGCAGCCTCTTCTCCCACGTTCCACTGTCCTTCGAGCGCCCAGTCGTTAAGCGATAGTCGCGCGGGCAGCGTGTAGGTCTCGATGCCATCGGGCATCACGCGTTGCGGCGATGCGAAGCCTTGCGCCTGTTTGTAGCCCACATAGGTCTCGCCTGAGCCGATGTTCGCCGGATCGGCCGCGGCCTGCGCCCCGTTGGCCTGCACGGTGTGTACATCGCGCACGTTCATCGTCGCGCCGCTATCGGCGAGCAACTCGCGAATCGCGTTCTCGGCCTCGCGGTATCCGCCTTCGCCGAAATGATGAAAGCGCACGCGCCCTTGCGCATCGACGATATAGAACGCCGGCCAGTACTGATTGCCGAACGCGCGCCAGATGGCGTAATCGTTGTCGATAGCAACCGGGTACGTGATGTTCAGGTTCGCGAGCGCGCGCTTCACGTTGCCGGTGTCGCGCTCGAAGCCGAACTCGGGCGTATGCACGCCGACGACGACGAGCCCGTCATCGCCATAACGTTGCGCCCACGTCTTGAGATACGGCAAGGTGCGCAGGCAGTTGATGCACGAGTACGTCCAGAAGTTGACCACGACGACCTTGCCGCGCAATGCGTCGGTGGAAAGCGGCTTGGCGTTGAGCCAGGTCGTCGCGCCGTCGAGCGATGGCAGTCTGCCCTGAACCGGCAGCGCGGCCGGCATCGATACGCGCATGACGCGCGCACCTTGCTGTGCATCGCGCGAAGTCTGCTTCGCCTTCAGCATGCCGACGAGCTTGCTCTCGATGCCGGTCGTCGGCGCGCCGGGGATATGCGCGAGCAAGCGCGTGTCGAAGCCCGTTGCTATCGCGGCCACGGTCAATACGACGAGCGCGCCCATTGCACGCCGCAGATGCTCGCCCACGCCGAGCGAGCGCTTGACGACATCCAGCGCGCGCTTGCCGAGGCTCGACGCGATCGCAAGCGAACTGGCCGCGCCGACGCCATAGGCAACGAGTGCCGCAGCCGTGTGCCAGCTCGCGCCATGCAAGGCGGCGCCCGTGAGGATCACGCCGAGAATCGGCCCTGCGCACGGCGCCCACAGCAGCCCGGTCGCCGCGCCGAGCAGCATGGACGACGCGACACGGCGCGTCGTCCCCTGGGTTTGCGAACGCGCGACGAGGCGATCCGCAAGCGCCGACAACGGACGCGTGAGCCGCGCGGCAATCGACGGAAACAGGAGCGCTGCGCCGAACAGCGCGAGCGTCGCGAGCGCGATCCAGCGGCCGTACTGATTCAGTTGCGCGGCGCCCGCGAGACCCGCGACGCCGAGGCCGGTCACGAGCGCGAACGTGCCCGCGAGTCCGATGAGAAGCGGCAGGCGGTCGGTGATGAAGGGCCTGTCCGAACGCGCGAATACGAACGGAACGACCGGCAGAATGCATGGGCTCAATACGGTGAACACGCCGCCGAGCAATGCGATGACGATGAGTGACATGAGATCGGTGTTCCGTGAAAAGCGGTTGGACGGACCGGCATCGAACGCCGGGAATACGGCACAACAAGCATGTGTCGTATTCCAGCGCCTTCATGTATCGCGGGAATGTCAGAAACGGCGCGCCGTGCAACGCCGTGTATCGGCCGCGCCGCCGGATACATGGCGATACAAACGGGACACGCGCCCGATACATCGGCGCGCTTCAATACGCTTTAACGCATCACCGAAAAGGAGAACCGTCATGTTCGCTCGACTCAAGATCGCCGCCGTCGCCACCGCGATGGTCGCAGCGCTCGGCGCCGTCGCGGCGCTCGCCGCTTTCTCATCGACCGGCTCCGCGGCCGGCATGAAAACGACGCAGCAGACCGGCGCGCAGGCGCCCGACTTCACCGGCATCGATAACTGGTTCAACAGCGCGCCGCTCGATCTCGCGCAGTTGCGCGGCAAAGTCGTGCTCGTCGATTTCTGGACTTTCGATTGCATCAACTGCGCACATACGCTGCCGCACGTGAAGGACTGGTACGCGCGCTATCGGGACAAAGGACTCGTCGTGGTCGGCGTGCATACGCCCGAGTATTCCTTCGAGCGCGATGCCGGCAACCTCAGGAAAGCGATCGCCAAATATGGAATCGAATATCCCGTCGCGCAGGACAATCGATACGCAACCTGGAATGCGTATGACAACCAGTACTGGCCCGCGCTCTATCTGATCGATCAGAACGGCAAGATCGTGTACACGCACTTCGGGGAAGGGCGCTATGCGCAGACCGAAGAAACGATTCGCAAGCTGCTCGGCTTGAGCTAAAAAAAACGCGCCAGCAAAGGCGCGTTTTTTCATTCGATTGCGCGCGAACGCTCAACCCTGTCGCGCAACGACGCCCTCTGCATCGGTATCGCGCGTCGAGCCTTTCGCCGGGCGCCCTGCCCAATAGCCCGCGAGCATCGATCCCGACAGGTTGTGCCACACCGAGAACAGCGCGCCGGGCAACGCTGCAATCGGCGTGAAATACAGCTTGCCGAGCGTCGCCGCGAGCCCCGAGTTCTGCATGCCGACTTCGATTGCAAGCGTGCGGCAGACGGCTTCGTCGAAGCCGAGCAGGCGGCCGCCCCAGTAGCCGCCCAGTAAGCCGATGCCGTTGTGCAGCACCACGCCCACCGCGACGACCATGCCCACCGACGCGATGCTCTTCTGCGTGCCGCCGACGACCGCCGCGATGATCAGCAGAATCGACACCATCGACACGAGCGGCAGCGCCCATTCGATCTTGCGCACGAGCTTGCCGAACAGATGATTCACGACGAGGCCGATGACGATCGGCAACGCGACGATCTGCACGATGCTCATCAGCATCCCGTACACGTCGACGGAAATCGATGCATCGACATAAAAACGCGTGAGCAGCGGGGTCGCGAACACGCCGACGAGGGTCGACAGCGCGCTGATCGTGACAGACAGCGCCACATCGCCACGCGCGAGATAGATCATCACGTTCGAAGCCGTACCGCTCGCGACGCTGCCGACGAGCACCATGCCCGCCGTCAGATCGGGCGGCATGCGCAGCGCCTTCGCAATCGCCCACGCGGCGAGCGGCATCACGAGATAATGCAGGACGATGCCCGCGATGACCGGCGCGGGCCGCGTGAATACGCGCCTGAAATCGTCGATGGAGAGCGTGACGCCCATCGACAGCATGATGATCGTCAGAAGCATCGTGACGTGCGGCGCGATGCCCGTCACTGACGAAGGCGCGCTGTAGGCGGCGATGGAAACGAGCACGGCCCAGAGCGGAAAAAGGCGGGTGATGCGGGCAAGCATGAAAACAATCCTCGAAGGTCGTTGCGTATCGTGTGTGGTTCAGCGAAAGCGGCGGTTCGCGGGATGACCGGACGGGCGCAGACGGACGAATGTTTGCCTTCGTGGGGCGGACGCGGCCCGCGACACCGCACACGCACGGGTCACATGCGATTGCGGCCGAACGGCGGGCAGGCGCCGCATTTTACCCGGCGTGCGGCCGTGTTTCAGGGACCGCTTAACTCACGCGATGCAATCGCCCGGCTCTTTCGACTCATTCGCATCTAATTCTTCGGCGGCATCATGCGCATCAAACAACTGGTCTGAAGGAGATGAACATGACACCGATCGCCATCATTCAAGGCACGCCGACATGGGTCTGGGTGCTGCTCGCGTTTCTGCTGTATCGCGGCATCAAGGCAATGCAGGCCAGCACTACGCCGCTTTCGAAGCTCGCGATCATCCCGCTGGTTTTTGCGGGCATGGGTATCGCGCATCTGATTTCGTCGCCGCTCACGGGCGTGGCCGCCGTCGCCGCGTGGATCCTCGCGCTTGCCGCGGGCGTCATCGCTGGCGTGTTCAACGCGAGCCGGAGCCGCTTCATTGTCGATCCGATCGCTCGCACCGTGATGCTGCCGGGGTCGATCGTGCCCTTGCTGCTGATCGCCACTACGTTTATCGCGAAGTTCTGGCTCGGCTTCGAGATGGCGACCGCGACGAATCTCTCCGCGCTCGCGACGTATGGGGTCATCGATGCCGCCGTGTCGGGTGTCGTCGCGGGCATGTTCGCCGGACGCTTCTTCACGTACTGGAAAACGATGCACGCTCTGGGCGCGTCGTGGGCCTGATCGATGCTGGCTCGCCGAACGTGGAACGCACGAGGTCCGCAGCATGAGCGTCAAATGCAGCCTCCAAGGAAATGCCGTCACACTTGTTACTCCCGGCCATTCGCTTTCGAGTTCAGACTGATTTCACGGACAACAACTCAAGAGGTTGCACAAGCCATGACTACATCAGACGAAAAAGGAACAGCGGGCGCACGCACTGAAATGCGTACGCCACCCGTCGTGTCGGAGCAAGCGTGGGAAGCGGCGCGACAGCAGTTGCTCGTGAAGGAAAAAGCTCACACGCGCGCCCGCGATGCGCTCGCTGCCGAGCGGCGCCGCATGCCGTGGATGGCCGTGAAAACGGACTATATGTTCGAGGGCCCCGACGGCAAAATCGGCTTTGTCGATCTGTTCGACGGACGGCGTCAGTTGATTGTGTATCGCGCGTTTTATGAGCCCGGCGTGTTCGGCTGGCCCGAGCATGCGTGCCGTGGCTGCTCGCTCGTCGCCGATCAGGTCGCTCATCTTGCGCATCTGAATGCACGCGATACGACATTGGTATTCGTATCGCGTGCGCCGCAAGAGGACATCGCTCGGCTGAAGCAACGCATGGGCTGGAACATTCCGTGGTTCACGCTGACGGATCGTTTCGATGCCGATTTCGGGGTCGACGAATGGCACGGCACGAACGTGTTTTTCCGTGATGGAGATAACGTATTCCGCACGTATTTCCTCAACAATCGCGGCGACGAGCAGATGGGCAATACGTGGAACTATCTCGACATCACGCCGCTTGGACGTCAGGAGCTGTGGGAAGACTCGCCTGAAGGCTATCCGCAGACACCGACCTACAAGTGGTGGAACTGGCACGATAGCTATATCGACGATGCGCCGCCCGACAAGAAATGGGTCGAGGTATCCGACGCGGGCGAAGCGGCATTTCGCGCCGAGAGCGCTAAAAACAAGGGGTGAAATCAGTCACGGTTCGATCGCGCCCACGAACGTCAGCCATTCGCCGACGATCGCCTCGGGCGCGTCTTCCTGCATCAGATGTCCTGATCCGGGCACACGCGTGAAGCGCGCCTTTGGAATCAGCGATGCGAGTTCGATACCGCGCTCGACCGGTATCCATGCGTCTTCTTCGCCCCAAAGAATCGACACGGGACACGTCAATTCACGGTAGCGCGATTGCACTTCATCCGTGTAACGCTGATCCATCTGCGCGATCTGCCGATAGAACGCGGCCTGCCCCTTCTCGCCCGTCCACGGCTGCGTATAAACGCACAACGTCTCTTCGGATAACTTTCGATGCGCCGCGCCTTGCAGATACGCATCGAGCATCGCTTGATGCATGTACGGCGGCACGCCTGCGAACGCGGCTTCATGTTGCCGCACATGAGCCACGAAAGGCGATCCCCAGGGCGCGACGGCAACGGGATCGACGAGCATCAACGAGCGATACGCGCAACCGTTCAGCAACGCTGCCCTGAGCGATGTCGCACCGCCAAAGTCGTGCGCGAGCACATCGGGTAATGCGCCATTCCAGTCGGCGCTCCAGTACCCGATGAGCGCCGCGAGCACGCGATTCTGCACGCCGAGCGAAACGTCCTGTCCATCGCGCATTTCCGAAGCGCCGTAACCGAGCAGATCGAAGTAATGCACGCGGCGCGAACGGGCCGCAATCGGCGCGATACGCCGCCATACCTGGGATGAAAACGGCGTCCCATGCACGAGCACGAGCGGCGCACCCTCGCCGATCACGCCGTAGTGCACAGCCTGCCCTTCGAAGTCGAACACATGATCGACCGGCAGGCGATCTTTCGTTTCGCTCATGACGCTGTCTCGCTCAACGCAGGTTCGTGCGCGCGAGTTCGACGATTTCATCGCCGCGCCCGCTCAGAATCGCTCGCAACATGTAGAGGCTGAAGCCTTTTGCCTGCGACAACTCGATGGTCGGCGGCATTGCGAGTTCGTGCTTCGACGTGACGACATCGACGACCGCCGGTCCCTTGTGCGCGAACGCTTCCCGCAACGCGTTTTCGAGTTGCTCCGACTCTTCCACGCGTACCGACCAGATGCCCGCGCCCTTCGCGATCTGCGAGAAATCGGTCTTGCTCAGATCGACGTTGGTGTCGAGATAGCCGCCCGCCTTCAACTCCATCGACACGAAGCCGAGCAGACTGTTGTTGAACACGACGACCTTGATCGGCAACTCGAGCTGCACGGCGGAGAGCAGATCGCCCAGCAACATCGACAAGCCGCCGTCGCCCGATAGCGACACGACTTGCCGTTGCGGTTGCGCGGCCTGCGCGCCGAGCGCCTGCGGCATCGCGTTGGCCATCGAGCCGTGATTGAACGAGCCGTGCAACTGGCGCTTGCCGTTCATCGTCAGATAGCGCGCGGCCCATAGCGTCGGCGTGCCGACATCGACGGTGAAGATCGCATCCTCGGCGGCGATTTCATCGACGAGCTTCGTGAGGTATTGCGGATGGATCGGACGTCCCGGCGCGGACGGCGTCGCGAGATCGTCGAGGTCCTTGCGCGCGGTGGCATAGTGCCTGAGCGCGTTCTCAAGAAAACGCCGCTCGTCCTTGCGCTTAAGCTTGGGCAAAAGTGCCGCGAGCGTTTCCTTGATGGTGCCGACGAGCCCCATTTCCAGCGGCGCGCGGCGTCCCAGTTGCGAGCCGCGCCAGTCGATCTGCACGATCTTCGCCTGCGGGGGATAGAACGGGCGATACGGAAAATCGCAACCGAGCAGGAGCAGCGTGTCGCAGGACATCATCGCGTGATAGCCCGAGCTGAAGCCGATGAGCCCGGTCATGCCGACATCGAATGGATTGTCGTACTCGATGAACTGCTTGCCGCGCAGCGCATGCACAATGGGCGCGCCGAGCGTGTCGGCAAGCGCGATGACTTCGTCATGCGAGCCGGCGACGCCGCTGCCGCACATGATCGTCACCGCTTCGCAGCCGTTCAGAAGGTCGGCGAGTCTGCCGAGGTCCGCATCGGCCGGCACGATCGCGCCCGGGGCGCTCGCGGTCCAGCGCGGCTCGACACCCGGGCCGTCGCTCAATGCAACATCGCCCGGCAGCACGATGACCGCGACGCCGCGCTGATCGAGCGCCGCGCGCATCGCGCGTTCGAGCACGCGTGGAAACTGCGATGCATTGGACACCAGTTCCACGAAGTGACTGCATTCCTTGAACAAGTCCTGCGGATGCGTTTCCTGAAAGTAGTTCAGGCCGATTTCGGTCGACGGAATATGCGCGGCGATGGCGAGCACGGGTTGATGATTGCGATGGCAGTCGTAGAGCCCGTTGATGAGATGCAGATTGCCCGGTCCGCAACTCCCGGCGCATACGGCGAGCTTGCCCGTAGCGGCTGCATCCGCGCCCGCTGCGAAAGCGGCCGCTTCTTCATGACGCGTATGCATCCAGCGGATCGAGCCCACGCGATCGAGGCTGAATGCAAGTCCGTTCAGGCTGTCGCCCGTGACGCCCCAGATGCGTTCCACGCCCGCTGCCGCAAGCGTCTTCGCGAGATAGTCCGCTACCGTGTTCCTGGCCATGATGGTTCCTGTGACGAAGAGAGGGAGTCCAATGAGTGGCGGATCGCGGGCAGAGCGGCGCCGCGCATCCGCTATGGCTCAATGCATGCTGGATTCAAAACGCAAAGCGAGTGTACGCCGGGTTACTGTGGATTGTCTTGAACGGGGGGCGAGGCCGCATGGCGCGGCTGTGACATGGCTTACCCAGGCTTTCCGGTACGGCAATACCGGCATTTCGAATGCATTATTCGCCGGTGAATTTCGTATGCGGAATGCAAATAGAAACGGGGCCCAGTCGCGATCTACGTCGAATCTGTTGCTTACGAGGCGCAGCATTGAAGCAGGGCCGGCGTCATCGAAGGAGACCGACGCCGGCCATAGCTCAGCCCTTGCGCACGGTCTCCGGCAAATCGCGCCCGTGGTACTTCTTATAGATCGTATTCAGGTTCCCGTTCTTCATGTTCGTGCCGACCCAGTTGTTCACCCATTCCTTCAGTCGCGGCTGGTCTTTGTTCATCGCAATGCCGAGATCGAAGGTCTTCTGCTCGAACTTCATCTCGATGTTGCGTTGCGGCGCGCGGTCCTGCATTTCCTTCAGGTTCGAAGGCGTGCTCGAAAAGAGCTCGACCTGACCCGTGACCATCGACGTAATGAGCGTCGCGTCGTCCTCATAGCGCTGGATCTGCGCGCCCTTCGCCTGTTGCGTCGTGAGCGTGTCGTTCACGGTGGCACGCGTGAGACCGATGGTCTTGCCGTCGAGGTCCGCGTAATCCTTCACCTTGATCGTCTTTACGCCGCCGACGATGATCGAGATCACCGCATACGGGTTCGAGAAATCGACCACTTTGGCGCGCTCCGGCGTGACCGACAGCGACGAGATGACGAGGTCCGCGCGCTTCGCCTGCAGCGTCGGAATGCGTGCGGCATTGGTGATCTGCACGAGTTCGAGCTTTACGCCGAGATCTTTTGCGAGTGCGGTGGCGGTATCGACGTCCGATCCCGCGGGCTTCAGGTTCTGATCCGCGTAGCTGAAGAGCGGCGTGCCGATCGCGATCGCGACGCGCACGACGCCCGCTTTCTTGATGTCGTCAAGCTGATCGGCCATCGCGCTGTGCACGGCGGCCGCCATCATCAGGGTTGCCACGGCCGCGCGTGCAATGATTGTCTTTGCTTTCAAGTCGAGTCTCCGTCGTTATTGATGTTGCTGGATGGGATGCTGCGGATATCAAAGTCCGTTATCGAGAAATGCGCGCAATTCGGGCGTGCGCGGCGCATCGAGCATGCTGCCGTCGCCCACTTCCCACACCTTGCCCTGATGCATGTAGATGATGCGATCCGCGACGCGCTTGGCGAACGCCATCTCGTGCGTGACGAGTAGCATCGTCATGCCGTCCGCCGCGAGGTCTTCCATCACGCGCAGTACTTCGCCCGTCAGTTGCGGATCGAGCGCCGACGTCACTTCGTCGAAGAGCATTACCTTCGGCGACATCGCGAGCGAGCGCGCAATCGCCACGCGCTGCTGCTGTCCGCCTGACAATTGTTCGGGGTACGCGTCGGCCTTCTGTGCCAGACCGACCTGCTCCAGCACATTCATCGCGATACGACGTGCTTCGTCGCTCGACATCTTCTTCACGTGACGCAGTGCGAGCATGATGTTCTCTTCCACCGTCAGATGCGGAAAGAGGTTATAGCTTTGAAACACGATGCCCACTTCGCGGCGCAACAGATGCAGATCGACTTTCGGATCGTCGACGCGAATGCCGCACACTTCGATCTGCCCCTGGTCGATCGTCTCGAGCCTGTCGATGCAGCGCAGCGCCGTGCTCTTGCCCGAGCCGCTCGCGCCGATCACGGCGATCATCTCGCCCTTGTTGACTTCGAACGACACGCCCTTGAGAACATGATTGGAGCCGAAGCTCTTGTGAATATCGCCGACCTTAACGATTGCTGACATTGAGCTTGTTCTCCATCGATTGGCTCCAGCGCGAAAGCGGATAGCACAGGACGAAATAGAAGGCGCCGACCAGCCCGAAGATGAGGAACGGCTGGAAGATCGAGTTGTTGATGATCTGCCCCGCGCGCGTCAGCTCGACGAAGCCGATCACCGAAGCAAGCGACGTCATCTTGATGAGCTGTACGAGAAAGCCGACCGTCGGTGGCAGCGCGAGACGCATCGCCTGCGGGATGATCACGAGGCGCAGCGTCTGCCAGCGCGTGAGCGACAGACACTCCGACGCTTCCCATTGCGGCTTCGGCATGGCTTCGATGCAGCCGCGCCAGATGTCGCCGAGATATGCACTCGAATAGACCATCAGCGCAAGGCCGGCCGCGACGAGCGCGGGCACCTGATAGCCATAAACCGACAAGCCGAAGTACACGATGAAAAGCAGGATCAGCAGCGGAATGCCCTGAATCGCTTCGATATAGACGAGCGCAGCACGCGAAAGCCACGCGCGCGGCGAAATGCGCGCGAGCATCACGCAGAAGCCGCCGATGCCGCCGAGCACGAACGCGAGCACGGAGAGCACGAGCGTCCAGCCGATCGATTGCACCAGATAGACGAGGTGCGATGACGTGAATCCGCCGCTCATGCCGCACCTCCGGGAATGACGGTATCGATGCGTTGCGAGTCGGGCGGGGTCGTGCCCGCGCGCTTCGCGGCGAGACGGATCGCCCGGCGGCGCTTGAAGAGATGCTCGCCCACTGCCCACGCAATCAGCTTGATGATCAGCGACAACACGAGATACAGCCCCGCCACCACGATGTACGTTTCGAGTGAGCGGAATGTATCGGACTGCACGGTATTGGCGACCGCCGTGAGTTCTTCAGCGGAAATCTGCGACGCTATCGCCGAGGCCTGCATCATCAGCAGGAACTGGCTCGTCAGGGCGGGATAGACCTTTTCGATCGACGGCTGCAGCATCACGTGCCAGCCGATGCGCCACTTCGAAAGCCCAAGGCATTCGGCCGCTTCGATCTGTCCGCGCGGCACCGATTCCAGACCGGCGCGAATGATCTCGGCTGCATAGGCGCCGATGTTGATCGTCATGGCGAGCGCGGCGGCCGCGAAGGTCGGCATGCGCAAGCCGATGCTCGCAAGACCGAAGTACAGAAGAAAGATCTGCACCAGAAACGGCGTGTTGCGCACGGCCTCGATATAGAGGATGCAGACGCGCGTGAGCACCGGCACCTTCGCGCGCTTGGCGAACGCGACGAGCATGCCGAGGATCAGGCCGAAGAACACGGCCACGCACGTCATCTTGAGCGTGAGCCAGGCGCCCAGCAGGAACGTCGGCCAGTACGGCAACAGCGGGGTGAAATCGAGAGAAAACATGGCGGCAAATGTTCCTGTGATGCCCGGGTGCCTGCTCCATGACGCCCGTGCTGGATGTATGACGACATACTACGAATGTCGTGATACCGCATGCTGCATGCATTAAACCGGGTCGAACGGGCCCGTCGTGGTGAACGTGCCGCCTTGCAGTACGGCCACGGGATCGGTGGGCGCGGGCGGCGGCGTCGCTTCGATCTTTTGGCGGAACTGCTCGGACGAGTCGCGCGGCTCGAAGCGCAGATGCGCAGCGCAGCGGTTGTCCCACCATGTGTGCGCGTTCGCGGACATGCCGAACACGATCGTATGGCCGACGTCCTCCGTGAACAGGCTGCGGCGCAGCAATTCATGGAAGTCGTCGTAGCTCATCCAGCTCGCCATCATGCGGCGATCCTTCGGCTCCGGAAACACGGAGCCGATGCGGATGCTGACGGTTTCGATGCCGTAGCGATCGAAATACATCTGCGCCATGTCTTCGCCGAACGATTTCGACAACCCGTAGTAGCCGTCAGGACGCTTGCGCGCGGTGGCGTCGATTCGTTCGTCCTGCCGATAGAAACCCGTGACGTGATTCGAGCTCGCGAACACGATGCGCCTGACACCCTGACGGCGAGCCGCTTCATAGAGGTTGAACACGCCCTTGATGTTGGCTTCGAGAATCTCCTCGAAGGGTCGCTCCACCGACACGCCGCCGAGGTGGATGATCGCATCGCAGTCGGCCGCGAGCGCATCGACGGCCTGGCGGTCGGCCAGATCACAAGGAACGAGTTCCTCGTGAGGCGCCGAATCGCCCGGCAGCACACCGGGCAAGTCGGAAATGCGCACATGTTGCGCGAATTCCGCGACGCGATGACGGATCGCCCGTCCGATACCGCCTGCGGCACCCGTCAGCAGCAGCCGATCGAATCGCGCGACGTCGTTGGTTTGTTGTTCCATCAACCTTGTCTCCTGAAGGCTGTCGTGGCTAGGAATTACCCTGCACGCGTCTTCTTGTACGTTGTCATATCACTACATGACGCATATCATCATTTGCCGACCGATTTGTCAATGTGTGTAAAACCCACGCCAACGAGAACGCCGTGACGCTATCGCCCGATCCGCATGCCGAGTCGCTCCATGCTTCTTCGACAGATCCATCCATTGCGCTGCCTGCCGCGCGACGCAGCCTCACCGCGCAACTGGTCGATGCGTTGCGCGCGCAAATCGATGCGAGGACATTGAAGGCCGGCGCCCGCCTCGCGACCGAAGCGGAGATGGTGCAGCGTTTCGGCGTGAGCCGTACTGTCGTGCGTGAGGCGCTATCGCGTCTGCAGGCTGCGGGGCTCGTGGAGACGCGGCATGGCATCGGCACCTTCGTGTGCGAAGCGGGTATGTCGCCGTTGTTGCAGCTCGATCCAGCCGATGTCGCGGGCTCCATCGACGCGCTCGCGATCCTCGAATTGCGCATCAGCCTCGAAACGGAGAGCGCGGGACTCGCGGCCATGCGATGCGATGCCGCCCGCCTCGCGACGATGCGCTCGGCGCTCGCCGATTTTTCACGAAGCGTCGGCGCGGCATCGGATACGGTCTCGCCCGATTTGCGTTTTCACATGGAGATAGCGCACGCGACGGGCAATCGATATTTCGTCGAGATCATGGAGCATCTCGGCACGCGGATGATTCCGCGCACGCGTATCACGGCCACGCCCATTCCGCGCGAACAATACGCGGAGTATCTGATGCGCGTGAACCGAGAGCATGAACAGATCGCGGATGCCATCGAACGCGGCGATGCGGATTCCGCGCGCACCGCCATGCGCCTGCATTTGATCAATAGCCGCGAGAGATTGCGGCGCGCGCAGGCTGCTTCGGCGTGAATGCGCGGCAAGGACCGCATATCACGCGATCCTTGCCGCCGATACGACGGCTGGCGTTAGCGAGCCGCCATGTTCGGCTCGCCGTCCTCGATATCGTGCTCGCCGGAAATCGTCTCCAGCGCCGCATCGTGATGCAGCAGCAACACGGCAGCCACACCGACCATGCCCGCCCCTGCAAGACACAGCAAGCCCGCGCCGAAGCCGCCGGTGCTGTCCTTGATCCAGCCCATCGCATAGGGACCGAAGAAGCCCGCGAGGTTGCCGAGCGAGTTGATCGCAGCGATACCGCCGGCAGCGGCCGCGCCCGACAGGAACGAAGCCGGCAGCGTCCAGATCACGGGCAGGCAACCGAAGATGCCGAAGCCCGCGATCGAGAGCGCGATCATCTTCATCACCGGGTTATCGAGCCCCGCCGAAGCCGCGATGCCGCCCGCCGCCACCATCAAGGCAATCGCAACGTGCCAGCGGCGTTCGAGCTTGCGATCCGAATGCCGACTCCACAACACCATACTGATCGCGCCCACGGCATAAGGCAACGACGTCACGAAGCCCGTCTGCAGGTTGGTCAGGCCGAACGCCTTGACGATCTGTGGCAGAAAGAAGCTCAGGCCATAGTTGGTCGCATTCGCGCCGAAGTAGATCAACGCAATGGCCAGCACGCGCGGATTGAAAATGGCCTCCTTCACGCTGAACGCATGCACCGATTCACGATGCGCCCGCTCCTGCGCCTGACGATTGACGAGCCAGTCGCGTTCGTCCTTCGCGAGCCAGTGCGCATCGGCGGGCTTGTCCGTCAGATAGAAGAACACGACGAACGCGAGCAACAGCGCGGGCAATGCCTCGATCAGATAGAGCCATTGCCAGCCTTGCATGCCGCCGATGCCGTCCATCTGCAGCAGCGCGCCGGAAATGGGTCCGCCGATTACGGTGGACAGCGGAATCGCCGCCATGAAGTACCCGACGACACGGCCCCGATACTTCGCGGGAAACCACAATGTCAGCAAAAAGATGATGCCGGGAAAGAACCCTGCTTCCGCGATGCCGAGCAGAATGCGCAAGCCATAGAACACATAAGCGTTCGACAAGCCCGTCGCTTGCGCGATGTGCGGAATGTAGGCCATCGCCGCTGCGAGGATGCCCCACGTGAACATGATCCGCGCGATCCAGCGGCGCGCGCCGAATCGTTCGAGCAGCAGGTTGGACGGAACCTCGAAAAAGAAATACGCGATAAAGAAAATGCCGGCACCGAAGCCGAACATGCTGGCGGTAAAGCCGAGCGCCTTGTTCATCTGCAACGCGGCGAAGCCGACGTTGACGCGGTCCAGATACGCGATGAAGTAACACAAGATCAGGAACGGCACGAGGCGAACCATCACGCGTTTCATGGTACGAGCTTCAAGGTCCATCAAGGTCTCCTCCGGATTAGAGAATCGGTAGATCGCTGAGTACTTGAGATACCTGCGGAGACTACTCTTTACGGAGGAACAACAGCATTGGTGTTTGTTCTTGGTATCGGTTCCGGAGCGGGACGTGTTGTTGATTTGATCGCGCCAATGCGGTGCACCGAATCGTTTGCGTCCCGAAGAATGCGAAAAAAAATGCGAACGGGGCGTGCAATCCGCCCCGTTTGGTCACTGTTATGCGACCGGTAACAGACCGGCATAATCCGGTTCCGGTAAGCCTTGCACACCGGGAACCACTGCGAACACGTAACCGTCGTCGTCAGTGGCATTCTTTGCCGGACGAATCGTCGTGACATAGAGCGTTCTCAGATCGCCCCCGCCGAACGCGCACATCGACGGCTTGCTCGCGGGCAATGCAATCTCCCGATCCAGCTTCCCCTGGGGCGTGAAGCGCAACAAGCGCCCCCCGTCGTTCGCGCAGGTCCAGTAGCAGCCGTCCGCGTCGACCGCGGCGCCATCCGGGCGTCCCGCGTAGTGGTGCAGATCGGCGAATACGCGCTGCGCACGGGGCGTGCCCGTGTCGGGGTCGAAGTCGAACGCCCACACGAGGCGGCGCTGCGGATGCGAGTCGGACAGATACATCGTTCTGCCATCCGGCGACCACGCGAGACCGTTCTGGGTGATCAGACCATCGACAACGGGGGCCGAGAGCGTGCCGTGCTCGTCATAGCGATACAGCGCGCCGGCAGTACTCGCGAGTGACATGTCCTGCACCATCGTCCCCGCCCAAAACCGCCCTTGCCTGTCGCAGCGGCCATCGTTGAAGCGCATGCCCGGCGCGGGAAACGCCGGCGCGGCGAGCTTCACGACGCGTCCTTCATTCACTTCGCTCGCACCGGAGAGCGTCACGCCGAAGATGCCGCTCTCCATGCCCGCGACGACACGCCCCGCCGCATCGAACGCAAAGCATGCGACCTGTTCGCCAAACGCCCATTCCGTACGACGCGCGCTTTCGATCTCGAGGCGAACGATGCGGCGCGCCGGAATATCGACCCAGTAAAGCGCGCCCTCTTGCGCGCGCCATACCGGACATTCGCCGACAGCCGCGCGGCCGCCCGCATCCAACCGTTCGGCACGCACGACGGCGCTCATCGCTTGCGCTCCATCGGCTCGCCCAGGACGAACGCGCCGCCCTGGAAGCGCTGCGCGGGGTCGTCGCGCTCGGCGGTCGGTCGGGTCACCGGAAAGAGCCCGTCGAACTTCGCGGAGCTGTCCTTCGGATTGAAGCCGAGGAAACCGGCCTTCGAGTTGTCCCACCACTTCACCGGATTGTCGGACGCGCCATACACCACGGCATGTCCGACGCGGTTCGTGAACAGCGAGCAGCGCACGAGCTCGATGAAATCGCGGTAGCTCAAATAAGTGACGAGCATGCGCGGATTCTTCGGCTCCTCGAACGACGAACCGATGCGCAGGTTCACCGTCTCGATGCCGAAGCGGTCGAAGTAATAGCGCGACAGCGATTCGCCGAAGCACTTCGTCACGCCGTAGAGGCTGTCCGGACGATGCGGCGCATCCGCGTCGAGCACTTCGGTGACCGGATGAAAGCCGATTGCATGGTTCGAGCTCGCGAACACGATGCGCTTCACGCCATGACGGCGCGCCGCTTCATAGATGTTGTACGTGCCGCGGATATTCGCCTCGATCAGATCATCGAACGGTGCGTCGATCGAAATGCCGCCGAGATGCACGACCGCATCCACGCCTTCGACGAGTTGCATCACCTTCTCGCGATCCGCGAGATCGACGGCGCTGATTTCTTCATGGCTCGCCGCGTCGTCGAGCGGCGCGATGTCGGAGAGCCGCACGATGTCGGCCCATTGCGCAAGCGCTGCGCGCAACTGACGACCCAGATTGCCGGCGGCGCCGGTCAAAAGCAGGCGCTTGAACGGTTTGCCCGCTGCGTTTGGCTGATTCATCGAGACTCCTGTTTGATACGTTTAATGCGTCGAAGGAAATATTTGAGAAAACGTTTTCTGGACTATAGCGGCGGCATGGAGCGGGCGTCAATTGACGCTTGGCATTCAAAACTCCGCATGCAAAATGCAGAAGCAACGTCATTGTTTCCCAAATTTCTGCGACAATCCGTAAACATTGCGAAAACGTTACCTTCCGAATGAAAAAAATTTCCCCGACCATTCGCGACGTCGCCGCCGCAGCCGGCGTATCCGTCGCGACGGTGTCCAAGTACATCAACGGCGCACAACGCTTTTCCGCGCCGGTCGAAGCCCGGCTCAAGGAAGCGATCGATACGCTCGGCTACCGGTCGAACCCGCTCGCGCGCTCGATGATCACGGGCAAGACACGCACCATCGGCATCACGATCCTCGACATCAGCAACCCGCACTTCACCAACGTCGTTAAGGGCGCGAACCGGATCGCGCTCCGGCACGACTACACGCTGCTGCTCGTCGATATCGACGAGAACCAGGCGCGCGAGCGTCCGCTCATCGAAGCCCTCGCGCAGCGCGTCGACGGGCTGCTCGTGAGCTCGCGTCTCGCCGATGAAAACGCGCAATGGATGCTCGATCTCGACAAGCCCGTCGTACTGCTGCGCAATGCCGAGCTGCCGATTCCGAGCGTCGGCATCAACAGCCGCCTCGCAACCTATATGCTCGCGCGCCATCTGCTCGATCTCGGGCATCGGCGTATCGCGTATCTCGGTTTCGAGCATGCGCGCATCAACGATGAGCGGATTCGCGGCGCACGCGAATGTCTCGCCGAAGCGGGCCTCGAACTCGACATCTACGAGGCGCACGCGCCGACTTCGCTCGCGGGCGAACAGGCCTGCTCGCGCGTGATGCTCGGACCGAAGCGGCCGCAGGCGGTGATCTGCTACAACGACCTGATCGCGCTCGGCTTCATGAAGGAAGCCGCGTCGCTCGGCATTCGCGTGCCGCAGGACGTGTCCGTGACCGGCATCGACAACGTGCCTTACGGCGCGTACGCCGCTCCGGGTCTCACCACTGTCGACATTCAAAGCGAAAAGATGGGCGAACTCGCGATGCAGAAGCTCATCGACGCCCTCGCCGGTCATCCCGATCCCGGCAACTCCATGTTCGAGCCGCGGCTCATCGTGCGTGAATCGACCGCCGCGGTTGCCGCAGTTGCGTAAAGCGCGCCGCGCCGCCTGCAGGTCGTGAGCGCTGGCGGCGCGGCGCATGGTGATGCGTTTGCGGTCGACGCGTATTACGCTTCGAGCTTCGCCGGCGTCATCTTCGGCGTGAGCATGTGCATGATCGCGAAGGCGATCAGATACGCCGATGCGCCGATCGCGAACAGCACCCAGTAGTGACCCGTGCGTTGCAGAACCTGGCCGATCACTTCCGAGAACAGCACGCCGCCGATCGAACCGGCCATGCCGCCGATACCGACCACCGCGCCCACCGCACGACGCGGGAACAGGTCCGATGCCGTCGTGAAGAGGTTCGCCGACCAGCCCTGATGCGCGGCCGCCGCGAGACCGACGATCGCCACTGCGACCCACAAATTATCGGCCTGCGATACGAACGCGATCGGCAGCACGGCGCATGCGCAGATCAGCATCGCGGTCTTGCGCGCCGCATTCACGGTCCAGCCCGCACGCAGCAGCGCCGATGAAATCCACCCGCCGCCGATACTGCCGACCGTGGTGATCGCGTAGATCACGACGAGCGGCAAGCCGATGTGCTGCATATCCATGCCGCGCGACTCGTTGAGCCACTTCGGCAGCCAGAACAGATAGAACCACCATACCGGGTCCGTCAGGAACTTGCCGACGATGAACGCCCACGTCTCGCGCTTCTTGATGAGCACCTTGAAGCCGGGCGCGCCTGCCTTCGCGTGGGCGGCATCGGCGGCACGGGTTTCATCGCCTTCGTTCGCGAGATCGTCCTCATGCGCGCTGCCGTCCGGCTGGCGGTACATGAAGAACCACACGACGAGCCACACAAGACCAATTGCGCCGACGATCACGAATGCCGCGCGCCAGCCGAAGGCCACCGCGATGGCCGGAATGAGCGCCGGTGCGAACACCGCACCGATATTCGCGCCTGAATTAAAAATGCCCGTTGCGAGCGCGCGTTCACGGCGCGGGAACCACTCGGCGGTCGTCTTGATGGCGGCCGGGAAGTTGCCGCCCTCGCCGATGCCGAGCAGCGCACGGACCATCGCGAAGCCCATCACGGAGCCGACGGCCGCATGCAGCATCGCGGCGATGCTCCATACGAACATCGCGAGCGCGTAGGAGATGCGCGTGCCGAGCCAGTCGACGATGCGCCCGAAGCAAAGCAGACCGACCGCGTAGAACGCCGAGAACGCGATCACGATGCGGCCGTACTGCACCTGCGTCCAGCCGATGTCGTGCTGCAGCATCGGGGCAAGCAGACCGAGGATCTGCCGGTCCATGTAGTTGATGACCGTGGCAAAGAAGAGCAGCGCGCACACGGTCCAGCGATAGCGGCTGGCGGTACGCACGACGCCGGCAACGACAGTGTTCATGAATGTCTCCGGACGCGGCGGCGCTCGTCGTGCCGCGTTCTTTGTTGGATGAGCGGCGACGAGCGCCGGGGCGATGGCCTGCATCGGTGGTCGAGCAGTACGCTAGCCTTGGATTGGGAAAACGTTTTTCGAAGGATAGTGGTTTGGTGCGCGTCTGGCTATCCTGGTATTTGCCCTAGTTCGCTCTGAAACGCCGTTATTCCGCCGCTCAGTGGACCATTCCGGCGCATGAATTCATAACCAACCAGCAGTTAATCGTTTTCTGCGGCGTCGTCCTAACCTCCCGCGGCCCGCGTTTCGTGCGAGCGGCATGCAGCGTTCTGAATGCACCTCTGCGTTTTGCATGTCGCCTCATGCATTCAAAATGCCGCCGCCGGCTCCTGCACTTGTACCGATACTGCTGATGGCATCGGCGATCGTCGCGGCAGCGCGCCCGCTCGGCGATCTGCTCGGCGATCTGCTCGGCGAACCGCTCGGCGCGCGCGAAGCTATCGCGATGGCGCTCGCGCTGTCGGGTGTCGCGCTCGCCATGAGGCAACGCCGCTAGCGCACGGCGCAATCGACAATTAAAGAATTGGCAAGAATGTGCCGATAAGGGTTATTACAACTCTTATCGTTCTGTCATTCCCCATGCTTCGCAAAACGCTGGCCCGCATGAACGTCGGGACCAAATTCGCCGTGCTCGCCTGCGCGCTCACGGCAGTCGTCGTTGCCTTTTTTACTGTCGCCGTCACCCGAAGCGCGGGCGAGCAAGTCGACGCGCACGCGCTCGCACGCGTCGAAAGCGAGAATCGCTCGATCGCGACGATGATCGGACTGTTCGACAAAGCCGTGAGCGCCGAAGTCACGCGCTTCATGACGATCTTCGCGCACCGCCTGCCCGCAACGTTCACGCTCGATGAAACGCGTACCGTGGACATCGGCGGTGTCGCGACGCCGGTCTTCCTCGCGGGCGACAAGCCGCTGAACAACGACTTCGCGATCCCCGACGCTTTCCTCGAGGAAAGCGGCGCGATCGCGACGATCTTCGCCCGCACCGGCGACGATTTCGTGCGCGTGACGACGTCGCTCAAGAAGCAGGACGGCACCCGCGCGATCGGCACGCTGCTCGACCGCAAGGGCCCCGCGTACGCACCGATGATCGCGGGCAAACCGTATATCGGCGTGGCGACGCTCTTCGGCAAGCAGTACATCACCGAGTACAAGCCCGTCACCGATGCATCGGGCAGCGTGATCGGCGCGCTCTTCGTGGGTGTGGACGTGACATCCGAATTCGCCGCGTTGCAGGACACGATCGCGAAGCTCGTGATCGGCACGAGCGGCTATCACTTCGTCGTGGATGCCTCGAATGGAGCGACTCGCGGCAAGCTGCTCGTGCATCCCGGCGCGAAAGGCGAACTGGCCGATGAGCGCCTCGCACCCTTCAGGCAGATGCTCGATTCGCACGAAGGCAGGCTCATATTCGACGGCGCCGACATCGCGGGCGCGGATGCGCGCGTGCACGCCGGCACGAAGGAAATCGTCTACATGACGGTGCCGCAGTGGCAATGGATGATCGGCGGCATCGCATATCGCGACGAACTGCTCGCGGATGTACACGCTAGCCGCAACCACTTCCTGATGCTCGGTCTCGTCGTGGTGGCGCTGCTCGTCGGCGTGCTGCTCCATGCGGTCGCCAAGCTCGTGGGCAGGCCCATCGACGACGTGACGCGCGCCTCTGAGCGCATCGCCGCGGGTGATCTCACCGTGCGCATCGACAGCACACGCGAGGACGATATCGGCCGCCTGATGCGTGCGATCGATGGCATTGCGCGCGGCCTCGCGGGGATCGTCGCGCAAGTGCGCAGCGCATCGGCGGACATGAACGAAGGCACGGCGCGCATCGCGTCGGGCAGCAGCGATATCGCGACGCGCATCGCCACACAAGCGGCGAGTGTCGAAGAAACCGCCGCGAGCATGGAAGAAATCACGAGCACCGTGCAGCAGAATGCGGCAAACACGGCGCAGGCGGGCGCGCTCGTCGCATCGGCTTCCGATGCGGCGCGCGCCGGCGGTCATGCGGTAGGACGCGTCGTGGAAACGATGGGCGAGATCGATGCATCGGCACGACGCATCGCCGATATCACCGCGACCATTGAAGGCATCGCGTTCCAGACGAACATCCTGGCTTTGAACGCCGCCGTCGAAGCGGCGCGCGCGGGCGAGCATGGAAAGGGCTTTGCGGTCGTCGCATCGGAAGTGCGCGCGCTCGCTCAACGCAGTGCGGGCGCCGTGAAGGAGATCGAAGTGCTGATCGCCGAATCGGCCGAGAAGGTCTCGCGCGGTTACAAGATCGCCGAGGAAGCCAGCAGCACGATGGGCGGCATCGTCGAGCGCGTCTCGCGCGTGAACGCGATCGTCGATGAAATCGGCGTGGCGTCGCGCGAACAGGCGTCGGGCATCGAGCAGGTGAACAGCGCGGTCATGCTGATCGGCGAAGCGACGCAGCAGAACGCCGCGCTCGTGGGCGAAGCGGAACACTCCACGGCCGAACTGCGCGATCAGGCCGAGCGCCTCGCGCACGCCGTCAGCATGTTTCGTGTCTGAGTCATCGACGATTGAAAGCGGCTTATGAGGATGTGGCGCGTCGTCCCGCACTCGCATGCTTACCGCAATCGCGGCGTCAGATCTCGATGAAAATGCGCCCGCCCTCGACTTTCGCGGGATACGTCTGCAATTTTTCGCAAACGGGCGCGCACAGCGGCCGGCCATCGCGGATATCGAAGCGTCCGTTGTGCTTCGGACATTCGATGACGTGGTCCATCACGAAACCTTCGCTCAGATGGACGTGCTCGTGCGTGCATAGGCCGTCGCTGGCGTACACGGCATCGTTCACGCGATAGATTGCGAAGGTGCGGCCATCGTGATCGAAGCGCATCACGTCTTCATCTTCGATATCGTCCATCGCGGCTGCATCGATCCATTGGGGCATGGCGAGTCGTCTCCTTTCTCTTGAAGTCGCTTATGTCTGCGTCGCGGCGGGCACGGGCCGCTCGACGTGATACGACGGGTCGCGCCGCTGGCGCGCGAGCGCCGGAATGATCTCCGCGTAGGCCGCGATCGTGCTCGTATAGGGTGGCGGCATGTCGTGCTTCACCGTCTCGTGCAGTCGCGGCAGCGCGTGATAAGGCACCATCGGAAACATGTGATGTTCGACGTGATAGTTCATGTTCAGATATAGGAACCGGAACACGGGATTCATCATCACTGTGCGACAGTTCTTGCGATGATCGAGCACGTTCTCGGGCATGCCCGCATGCTGCGTGAGACCGAAGAAGAGATAAAGCCATGCGCCGTAGAGGCTCGGCAAGCCGATATAGAGCAGCGGCAAGATGGAATGGAACACGAGGCAAGCACCTGTTACCACGGCATAGATTGCGAGCGTGATACGCGCCTCCAGAATCGCCTTCGCCCATTCCGACTTCGGCACGTAGGTCTTTTCTTCTTCACCGATATTGCCGAACGCGGACGAGATGATCTTCGGCACTTCGGACGCAGCATGCTTCAGCGCAAACACATTCAACGCGAGACTTAGCCAGTCCGTGGGTAGCGGCACTGCAATCTCTCGATCGCGCCCGACGACGAGCGTATCCGTGTGATGCCGCGCGTGGCTCCACCGCCAGATCGTCGGGCGGCGAAACACCTGAAACGACGCGACCTGATAAAGAATCTTGTTCATCCACGATGTCTTGAATGCGGTGCCGTGACCGCTTTCGTGCCAGCGCGAATCCGCGGGACTGCAGTACAGCGTGCCGTAGAGCAAAAACGCCGGAATCGCCCAGAGCGAATGCGCGCGCCACGCGAACCATGCAAGGACGCCGCTCGCGATGATCGCGGCATACCAGAGCAACGTATCGCGGATAGCGCGCGCGTCACCGCGCTGCATGAGGCTTTTCATCACGGATCGAGGCACCGCGCACTTGTACCACTCCGCATTGACGAGACCCGCCGCTCTAGCACGCTCGCCAGCGCCGCCGATCAACCGGTAATCGCGATAGTCGTTCCGCGCGCCTGCGCAATCCGATTGCCCGGTTTCCATCATGTCACCTCATCCGATGATTGAAACTACATCATTCATTATTTTCGAGTCGATGATAGGAGCGGACGCGTTCATTGTGCAACGTTCAGGCGCATTTGCTATCTTTACGCATCATCGCGCGATTTTGAAATCCATCATTTCCATCAAAGATGAGCAAGCGTCCCACTCTTCAGTCCGTGGCCGACGCTGCGGGCGTGAGCCCCGCAACGGTCGATCGCGTGTTCAATGGCCGCATCAGCGTGCGCGAGGGTACTGCGTTACGTGTGATCGAAGCGGCCGAGCGCATCGGCTATCACGGCGCGGGATTGATGCGCGAGCGCCTGCGCGCGAAGCGCGGCGAGCGTCATGAACGCTACACGTTAGGTTTTTGCCTGCAAAAACGTGCCGATCCGTTCTATCAGACGTTCGCGCGCATTCTCAACGATGCGGCCGCGCGTCACGAACCCGAGCATTGCACCGCCATCATCGAGTACATGGATGAACTGGACCCGGCTTCCATCGCGCGCACGCTGCTTTCGCTCGGCGAGCAGGCACACGCGCTCGGCGTGGTAGCGGTGGATCATCCGCATGTGACAGCCGCCATCGAAACGCTCCACGAACAGGGAAAACCCACGGTCACGTTGTTGTCGGACCTGAGCGCGCCCTTGCGAGCGGGCTATATCGGCGTCGATCCGCGCAAGAGCGGACGCACGGCAGCGTGGGCGGTGAGTCGTCTCACGCGTCGCGACGAAGGCACGGTCGGTGTATTCGTCGGCACACCGCGTTATCTGGGTCAGGAAAGCTGCGAGATCAGCTTTCGCTCGTATCTGCGTGAGCACGCGCCCGGATTGCGCGTGCTCGACACGCAAATCAATCTCGAAGACAAGCAACTCGCCTATGAAGCGACACTCGCGATGCTCGCGCGCCATGCCGATCTCGCCGGCCTCTATATTCCCGGCGGGGGTGTAGGTGGCGTGATTCGCGCGCTGCGCGAAGAAGCCGCAGGACGGCGCATCGTGACGGTATGCAGCGACCTGATGCCCGACCGGTACGAAGCGCTCGTCGAAGGTGTCATCGATCTCGTGATCGATACACCGCTTCAGCGCATCGCTCAGACCGCCGTTCAGACGATGCTGCGCAGTTTGCAGGCGCTGCCGGGGGAAGCCGCGCAAGCGAGCCAGTATCCGCTGCCGGCGCAGCTCTATACGCCGGAGAATGTCTGAGCGCGGCCGACGCACTCACGATGGACCCAGCACGAAGCGTGGCACCGCGGTGTACGCCGATGCGAACTTTTTTCGTCTCGGCCCGTTCTTATGCGCAAAGGGGAAGAAAAATTTGCTGATATCACCCCGGCACGAAGCGGTTGTCACGCTTCATAGCTCTCCATGAACCTTGCATGTGGCCGAGCGCACCGAAATTACTGTCACAAGCCTGGACGATAACGTTGTGAGACTTCGTCTGTCACCGATGTGGCGAGCGCCAATGATCACTTCAAATCGGGAGCTCGCATCTTTGTTTTTCTATTAGTATGTCGCGGAGGAGTCGGCTTCGCCGTTCCAATCGCATATCACGCGCAGATGCGGCGTCATTGTTCCGTTGTTTTTATCGGCTAACATGCAGGCCGCCGGGGAACGACACCCTGCGAAGCTGCTCTATTGAAGTTTGTTCCATCGACATGCACGTCAGGCTGGGGCATCCGGGGCCCGCCATATGATGTGGCATGCTCCAACAACAATAACGTCACGCGGTATTCGAATGGCCGTTCCCCGTCTTGTACGGTCGTCGAGCCAACCGCATCCATCAGACCAACTGCGTGTCTTGCTGTGCCGCGATTCTCGTGATTGCGCACCATCGCGTGTGGCACATCCAGACATCGACCAAGGCTCTTCGCATCGAGCGTGCGGAGAGACACAGCCCAATCATCCGATGGAGAGCGTCATCCATGCCGTTTGAGAGTGACTCATTGCGAGACACCGGTCCGCTGCTCAGCATCGTCGTGGCGGCGTATAACATCGAGGGATATATCGAGGAAGCGCTCGATTCCCTCCTGTCCCAACCTCATATCGATGCGATGAAAATCATCGTCGTCGATGACGGTTCTCGCGACGAGACCTATGCGGCAGCGCGCGCCATCGTGGAGCGCGATCGAGGCGTACACGTCGAACTGCTGCACCAGGAAAATCGCGGCCTGAGCGCCGCGCGCAATACGGGCCTGGCGGCAGTGCGCACGCCTTATGTCGGCTTCCTGGACGGCGACGATATTTATCTGAAGGGTTTCACCGACGCGGTCATTCCGGTCCTCGCCGAGCGCAAGTGGGATGTGGTCGAATACAACGTCAAGATCATCGACGATAACGGGCGAGAGCTCGATGAAATCGAAATCGCCGACGAAGCGACGAGCGGCGGCCACCCGATGGACCGCGCAGCGTTGCAGCAATTCGCCGATCGATTCCACACGTTCGCGTGGGCGCGTATCTATCGCACCGACCTCTTCGACGAAGCGCCGTTTCCCGTGGGACGAAATTACGAGGACATGGCGCTCGTGCCCGCGACCTATCTTCGCGCAAACAGCATCTACCGTATTGCGAGGCCGCTGATCGGCTATCGCCGGCGCTTCGGCAGCATCACGCAAACCGCCAAGCTGAGCGACATGCACGATCTTCGCGTCTCCGGTCAGGAAGCGCTCGCGCGTTGCGACGGCAGCGAGATCGACGATTACTGGCTCACCGTGTTCGACAAGCTATTTCATCGCGCACGTCATGTTTGCGCGCGCGTCGATCGCGCATCGTTCAGGCAGGCATCGGAGACGCTCACGGCCATGGCCGTCGATCATCGCAAGATGCGCGAGAAACGCACCGAGGACGGCGGGCGTAAGGTCGTCGAGCTTGCGCCTTTCGATCTGAACGTGCGCGCGGATCGCTCGATTCACTTCCTCAAAGGTCTTGTGAAGAAAGTATTGCGGCGCAGTCTCGATCATCATCAGCGCGAGCGGCGACCGAGCACTTCAAATCAAATGAGCGGCTGAACAGTACGGACCGCGGCAAGGACGTCTGACGCGCGTGAGGTGAACGGAGGCACGCAAAACCCGGCATTGTTTCGCGGTAGACTTTGAGGATGGAAAAATGTCCCTACTGTGAGCGAATCCGTGACGAATGGGATTGTCACGGTCAGGAGTGCCGCACCGCCATCGCCCGCGCGCTGCGCAGACAGCGCATGGGTTTGCCGATGGTACCGAAGGTCATCCGCAATGAAATTCCGCCGGGCGCGTCGACGGGCGAAGTGATCGCCCAGTTGTCGCGCCAGCGCTTGCGCGCGCGCCGCGCGAACGAGGAACGCCGCGCGCGCAAGGAAGCCGACGACCTCGATCTCTAGCGGCACTCCACTCATCGAGCGCGCGCCGGAGGATCTACGTTCGATCCGCCGCTCTGCGCAAGCGACCCTTCCTCGTTCCATGCACGCCGCGATTCGCGCATCTTCGCGAGCGCCATGCGGGCGACCTTGAGCCACCCATAAGAACGGGGATCGGCGACCCTGCTGAGCGCGCGCGTGCATAGTCGAGCGTGAGGCCAAGCGTCCAGGCCATGGTCACCGCGCGCTTGCACCGCATCAAGATCGCCGCGCGGGACATACTTTGCACTGCCCATCCCTCAAGCGACGGAGACGCCATGTTCGAGCAATGCCGATGGATCAACGAGCCTGCGCAATGGCGCATCGAGCACGACACGCTCATCGTCACCACTGACACGAACACGGACTTCTGGCGCAAAACCCACTACGGTTTCGTCCGCGACAACGGCCACGTTTTCGCGGCGACCGTAAACGGCGACTTCTCGGCCGAAGTCGCCGTCGATGGCGATTTCTCCGCGCTATACGACCAGGCGGGCCTGATGGTGCGTGAAAGCGCCGAGCGCTGGATCAAGGCCGGCGCCGAATACAACGACGGTGCGCTCACTTTTAGCACCGTTCTCACGAACGATCTCTCCGACTGGTCGCTCAGCTCACGCGCCGATACGAACCGCTTCCGGCTGCGCATGACGATCGCGCAAGGCGTGCTGAAAGTGCAATGCAGCGCCGATGAACGCAGCTGGACCCTCATGCGCCTCGCGCCTTTCGCGCCGAGCGGTGCGAACGCGCAGTGGCTCGGTAAAAACACTCACTTGCTCCGTTCGCGTGGGCTCTCTTATTAGCTGGGGCTCATCGTGCTGCTCGTGGTCGGCGCGCTGGAGCTCGCCGCACGCGGCGAACGGCGGCAACATCTTTCTGTCGAGTGCCAATATCTTCGACGTGTTTCGTCAGGTGGCGAACGTCGGCGTGATTTCCATCGGCATGACGCTCGTGATCATCACGGGGGGCATCGATCTGTCGGTCGGCGCGATCATGGGTCTCGGCAGCGTGCTCACCGCAATGCTGCTCACGACCGATGGCTTCAATCGCGCGACATACGCATCGCTCGTGCTCGATGCGGTCGCCGTGTTCGCGATCGTGTTCGCCGCGCTCGGCGTCATGCGCGGCATCATGCGTGCCCGCGACACGCAGACCGTGCGCGTCGCGGACCGTTCATCGTTTGCGATACGTGCGGTCGTTGCGTTGCTCTTCGCGCCGTTGGCTTGTGGATATATCTTTCGGGTGGCGTCGGACGCGTGTCGGGCACGGTGGCCGGCGTGCTGATCTTCGGCTTTCTGAGCAATATCCTGCTGCTCAACGATATCGACAGTAATACGCAGCTCGTGCTGAAGGGATTGATCATCGTTATTGCCGTACTCCTGCAGCAGACCGACATGGCCAAGCGCGCATGGCTCAAGCGCTTCGGTGCGCGGAAGTAATCACGACTCGAAATCGATCCCTCGCGCGCGCAACTGCCGCATGCCGCTTGCGAGATGCGCCCGCGCGCTCTCGGCGTCGCCCGCGCGCATCTGCTCGTACGTGCGCTGCGCGATGTCGTGCGGCACCGGCTTGAGCGGACGGTTCGCGCTCATCGCCCGCAATTGCACTTGCGCCGCGCGCTCCAGATAGTAGAGATCGTCCCACGCCTGCGCGATAGTTGCGCCTGCAACCATCACGCCGTGATTCTTGAGGAAGAGGATATCGGCCTCGCCCATCGCGCCGGCGATGCGATCGCCTTCGGCATCGTCGAGCGCAAGACCGTTGTAATGCTCGTCGACCGCAGTGCGTCCGTAGAACTTCAGCGAGGTCTGCCCCAGCCAAAGGAGCGGCGGGCCGTCGAGCAGGCATAGCGCGGTCGCGTTCGGCATATGCGTGTGAAAAGCGGCCTTCACGCGCGGCAGCAGCTTGTGCACGCGCGCGTGAATGTAGAACGCGGTCGCCTCGGGCTCGCCGTCACCGTCGACGACATTGCCGTCGAAATCGCAGATCAGCAGACGCGACGCCGTGATCTCGCCGAACGCGTAGCCGTAGGGGTTCACGAAGAACAGATCGTCGCGGCCCGGCACCATCGCCGAGAAGTGGTTGCAGACACCTTCTTCGAAGCCGTGCAGCGCAGCGAGCCGGAAACACGCCGCGAGCTGACGGCGCGCCTCGGCAATCGCGGGCGCATCGAGCGCGGCTAAAACCGACGCGGACCGCCGCGCGGCACTGGAGAGCGTGTGAGCCATATGAAGTCTGCCTTGGGGTCGTCTGCCCGATCGGAATGTCGAGGATAATCGAACAGGCGGGCGAATTACGTCCGAACAAAAAAATTTCCGCGGTAACGGCGCTGGCGGCGCGAAGTATGACGCGCTTATGTCGTGTCTCTTAGCAGAAACGCTTATTTGAACTCCGCATTCTGGCATGGTAAAACTCAATGCCGCTCGAAAATTCGAAGCGCAAACTTCAACGTAATTCGTCTCAATAGGGTTTGGAAAAATGGCAACAGGTACTGTGAAGTGGTTCAACGATGCGAAGGGTTTCGGTTTCATCACGCCGGACGACGGTGGTGAAGACCTGTTTGCACATTTCTCCGAAATCCAGTCAAAGGGTTTCAAATCGCTCCAGGAGAACCAGAAGGTGAGCTTCGAAGTCAAGCAAGGCCCGAAGGGCAAGCAAGCTTCGACGATCCAGCCGCTGTAAGTAACTTCAGCGCTGTCGCCTCAGGCACGAAACGGCCCATCCGGGCCGTTTTGTATTGGCGCGCCCGGGCATTCATCACTCTCTCCAATGACCGAGTTCGCGCACCGCGTCATGTTGGACGCAGCAGCCGCTTAATATAAATAAAATCAGTAGAATCGCTGCATTATTCAAGCGGCATCCATTCGCGGCGACGCGAAATTATTTCCACTGATTCGTGTGAACTCGACAAGCAATCGGAAAAAATGCCGTACGCTCGTACGACATAAAACAAAGGCATTGCTCGTCTCCATATGGTTCCTGACTTGCGATGCGCACGCGCAATCGTTCGCGGTGAACCGGAACGCGGCGCGCTTCGTCACGGAAGTCGTGATGAACGACTTTCATACGGCGCAGGCAGGCGGCGGTTATGTCTTCTCTTACGATAGCCACGAAACGGAAGCGTCCCTCGCAGACAGGCTCGACCACTGGTTCTCCGGTGACGACCCGCACGCGATCGTCATGGAGCCCGCCGAAAAGCAGGCGCTCTTCGGCTTCTACTGGGCCGCGACCATGATGCCGGCGAATTCGCCGTGTTTCCGCGACATCGCCGATCCCGGCTGCGGCGCGGATCTGTCGAAGTGGATGGCGCGCGAACTCGACGACGATCCGCGCTTCATCCGGGCCTACGAGGCCGCGAAAAAGCCGCTCGGCCTGCCGCCACTCGAACGCAACGCGCATTGAGCGTAAGGCGTTGGCGTCGCGCTTCTCGCCGCTCCCTGCACCGGCAACACACGGCTCGCGCAGGTGCGATCGACGTGGCTTCCGGCGTCTCGGGTTGGCACGTCCTCGTCACATGCCCGGCGCAATAACGCGATCTTCGCCGCGACGCTCACGAGCAGCGAAAGCGCGCCGATTGTTTCGAGCAAGGCGGGAATCATGAAGGTCTCCCTAAGCGCCGACGTGCGCGCGCATCATCGATGCAACAGCATCGGCCCGTAGGTCTTGACGAAGAATGCAATCGTGATGCCGGCGCTGACAACCAGCGTGCCCGCACGAATCCAGTGCGGCGGCGCGCGCCGGCCGAGTTGCGCGCCGCTATAACCGCCGGCGATCGCTGCGAGCAGCATCGCGATCGTTTCCGGCCAGCGCACGGCCTGCGCCGCCGCGAAGGTGAGAACGGCGACCGAGTTGGCCGCGCTCACGAGCAGCGTGCGCGGTGCGTTCAGGCTCTTCAAGTCGCGCGAATCGAGCAGGCCCCAGACGGCCATCATCATGATGCCAACCGCGCCGCCGAAGTAGCCGCCATACACGCCGAGCAGCAACTGGATCGACAGCACCGATGCCACGCCGATATGCCAGCGCCGCCGCAGCGCTTCGCCGAGCTTGCGGCCGAACGCAAGCGTGAAGCTCGCGCACAGGAGAAGCCAGGGCAGCACGAAAGAAAATGTCTTGGACGACGTAGACAGCAAAAGCGCCGCGCCGACGAAGCCGCCTATGAGCGTCGTCACCAGCATCTTGCGGATCGACACCGAACCGACGGGTCCGAGCCCGTCGCGATAGGCCCACGCGCTCACCACGCCGCCGGGAAACAGCGCGACGGTGCTCGAAGCGTTCGCCTGAACCGGTGGCAAACCGGCTGCGATCATCGCCGGCAGGCTCACGAACGAGCCGCCGCCCGCGAGCGCGTTCATCGCGCCCGCGATAAAACCGGCGCCGATGACGAGAATGAAGGGTTCCATGCGACAGATGCTAACGACGCCGCGCGCCGCTTACAATCTGGCATTTCCAATGCGAGGCTTCGGCTAAACCGAAGGATGCAGCATGCGATTCGACCTGACCGACATGCGGCTTTTCCTGACTGTGGTCGAACGCGGCAGCATCACGGCGGGCGCGCAGGCGATGCATCTCGCGCTCGCATCGGCGAGTGAGCGCATCGCCGGGATGGAAGCCGCGCTCGGCGCGCCGCTCCTCGAACGCAACCGGCGTGGCGTGCAGACGACCGCCGCCGGCGACGCCTTCGTGCGCCACGCACGCGCGATCCTCGGTCAGGTCGAGCAGATGCGCGGCGAACTGCGCTCGTTTGCGACCGGCCTCAAAGGCCGAATCCGGATGATGTCGAACACGGCCGCGCTGGCCGCCTTCCTGCCGCCGAGGCTCTCGCATTTTCTCGCCGCTCATCCCGATCTTTCGATCGATCTCGACGAGCGCCCGAGCGTCGATATCGTGCTGGCGATCGCGGAAAGCCGCGCCGATCTGGGCGTCGTTTCAGATACGGCGGACCTCGGACAGCTCGAGACGCATCTGCTCGCACAGGATCAACTGGTGGTCGTGGCGAACCGCGCGCATCGCATCGCGGGGGAAAGCGCGGTGGCGTTCGCGGAGATCGTCGGGGAGGCGTTCGTCGGCCTGTCGGATGCCGCGCTCGAATTGCATCTGGCCGAGCGCGCGTCGCGGCTTGGCCGGCAGATGAGCTATCGAATTCGCATGCGCAGTATCGACAACGTCGGGATGCTGGCCGCGGCGGGCATCGGGCTCGTGATTTTGTCGGAGGCGTCGGCACGCATGCTGGAGCGGCCGGAACTCGCCATCGTGCCGCTCTCGGAGCCATGGGCGACGCGCCGTCTGCATCTGTGCGCCCGCGACTTCGACGCGCTCACGCCCCACGCGCGCCTGCTCGCAGAGACGTTGATGGACGGCGCGAGCGCCAGCTAGAACGGCCGCCCGACGATGAACGGATCGACCGCGCCGATCGCCTTCAGGTCGCGATTCGCGTACGGCAGCCTGTGCAGCACGTAGCGCATCGCGTTGAGCCGCGCGCGTTTCTTGCAATCGGAGCGCACGACGGTCCAGGGCGTGTCAGCGCTATCGGTGTGCGCGAACATCGCTTCCTTGGCCTCGGTATAGGCGTCCCATTTGTCGAGCGATGCGAGATCGACAGGACTCAGCTTCCACTGCTTGAGCGGATGAATCTCGCGCTCCTTGAAGCGGCGGCGCTGCTCGGCGCGGCTCACGGAAAACCACAGCTTGATGACGTGCGTGCCGCCCTGAGACAAATGCCGTTCGAACGCGGGCACCTGCTGCATGAATTCGTCGTACTCACGCTGCGAGCAGAAGCCCATCACGCGTTCCACGCCCGCGCGGTTGTACCACGAGCGGTCGAAGAGAACGATCTCGCCGGCCGTCGGCAAGTGCTCGACATAGCGCTGGAAGTACCATTGCCCCCGCTCGCGCTCGGACGGCTTTTCCAGCGCGACCACGCGCGCGCCGCGCGGATTGAGATGTTCCATGAAGCGTTTGATGGTGCCGCCCTTGCCTGCCGCATCGCGCCCTTCGAAGAGAATCACGAGGCGCTGGCCGGTCTCTCGCACCCATGCCTGCAACTTCAGCAGTTCGACCTGAAGGCGATACTTCTGCTTCTCGTACGCGCGCCGCGACATGAGGTTGCGATACGGATAGCCGCCTTCGCGCCACGACGGCGACAGTTCGTCGTCGGGATCGGCCGACGCGCCGGCCGATCGCAGCACGGCATCCCCATCGAAAAGATGAGCCCGCAGCATGGATACTTCATCCGGCGACATGCCGCCGATCAGCGTTCTCACCGTATCGACCAGCGATTCCGTCTCCTCGCGGCTCTGGAGTATGTCGCCGACACTGTTCGTCAGCAGCGCGTGCGCCGCTTCGACCGCGCCGCCCGTCGCTTCCTGCTCGATGCGGTCCGGCATCGTTCGTACCGCGATGTCGCCATCATTCGATTCGACAGCCTTTTCTGGCGATATCAACTTCATTCCTTCCCCTTCGTTGTTGCTCTCGTGTCTCTGTCTCTGGCGGCGTCTCATCAGGCGGCTTCGTGCGCCTTTCTCAAGACGGCATAGAGCTTGTCCTTCAGCAGCAGCTTTTCCTTTTTCAGCGATTCGATCGTGAACGAGTCGGCAGGCGTGACGCCCGTCTCCATGTTGTCAATCCGATGATCGAGTTCGTTGTGACGCTCGAAGAGCCGCGAGAAATGAGCGTCTTCGGTTTTCAAGCGTGAGATGAGATCGCGATATTCGGGAAACATGCGGTGATCCTCCGGTGCGTTCATATTGAGTACTTCGAAGTACATAGTACCGACCGGGCACCGCTATTAGTTAGACATTTATCAAACGCCACTGCGCCGTAACGTCGCAGCGCGTGCGTCGACACTTACCTAGGCAAAACCCTCCTATGGCCGGGCATCGTCCTTGCACACAATGAGATGCCGCTGCGCATCCGCGTGGCGAGCGTGAACCAGGGAGGCCGTCATGAAGAAGAGCCGCAATCGCGCGCAACATCGCGCACTGCATATGGCGTTGATCGCCGGCGTTGCCGGCATGTGCTTCGCCACGGCAGCCAGCGCGGACAGTCAGGCCGCGAAGAAGTTGGGGCAGATGGGCGTCATCAATCAGACGCTTCAGCCCAAGCCCGTCAGGCCGCCGCCCACCGCGAACGCGCCCGCACCGAACGCCCCCACTACCAACCCGAATTACAACGCAAATTCGACCTATAAGCCCAACACGGCCAACAATGCGAATGCCGTGAACCCCGGGGCCGCCGCGGCTGCGGGCGGGGGACAAAAGAAGTAATTTCCGCACGGCGTGCCGATGCCGCCTGCCCGATACCGGGCAGCGGCGTCGCGTTCACGCGCCCTTCCCCGACGAATCAGCACGCGCGCATGCGTACATTCGCGCGCATTCGATCTTTTATACTTGGCTCACGGTCCAGCGTCCCAGGCGCACACTCCTGAGTCCATGAAAAAGATCAAGCCCGGTCTCGTGCTCGAACTCGCCGCCAATCTGCTGCTGCCGTGGCTCGCGTATCGCCTTGCGCTGCCCTATTGGGGCGATGTCGGCGCGCTTTACGCGTCGGCCGCGCCGCCGCTCGCCTGGAGCATCGGCGAGTTCGCCCGTTCGCGCCGTGTCGATGCGCTCTCCGCGCTCGTGCTGTTCGGCATTGCGCTGTCGATCGTATTGCTCGCGATGGGCGGTAGCGCCCGCATCCTGCTCGTGCGCGAATCGCTCGCGGCGGGCGCGACAGGCCTCGTCTTTTTGATCTCGCTTCTTTTCCAGCGTCCGCTCATCTTCTATCTCGCCCGCGCGACCGTCACGCGCGAGCAGGAAGACGGCGCCGAGCGCTTCGAGGCCTACTGGCGCGAAAGCGCGTCATTGCGCGCGTCGTTGCGGCTCATGACGTTCGTGTGGGGCGTCGGGTTGTCGGTCGAAACCGTGCTGCGCTTCTGGTTCGCGTGGACGTGGCCCGTCGAGCGCTATCTCGTCGTATCGCCGGTGGTCAGTTACGTCATCTACGGCGGATTGCTCGCGTGGACGTTCTGGTTTCGCGCGCGGCTCATCGAGCGTCAAGGCGAAAGCGCCCCCTCGCGCGACGGGCTCCTCGGCTAGCTGACGGGCCGCGCATCGCAGGCGGCGATGTGACGCGCGATCGCCTCATTCACCGCCGGCGCATGCGTGAGCGGCCCCATGTGGCCCGCATCGGGCACGACGATCAGCTTCGCCGCCGGCATCAGATCGGGCAGCGTCTCCGCGATCAGTCGGGTCGGCACGGGCGCATGCTCGCCGCGCATCACGAGCGTGGGAATGCGCAGCTTCGCATACGCGCTCGCCGGCGTGGGCTCATGAATCAGCGCGCGAAAATCGAGCGGCGCTTTCGGCACCCAACGCGTGAGCATCGCCTGCACGGACGGCCGCAGCGCGGTCCACGCACCGTGTCCTCCCCAATAATCGACGAACGCGCGCGCCGCGCCGCGCAGATCGCCTGCGACGACGCCCTCCGCCGTGCGCGCCGCGATCGCGAGAATCTCCGCGAACGCCGCCGCGCCGTGCGCGCCCATGCTCTTCAGCAGATGAAACGCGGATGGCTCGTACAGCGTGATGCTCGCGACATCGTGCGGCCGCTCGAGCGCCGCGCGCAGCGCGACGCCGCCGCCATATGAATGCCCGACGAGATGCACCTTGCCGCGCTGGCGATCGATGATGCCGACCGTGCGCGCAGCTTCATCCGCGAGCGTGAAGGCTCGCTCGCCGCTCCACGGGCCGACGCTGTCGCAGCCGTAGTGCTCGGGCGCGATCAGCGAATAGCGGGTGTTGTCCGTATTGAGCGTGTCGAGGGTTTCGCCCAACTGACGCTATTGATTCGCGCCAGCGCCCGAGCAATGCAGCGCGATGACCGGCGCACCGATGTGTTCGTCGTTGAAAGCCATATCGTTCTTTCTCGCGTCGTGAATGATCAGCTTTCGCTGTCGCATGCGCGCATGCGGCGCTCGAGTTCACCGATATCCGCGCACGATTCGAGATAGTTATCGCGGCGGCAATGCTCCGCACGGTCGAGCAGCATCCCTGTCCAGCAGATCAGATGCGGCAGCATGATGTCCTTTCCAACATTGATTAGGTATCCCAACATGATTCGCTCCACTTGCACCGATATTTCCTTGATGAAATGCCGCTGAGCGATCGACTAAAAACGATGATTCGAAAGAGTCGCTGGGGCGGCGGGTGCGGATGTAATGCAGCCACCGTGCCAGCGATGCGAATCCCTTGTGCCACAAGGCTCGGCGCGAGTGCGGCCACGCGCCGTCCGACACGAGTGTCGGGCGCGAGCCAACGCTTTCAGTCTTGAAAGATGGCAAACTTCGAACACGTCTGCCGAGCCGAATCCCTGCTTGAGATACGGAAAAAGCCGCCAAAATATTCCCGTCGCGCGGGGTCAAGTTTGTGCGCCGTCGCGCCGTAGACATGTTTGATGCCCGGGCAAACGCGGCAATTCGCCTTGCCCGCCCGTCGAACGGTCGCCGCCGAACGACGCGATAAGATACGGCAGCGTTCGATCTTCGCGCCCGGTGCGGCGCCCGGCAATCGCTCATTGGAGACACGGCGTGCTCAGTCGCCATTCGCTCACGTTCCGGATGACGGTGTTCATCGTCATCGTCTGCATGCTTTTGATCGGCACCGATATCGGGCGCAGCGCCGCCGCCCGCCGCGTGCAGCTCGAGGAAATGACGACGGCGACATCCAATCTCGCGCGCGCAATGGCGCAGCACGCGAACGACACCTTCAAGGAAGCCGACACGACGCTCATCGGCATGGTGGAACGCGTCGAGGAAGACGGCACGTCGCCGCAAGCGCTCGCGCGCCTGCATCGCTCGCTCGTCGCGCGCGTCCAACAACTGCCGCAACTGAACGGCCTCTTCATCTACGACAAGACCGGCGCCTGGCTCGTCAACTCACAGCCACAACTCGACTCGCGCTTCAACAACTCGGACCGCGAGTACTTCGAATATCACCGCACACATACCGATCAAGGCTCGCATATCGGCCCGCCGGTCAGGAGCCGCTCGACCGGCAAGTGGATCGTGCCGATATCGCGTCGCATCGATGCGCCCGACGGCAGCTTTGCGGGCGTCGCCCTCGCGACCATCGACATCGACTTCTTCTCGCGCTTCTACGACAGCCTCGATCTCGGACAATCGGGCGCGGCGGCGCTCGTCCTGAACTCAGGCGTGATGGTCGTGCGCCGTCCGTTCGAGGACCGCTTCGTCGGCAAGAACGTGACCGACACGGCGCTTTATCGCGCGCATCTGGAGCTGGGCCGCTCCGGGGTGTTCACGACGCGCTCTTCGCAGGATCACATCACGCGCCTGAACAGCCTGCGCGAATTGCAGGACTATCCGCTCTTCGTCGCGGCGGCGCTCTCGGAGGATGAGATCCTCGCGCCGTGGTGGCGCGACACACTCTGGCACGCTTCGGTTACGACCGTCCTCGCGCTCGTGCTGGCGATGTTCGGTGCGCGCCTCGTGCGCCAGGTCACCGCACGCACGCGCATCGAGCAGGAACTCGCCCGCAGCCTCGCGACGACGCAAACCGTGCTCGACACCGCGATCAGTCCGATCATCACCGTGGACGAGCGCGGCGCCGTGCGCTCGTTCAACTCGGCCGGCGAAAAGGTGTTCGGCTACAAGGCGGACGAGGTCATCGGGCAGAACATCCGGATGCTGGTGCCGCCGCCACATCTGGATGCGTATAACGAATACATTATGCAATTCAAGGGCGAAAACGGTGTCGCGACCGCCGATTGCGAGCTGGCGGGCCAGCGCAAGGACGGCACATCGTTTCCCGCGCACGTGTCCACGGGCGCGATGCGGCTCGATGGCGCTTTGCATTTTGTATCCGTCATCACGGATATTTCCCGGCAGAGAAAGGAGCGGACCGAACTGGCTCACGCGCGCGACCAGTTGCTGCTCGCTGCGGACATCGCCGAGCTGGGCATCTGGTCCTGGAATCTGGCAACGGGCAAGCTGCACTGGAACGCCCGCATGTTCGAGCTGTACCAATACCCGCCGGAACTGCTCGACAACGGCCTGCACTTCGAGCACTGGCGTCTGCGCATTCATGCCGACGATCACGACGCGATCATGGCGGGCCTGCGCGCCGCCGCCGCGGGTGAAACCGAGACCTTGCCGCCGTTTCGCATCGTGCTGCCGGATGGCACGACGCGTCGTATCCAGAGCGGCCTGCGCACGCAGCGCAACGCGAGCGGCACGCCTGTCGTGATGACCGGCGTGAACTACGACGTCACCGATCAATACGAGCTGGAATTCCATCTGCGCAATGCGAAGGAACAGGCAGATGCGGCGAGCGCGGCGAAGTCGTCGTTTCTCGCGAACATGAGCCACGAAATCCGCACCCCGATGAACGCGGTGCTCGGCATGCTGCATCTCGTGCAACTGACGGCGCTCAATGCGCGCCAGCAGGAGTATGTGAGCAAGGCCGAAACCGCGGCGAAATCACTGCTGAACCTGCTCAACGACATCCTCGACTATTCGAAGATCGAGGCGGGCAAGCTGCAACTCGACAGCCATCCATTCGAGCCCGAGAAGCTGATGCAGGAGCTCGGCATCGTGCTCGCCGGCAATCAGGGCGCGAAAGATGTCGAAGTGCTATTCGACCTCGATCCATCCTTGCCCACGGTGCTCGTCGGCGACAGCTTCCGGCTTCAGCAGGTGCTCATCAACCTTGCGGGCAACGCGCTCAAGTTCACGTCGACGGGACAGATCGTCGTGAGCGTGCATCGATGCGAAGACCCGAACGAGACAGCGGGCGATGCGGTGCGCGTGCGCATCGCCGTGAGCGACAGCGGCATCGGCATCAGCGAGGAACAACTGGAGCGTATCTTCGAGGGCTTTACGCAGGCGGAAGCATCGACGTCGCGGCGTTACGGCGGCTCCGGCCTCGGACTCGTCATCAGCAAGCGGCTCGTCGCCATGATGGGCAGCCAGCTCGAAGTCGAAAGCCGCGTCGGCGAAGGCAGCCGCTTCTGGTTCGACATCACGCTCGGCGTGGACACGTCCGGTGCGGCGACGCATGACATCGTCGCTATCCCCGAACATGGCGCGCGTATTCTCATCGCCGACGACAACGCGGTTGCGGGCGAGATCATGTCGCGCACGGTGCGCGCGCTTGGCTGGCAGGCGGACATCGTGACGAGCGGCTCCGAGGCGGTCGAGCGCGTCGGCAATGCTGCGCTCGGCGATGCGCCCTATGACATCGCCCTGCTCGACTGGCGTATGCCGGGACTCGACGGCCTGAACACCGCAAGGCAGATCAGCACGATGAAGGGCCGCGCGACGCCGCCGCTCGTGCTGCTCGTCACTGCTTTCGGACGAGAGGTGTTGAAAGAATCGCAGGACGGCGGCGCCGCTCCCTTCGCCGGTTTTCTCACGAAGCCCGTGACACCGCGACAGCTCGCCGCCGCAATCCGCGCCGCGCTGCCTCGCAATAACGAAGCGATCCCGCGCGACACCCGGCCGCCTGCGAAGAAAACGCGCCGCCTCGCGGGACTTTCGTTACTCGTGGTCGAGGACAACGCGCTCAACCGTCAGGTCGCCGAAGGCCTGCTGCTTGCGGAAGGCGCGTCCGTGACGCTCACGGATGGCGGGCGCGAAGGCGTCGATCGGATCGTGACGGCGAATGGCCGCTTCGATGCCGTGCTGATGGACGTGCAGATGCCCGATCTCGACGGCCTCGAAGCGACGCGCCTGATTCGCGTAGATGGCCGTTTCGCCACGCTGCCGATCATTGCGATGACGGCGAATGCATCGGGCGCGGATCGCGACGCCTGCTTGCAGGCCGGCATGAACGATCACGTCGGCAAGCCGATCGATGTCGAACGGCTCGTAGCGGTGCTGCGCGCGCACACGGGACGAGCGCACATGGAGGCGGATACGCACGAGGCTAGTGCCGAGTCGATCATCGAGCCGCGCGATTCGATCATCGCGCGCTTCGGCGGAAATATTGATTTGATCCGCAATGCGCTCGGCCGCTTCAGCGCGCAGACGGACAAGCAACTGGCGCAGCTTGCGAAGGCGCTCGCGGCACACGACGCGCAAAGCGCCGCATCGATGCTGCATGCGATCAAGGGCAGCGCAGGCACGATCGGCGCGGCGGCGCTCGCGAAACTCGCAGGCACGCTCGAAACCGATGCGCATTTGCTCGACGCAGCGCGCGTGAAACTGCCGCATATGCAGGCTTTGCTTGCATCGAGCGTCACGCAACTCGTCGATGAATTCGGTCAGCCGTCGTCGTCCGTGAAGCCGGAGACCAACACGTCGCCGATCGATGATGAAAACTGGCGCGCTCGTCTCACCACGATCATCGAATTGCTCGATGCATCGAATCTGCAAGCGATCGCACTATCCGAGAAGCTGTCGCCGCATGCGCCGGGCGTGTACCGCGCAGACTTCGAGCAATTCCTCGCGCGCGTGCGTGCGCTCGATTTCGCGCGCGCCTCGGAGATCGCGCGCGATATGCTGGAACAGGTGTGAGATAAAGACGACGCTATAACCTAGCCCCCGCGCGTGTCGCGAGCGAATACAGGGAACGCGTGCACGCTTGCGCCACCGGCCGATTCCAGTTGCGCGCGCAATTCTTCCCGCGCTTGGCGCGCCGAGGTCAGCGCGCCTTGCACGCGCGCCTGCAGCACGGCAGATTTGACGGACCTTGCGATGACATCCGCCGCGCCGGCATCGAGCGTACATTGCTCCGTTTCGACATCGCGCGCATCGGCCAGCACGACGATGGGCACGTGAGCCAGTTCCGCAAGCAATGTACGCACGGCTTCGCAAGGGTTATGGCAGCAACGCGCATCAAGCACGATCGCGTCCGGCTCCTTGCTTTGTGCAAGACGCAGCGCGGCTTCGCAATCCTTCACCCGATCGAGTGCGCCGATGGCTTCGAGCGCGTGGCGATGCGCCTCGAGCATGTCGTCCTCGAGGATGCCGAGCACGCGCACGCCCGTGGGTTTCGTCATGGCGGGCTTCGCTGCCTGCGCCTCCATCACGCGATGCCTCAAGCGAAGCTGCGCGCGCACGCGCGCGCGCAGGCGTGGCGCGACAAGCGGCTTGATCACGTAATCGGCGGCGCCCATGCGAAACGCATCGACTTCGAGCGCAGGCGCGTCGTGACTCGTGATGAATATGACTGGCACGCGCGCGAGGTTCGTGTCGCTCTTCAATATCTCGCAGACATCGAAGCCCGTCATGGTGGGCAGATTCGCGTCGAGAAGAATCAGGTCCGGCGTCGATTCGCGCGCCAGGGCCAGCGCGGCCTCGCCGGTCGTGGCGAAGCGCTGGTTGGGAAATTCCGCGAGCATTTCGCCGATGATGCGGATCATCGCCGGATCGTCGTCGACCAGAAGCAAACGCGGCTGATGTGTTGAAGTGCGGTTCTCTGCTTTTTCCATATTCGAACGAGTATTCATCAGACGATGACGCGCTCACGAACTCTACGCCCGCAATGTGTGCGCCGCAAATTCAAAAAATGCATGAAGGAAATAATTATCTGATATTTCAGCGCGGGCCAGTTTCGACTGCACAAATACTTTCATAGCTAAACATATTCATAAGCGAATAAGTAATTCGTTCCGGCCGCCGCATGCGATGGAAGCCATACCGCATATGACCCAGTCGATAAAGCACGCACGTACAATAAATTTCAGCACGGCCGTAATGCAAAAAATGCTCTGACAATTTCAATCGATTCCACCGATCAATGTAAACATTCAAAATCGGGTTATCGTTTGCGAGGCGTTCTACATTGCGGCAACCGGGAGCATACTGGCCGCTACACCTAAAAAAGCCGGGAAAAGCCATGCACGGGGAAGCCAGAACACTCTACTTCGTGGGTCGCGCCGTATCGGAGGATTTGTCCGGGCGCTTGCATGATCGCGGCTGGACCATCGAGCGCATCGATCCGGCGAAGCCGCCCAAATCCGCCAAACACGGCAAACGTGCCGCCGCCGGCATCGTCGATCTGACGACGCGCGGCTTTTCCGCGGAAGCCGCCGCGCTCACCGCACTGCTTGCAAGTTATCAGATCGGCTGGGTCGCGACCGTCGACGCCGAGCATGTCGACAACCCCGAGATTTGCAGGCTGATTCGCGATTTCTGCTTCGACTATGTGACGGTGCCCTCTTCCGCGGACCGTATCGTCGACGCAGTCGGGCATGCATACGGGATGGTTTCACTGCACGACACTGCCAGCAATGATCCACGCAAGGACGATTGCAGGGAAGGCAGCATGGTCGGCTCTTGCGATGCGATGCAGGCGCTCTATCGCTCGATTCGCAAAGTCGCAATGACCGATGCGCCCGTTTTCATCTCCGGCGAATCGGGGACCGGCAAGGAACTCACGGCAGTTGCGATTCACGAGCGCTCAGTGCGGCGCGAGCAGCCGTTCGTCGCGATCAACTGCGGCGCGATACCGGCGCATCTTCTGCAATCGGAACTTTTCGGCTACGAGCGCGGCGCGTTCACCGGCGCGAATCAACGCAAGATCGGACGTGTAGAAGCAGCTGACGGCGGCACGCTCTTTCTCGATGAAATCGGCGATTTGCCGCTCGAAAGCCAGGCGAGCCTGTTGCGCTTCCTGCAGGAGCGCAAGATCGAGCGTCTGGGCGGGCAAGGCACGACGGACGTCGATGTGCGCATCATCTCCGCGACGCACGTCGATATGCAAACGGCGATGCTGGAAGGACGCTTCCGCGCGGACTTGTACCATCGCCTGTGCGTGTTGCAGATCGACGAGCCGCCGCTGCGCGTGCGCGGAAAAGACATCGAACTGCTCGCGAATCACATGCTCGATCGCTTCAGAAAGGATGCGAGCCGGCGGCTGCGCGGCTTTGCACCGTGCGCAATCGCGGCGCTTCATAACTATGGCTGGCCCGGCAATGTGCGCGAGTTGATCAATCGCGTGCGGCGCGCAATCGTCATGTCCGAAGGACGGCAGATTCTCGCGAGCGATCTCGAACTGGGCGAATATGCGGAGGCCGCGCCTATGACGCTCGCGCAAGCACGCGAGGCGGCAGAGCGGCAAGCCATCGAAGTGGCGCTGTTGCGTCACCGCGGACGTCTCGGTGAAGCCGCGGATGAATTGGGGATTTCTCGTGTCACGCTGTATCGCATGCTCACCGCCTATGGCTTGCGCGCGAAAACGGATCGGCCCCTGGAGGCATCCGGAACCTAGCTTTTAACGATCCTGTGCGAATCATGATTCGCTTAAGAGCACGCGAAGGAACCTTCATTCGCGCTCGCCACTCCAATCACCGCATCGCATTCGATGCATGGTGAAAACCTGAAGCGGCATACGCGCATCATGCGCCGTCAGGCCCGTCACGTCTTTCCTCTCTAGCCCGCTGGCGTTTTCTCGCGCCGCCAGACCGCGCGCTACGCAGTCTCGTTTCATTCATATGCGGCCCGCCTGAGCTTCATCGGCGCGCTCATACAGCGCTCATGCGCCATGCCATAAGCTTTTGCCTCGCACGTCGAATGCGTCGCGCTCGTATTGGCGTGTCTGCGAGTTATCTCGGGTAGTCAGTCATGGTTTCGCTCAACAACAACATTTCGCTCGTTCGTCAATATTCGAACTTCGCCGTACCCACCGTGCTTGCCGCATGGGTGTACTGCATGCATTCGGTCATCAGCGGCATCTTCATCGGACGTCATGTCGGCGCCGATGCGCTTGCCGCGTTGAATCTGCTCGTCCCTTTGCTTTATCTGCCCTACGCGTTCAGCGTGATGATCGGTGTCGGCGGATCGACGCTCGTCTCGCGATTGCTCGGCGAGCAGCGCGAACGCGAGGCCGCGGAAGCGTTCACGCAGGCGCTCTGGCTGTTGGGGTTCTCCGGCGTGGCGTTCGCACTCGCGACTCATTCTTATGCCGATACCTTCGTGCAATGGACAGGCGCTCGCGGCGAACTCGCGCGACTCGCAAACGATTTCCTGCATGCCTATGCGCCTTTCGTTCTCTTTCCGACAGCATGTTATGCACTCGAACTCTTCTTGCGCATCGAGGGTGCGGCGAGTTTCGGGCTCGTCTGCCTGATCGCGGGCGGCATCGCCGACGTCGCGTTGACATGGTGGATGGTGAGTCACATGCAATGGGGCATGCGCGGCGCGGCGCTTGCTTCGGGCATCAGTCAGGCGCTTGCTTGCATCCCCATGCTGGCCTATCACTTCGTGAGGGCGCAACACGTTCGTCCCGTCGCCCGTGCATTCGCACGCCTCGACCATGCGTGGCGCATGGCCTATAACGGCGGATCAGAGTTTCTCGGCGAGATCGCGCCGAGCGTCACGCTCTTCGCATTCAATCACGCGGTGTTGCGCTGGCTGGGCGAAACGGGTCTCGTCGCGTTCGCAGTCGTCGAATACATGACGATGATCGCGTCGGTCACGATGGTCGCGCTCGTGCAGAGCATGCAACCGATCGTGAGCTTTCAGCGCGGCGCGGGCAACGCGCACGCCGTATCGCGCGCATTTTCGATCGGCATCCTGGTTACCGCCGGTTTCGCGCTCGCCGCCGCCTTCGCGTTTCTCACGCTTGCACAACCGCTGGGCGCGCTCTTCGTGCCCGATAGTGCGGCGGCGCAAGCGCTTCTGCGCGACGCCTTGCCGTGGTGTGCACTCGCGTTCCTGCCGGCCGCAATCAATGTCGCGATCAGCGGCTATCTGACTGCCATCGAGGCGCCGCTCGCTTCGATGATCGTCGCGCTGCTGCGTAGCTGGGTGTTGCTGTTGACGATGCTGTGGCTACTCACTCAATGGTTCGGGCCTAATGGCATCTGGATGACCGTCGCCGTCACAGAACTCGCGACGCTCGCCGCGAGCATGGTGTTGTATCGCACGCGTGGACACGGCGTGAAATCACTACATTCGATGCGAAGCCCGCACACCGTTCGCGGCGCATCGCATCCTCACGGCTAGGCGTCATGCGTCAGGTGAAAACGTCGATCGACCCATGCGAGCAGGCGTCTCGACAAGCGTGTTGCACGCCCTTGAATCAGTCGATCCGACACGCGTGACAGTACATAGGAGACGACGAGCACAGCGATCAGCGTCGCGCCGAATAGGGCGAGTGAAGTCTCGCCATTCTTCTCTCCGAACGTGCGGTCGAAGAAATGAAACGTCATGTAGACGCATATGAAGTGCCAGAGATAAATACCATAACTTTCGCGTCCGAGCGCGGCGGCGCAGTGTCGGACGAACCGGGCGCGCGGCGCTGCCGGCGCGCTATCGCGACGTTTGCGGGCGTGATGTGAACACACGAACAGCAGAAACGCCACGGCACTGCATGCGGCGAATACGGGCGCGAGCGCATGCGCCTTGTCGAGCCATACGCCGAGCGCAGCGGTCGCGAGTGCGAAACCCAGTGCAAGCGAAAAATAAAGCCACGATACGCGCCGCGTGACATCGGATGCGCCGAGCAAATGCGGGCGGAATGCATACCAGCCCCACATGCCGACGATGAAGCACGGTCCTTGCACGGGCGGCCAAAAGTAGCTGAAGGTGTTATTGGCGACATTGCAGTCGAGGCCGCCGTTGCAATCGCTCATCGACATCGCCGCATACGAGAGACACAGCAGCAAGACCGTAGCGACCAACAGGCGCGCGCGATTCATCGCGAGGAAAAACAGCAGCGGCGCAATCATGTAGAACAGCATTTCGACACCGATCGACCATCCTCCAGGCACGACGTTATTGATTGCGGTCGGCGAAAGCGCATGCAGAAAGAGCATGTTGAGCAACACGTCCATCGGGCCATGCGCACCGAGAACCCATGCACGCTCGATGCCCGAGCGCGTCGCGCCATAGCTGATGAGGCCATATACCGCAATCGCCGCGTAATACAGCGGTGCTATGCGAAAGAAGCGCTTGATATAGAAGCGCAGCGTGACATGACGCGCATCCGCGCAGCGCGCGTGATCCATTTCGAGCGTCATGAAGATCGTGATCGCGCTGATCACGAAAAATAACTGCACGCCATATTGGCCCATGCGCGCAATGAGCGTCACTGCACCGGGCAGATTGGGGAACTGAAACGACAGGTGTACTGCAACTACCCCGACGATCGCGAGCGCCCGGCCTGCGTCGAGCGCGGCAACACGTCCTTTATCCATCGATACTCTCCTCGCGGTTGATGCCGACCTTCAAAGGCCGCGAGGCTCGTGGACAATCGCGCTTTTGATGAAGTTCCTGAAAATCGCCGACGCATCGGCAGCTCTTACATCAAGAAACGTCATACACGTCTCGATACAACTTTCAGGCACACACGCTAGATGGCGGGCGCATCCTGCCGCAGAAAGCGCAGAATGCGACTGGCGACTGTACTCGGTTGTTCCTGTTGCACCCAATGCCCCGCGCCTTCAATCAGATGCGTCGCGCGAAAATCGGTGCACGCCAGGACGCGCATCGCTTCGAAGTCGCCCGGACGCTGGTAGCAGCCCCAATCGCTAGCGCCCGCGATGAAGCATGAGGGCACGTCGATCGTGCGTCCCGACCAGGTCCGTAAATCGGCCGCATAGCGCGGGTCGGTGCCGCAGCGATACCAGTTCAATCCGCCCTGAAATCCGGTGCGCGCATATTCGCTTGCATAGACGTTCAAATCCCGATCGGGCAGCCACGCGCAGGTCGCGATATGATCCGCAGCGGGCATATGTTCCGCGACGGTCTGCGGCATCGTTGCATCCGCATGCATGACGTAATACGTCGGCAGCATCGCGAGTTGATCCGGTGTCACCGACCCAAGCGGATGAGGATGATTGCCCGGCCAGTCCGCGCTCTTGACGTGGTAATACGCGCGCAAGAATGCGGCGAGCCCTTGCGGCGCGTGCCGCATATCGTCATTGGCCTGCGCGCCCGAGTAATACCATTGATAGTGCTTGCGCGGCGGATCGAGCGATGCGAGCCCGGCCACGGCCTCCGCCATCACCGATGGAGCCGTTTCGACGCGCGCGAGCCTCGCGTCGTTCTTCGCGGTATTGAACGCGAATGCGGGCGGCCCCGCGAAGGGCGCGCTCATCATGACGACGGACGCGAACACATCCGGGCGAATCAATGCACACCACGCGGCGACGGGCGAGCCGAAATCATGACCGATTACCGATGCAACCCTGCGATAACCGAGTGCCGATACGAGACCGAGTACATCGCGCACGAGGTTCGGAAAGTTGAACTCGTCGAGATCGGCATCGAATAAGGTAGCGCCGCCCATCGTGCGTCCATAACCTCGCTGATCGGGTGCGATGACATAAAACCCCGCATCCGCGAGCGGCTTCATGACCTTTCGCCAGCTATAGGCGAGTTCCGGAAAGCCGTGCAGTAGCACGATGCATGGCCTCCCAGGCGCGTCGAACCCGGCTTCGAGCACGTGCATCGAAAGGCCATTGCCGTTCTCGATCATGCGCGCGCGAATGCCATCCGGCAGCGGCAGATCGTTCGGAATCTCGTTCATGCATGTCTCCTCATGCTTCGAGCAAGGCTGCGAAGCGATCCGCGAGTGTAGGACGCGAGCGCGTCGGCCATATTGCGCTGAGTTCGAATTGCGGCAGGTTATCCCCGTCGCGCACATCGCAAAAGCGCACGCCGGCAAATTGCAGCGCGGTTACCGATTGCGGCAAAAGCGATGCGCCGCATCCCGCCGCAACGCAGGCAAGCACGGTCAGCGAGCGATTCGCGTCCTGCACGACATTCGCCTCGCAGCCCGCTTTACGAAAAGCACTCAGGATGCCCGCGCGCACGACCGGCAACTGATCGCCGGGGAACCACACCAGCCCCGCATCGGATAGGTCCTTCAGGCCTACTTTTCCATCTTCGCCGACTGCAAAAGCGCGCGGCAGCACGGCCAGCAAGCGTTCTCTTACGATCAGCTTCTCGCGCATGCGTCCGCCCACCGCGACGGGCGTATGCAGCAAACCGATATCGATGGTGCCTTTCTCCAGCGCCCTCGCCTGCTCCGCATTGCTCATTTCCCTAAAAGGCCAGTTCAAAAAGAGCCCGGGAGGGCTGTTTACTTTCCTTCGAAACGGTTAACCTTGGATGCCTGAACA